>DATDRS010000289.1:0-5229 GCA_035291605.1 Anaerolineales bacterium | reverse complement strand
TCACTTTCGCCGCCACACCTTCGGGAACCACAATCCGCACGGTGCTCGCCCCGGCCTTGACGTTCACGGTCGCATCGCGCTGAAGCTCGCCGGAGAAGTCGAGGGTGTAAGACCCTGCGCCGCCCGTGAAGTCCATCTCCGTGAAGTTGGCGTTGGCGAGGCCGGCGAGCTTGACAGTGGATGCGCCGGTCTTGTACGCCAGCTTGTCCATCTCTTCCGGGTTTACCGAGTCGAAGAGCACCTCGGCATTGCTCGCGCCGTCGTTGATTTCCAGGTGGCGCAGGCGCAGGCCGCTCAAGTCCACCGTGCCGTCGTAGGCCCCCGCGTTGAGGACGAGATACATCGGCGCGTCGCCAAGTTTCAGATCCCACTCGTTGACCACCTTATCACCGTCTTCAGGGATGCCAAAGTTGTCCTTCGCACTGCCCTGCTCGATGGTGAGATGGCCGTCCTTGTTGGTGACCGTAGGCTTCCACTCCTCCACGTTGTACTTGATCTCGCCCGCGGCGAGGCCCTCGGCCCCGCCCGCAAGATTCAACTTGCCCGCCCCCATGCTGATGGTCACGTCCACGACCTCATTCCCTTCTGGGAGCGGTTCGTTGATGGTGAGCGTCTCGGTCGGCCCGGTTTTCAGCCGGGGGACGTTGATGTTGATGCTTGAGCAGGCCAGGGCGGCCAGCGCGAGCGCCGCCACGGGTAGTAGAAAATAGCGTTTCATTTTGTTCTCCTCAATCTTTGCTGGTTTCAACCTATCATACGCGCCACGCTGGGGTGGGTTGCAGTGACATTGCTCACAATATTGACAGGCGAATGAACTCCGATTACTCTGTAGGTCGTGACCTAACACGCGTTAGGCAGACTGCTTATGCCCAGACAAACCAACGGCCCGCCCCGCAAAGACCAGATCCTTGCCGCCGCCGAGCGGCTCTTCCGGGAGAAAGGCTATCTTGCCACTTCGATCCGGGACATCGGGAAGGCCGTGGGGGTGAGGGGCGCGAGCCTGTACCATCACATCGGCGGCAAAGAGGAGCTGTTGTGGGTCATCGCCACGCGCGCGGCGGACGAATTCTTCGCCGCCCTGCGGCCTATCATGGCCTCGGCGGAGGCCACGCCGCTCAAACTCCGCAAGGCCATTATCGCACATGTCGGCGTAATCACGCACAATCTGGATGCCTCTGCGGTCTATTTCAACGAATGGCGGCATCTCAAGCAGGCGCAGCGGGCGGCGTTCGCCAAACGGCGCGATGAGTACGAGGGCCTGTTCCGCAACCTGCTGGGCCAGGGCATCCACGAGGGCATCTTCGCCCCGGTGGACGAGCGCTTCGCCGCGCGGCTGGTGCTGTCCGCGTTGAACTGGACGCATCAGTGGTACAGACCCGACGGGCCGATGACGGCGGAAGAAGTCGGCAGTACGCTGGCGGATATGTTGCTCAATGGACTCTACCGAACGGCTTGAGTGACGTATTGCGTAGCACGTAGTCCGTTTCGGTACGCAATACGCACTGTGGAAGGAGATACGGATGTACGGGACAACAACCTTCACCGACATCAAGCAATCCCCGATTGCCAACGAGGACCCGGAGAAGCTGGCCGAGTTCGAGGCCCGTATCGCGCGCGGCGAGAAGATCGAGCCGCCGGACTGGATGCCCGCCGAATATCGCCGCCAGCTCATCCGCATGATCGAGCAGCACGCGCACAGCGAGATCGTCGGCGCGCTGCCGGAGGGGAAGTGGATCCCGCACGCGCCGGGCTTCCGCCGCAAGTTGGCCCTCATCGCCAAAGTGCAGGACGAGGTCGGGCACGCGCAACTGCTGTATCGCGCGGCGGAGACGCTGGGCAAAAGCCGCGAGCAGATGATCGAAGATTTGCTCTCGGGCAAGTCCAAGTATTCCAACGTCTTCAACTATCCCACGCCCACGTGGGCGGACACGGCGGTGATCGCCTGGCTCATTGACGCGGGGGCCATCATCAATCAGAACACGAACGCGCAGGGGTCGTACGGCCCGTACTGCCGCGCGCTCAAGCGCATCTGCTACGAAGAGTCGTTCCACTTGAAGTACGGCTACGACTCGGTGGTGACGCTGGCGAACGGGACGAAGGCGCAGCGCGCGATGGTGCAGGACGCGCTCAACCGCTGGTGGCGGCCCATCATGCACTTCCACGGACCGCCCGACAAAATCTCCGCGCACACCGAAATCCTGATGCGCTGGAAGGTAAAGATCAGGACCAACGACGAAATGCGGCAGGAGTTCCTCGACCAGTACGTGCCGAAGATCTGGGAACTCGGCCTGACCGTCCCCGACCCGCACCTCCGCAAGAACCCGGACACGGGCGAGTGGGAGTTCTCCGACCCGGATTGGGACGAGTTCAAGCGCGTGATCAACGGCGACGGCCCGTGTAACCAGGAGCGGCTCGCCGTCCGGCGCATGGCGCACGAAGACGGCGCATGGGTGCGGGCGGCCTTGAATTCTAGATCGTAGATTTGAGATTGCGGATTGTGGAGGCGATTACAATCTGCAATCTGAAATCCGAAATCTGCAATGGACACGCAGTGGGAAGTCTACGAAGTCTTTCACCAAAAGGCGCGGGGTGAACCTCACGTCCACGTCGGCTCGGTGCACGCGACCGACCCGGAGATGGCGCTGGTCCTCGCCAAAGAGCAGTATGCGCGGCGCATGGCCTGCGTGAACCTGTGGGTCGTGCGCGCCGAAGACATCACCGCCAGCGCTTACGCCGACGCCGACATGTTCCAGCACGCCACCGACAAGAGTTACCGCGAGGCGTTTGGGTATAAGGTCGTTAAGAAGATGAGAGGCAAGAAGGGCGAGGGAGATTAAACCATGAACCAGATCGCCCTCAAGGAATTGCTCTTCCGCCTTGCAGATGACGAGGTGATCATTGGCCACCGGAACACCGAGTGGACGGGGCTGGGACCGATCGTCGAAGAGGATATCGCCTTCGCCTCGATGGCGCAGGACGAGTTAGGCCACGCGCAGATTTACTATTCGCTCCTGCACGCTCTGGGCGAGGCCGACCCCGACCGGCTAGCCTTCCTCCGTGACGCCTCTGCGTTCCACTGCGCCCAACTCGTCGAGCTGCCCAAAAGCGATTGGGCGTTCAGCGTCGCCCGGCAGTTCCTGTACGACGCCGCCGAGACGGTGCGCCTGGCCGCGCTGTCGCAATCAGCCTATGCCCCGCTCGCTCAGGCCGCGCGCAAGTTCGCGGGCGAGGAGAAGTATCACTTTATGCACGGCAAGACGTGGGTGACGCACCTCGGCCAGGCCACCGCCGAGAGCCGCGCCCGCATGCAGGCCGCGCTCGATCACGCCTACCCCTACGCGCTCGGGTTGTTTGAGACGGCCGAGGCGGACGCCGCGATGGCGGCTGAGGGCCTGTGCGCCCCCGAGGTTGAGTTGAAAAGAGTGTGGCTCGCGCTCATCACGCCGATTCTGACGGAGGCCGGACTGGCCCTGCCCACCGCCGCGCCGGTCGAAGGTGGACGCCGCGGCCAACACACCGAGCATCTCACGGCGCTGCTCAACGACATGCAATTGGTGTTTCGGAGCGACCCGGAGGCGGTCTGGTGACGGTCAAGGTGTCCGGTATCGGAGTGCCGCATGGCACTTTGACACCCCGACACTTCGACATTCAGACGCTTCCAGCAACGCGATGTTGACCGAGGCTGAAATCCTCACCGCTCTTCAAGACGTGAAAGACCCCGAAATCCCCGTGGTCTCGATTGTCGAGATGGGCCTGATTGCGGGCGTGGAAATTGGGGAGGACCGCGTGCGGATCAGGATCACGCCTACCTTTGCGGGCTGTCCGGCGGTCGAGGTCATGCGCGCCGAGGCCGAGCAGCGCCTCCGCGCGCTGGGCGTCCAAAACGTGAAGGCGGAGATCACCTTCGACCCGCCGTGGGACTCGAACCGCATCAGCGAGGCCGGCCGCCGCAAGCTCCGGGAGTTCGGCCTCGCCCCGCCCCGGCGGCGCGAGGGCGCGTTGGATCTGATTCAAATTCAATTCGTGGCCTGCCCCTACTGCGGCTCGGAAGACACGGTCCTCGAAAGCGCCTTCGGCCCCACCCTCTGCCGGGCGATTCACTACTGCAACAACTGTCGGCAGTCTTTTGAACAATTCAAACCGCTTTAGAACGGCAGGGATGCGCGGGGGCTTCGGGGGAATCTCCCCTGCCGGCTTATTCCGTCAATAACTCCTTCAAACGCGGATGTTCCGCATACACGCCCCGATACGCCTCCGGCAGCAGCGCCGCGATGCGGCACATGATTTCGGTCGTATAGGCCTCCAGTATTGCCTCGCGCTCGTGGCGGGGCGGTTCGGGCAGCGTGAACGGCTCCCCGAAAGTGATCGTCACGCGAATCCGCCGGAAGCGTTTGAGCGCGGCGCCGACCTTTTCGGTGTTCGTGATCGCTACCGGCACAATCGGCGCGCCGGTCATCATCGCCAGGAACGCCGCGCCGGTTTTGCCCGTCTGCAGGGCGTGCGTGGGGCTGCGCGTGCCTTCGGGCGCGAGGCCGAGGACATTCCCCTCGCGCAGAGCCCGGAGCGCAAGCTTCAACGTCGAGGGGGGAATCGCGCCGCGGCGCACCCAGATCGTGTCTATGGTCTCCACAATCCAGCGGAAGAACACGTAGCGGCGATACGTATCGGCGGCGAAGGCCGTTAACTTGCGCCCTTTAAGCAGGGAGAACATGAGGGGCGCGTCGAAGTAGCTCAGGTGGTTGGGCGAGACGATGAATCCGCCCGAGGCGGGCAACCGCTCGAGGCCACGCACCTCCAGGCGGGTGAGGATGGTGAACAGCGTCGCCAAAGTCCCCCGGAACAACTCCCGCCCCCACGGGGGCAGGCGTCCGTGCACGAAGATAGGCTGGTCGGCCATGCGCCTGATTCTATTCGGTTCACCCGGAAGCGAAAGCCCTAGCCATCCGGCTAGCCGCCCGCATACGGGAATCTAATGCGCCAACCCCTACACTTATACTGCGCCGCCCGACTCGCTGTATAATTTCCTGTGATGGCAAAGGATGGGCGGCTGGACAGCGCGCAAAACGTGTGGGTGGCGACGGTTCGCCCGGACGGCCGTCCGCACCTCGTCCCTGTGTGGTTCGTGATGGACGGGGGCCGCTGGTACATCTGCACCGCGCCGGACAGCGTGAAGGCCCGAAACTTGCAAACCAACTCCCGGATCGCCCTGGCCCTCGAGGACGGGAGCGA
>DATDRS010000288.1:0-10257 GCA_035291605.1 Anaerolineales bacterium | reverse complement strand
GGGTCGCCGCCGCGCCAGAAGGGCGCATAGGCTGCGATGACGAGGACGAGACACGCCAACAGCGCGCCGGGCAGGAAGCGCCACCGGGCCTGGCGGGTGGACTGGGCGCGCAGGCCAGCGACAAGCGCGACGGGGAGCAGCAGGATGGGGATGAACTTGACGAGCGCGCCGGCCGTGAGCGCCAGCGCGGCCCAGGTGAAACGACGGCTGAGCAGCGCGTACAGGCTCAGCAGGATGAAGAAGATCATGACGATGTCGTTGTGGCCGTTGCCCGCCGTCTCGTAGATGACGAGCGGGTTCCAGGCGAACAGGCACACGCCCTGCAAGGCGCGTTCCGGCGCGCGGCGGTTCAGAATCCCGGCGACGAGCGCGATGCACCCAGAATAGAACAGCAGGCCCAACAGTTTGAAGCCCAGCACGTTGACCAGCAGGTTATCGCCGACGAGACGGCTGGTCCCGGCGGAGAGCAGTTCCCACAACGGGCCGTAGGCCGAGGGCGAATACCTCCAGGCGATGTAGCGGTAGAACGAGTCGCGCGCGTAGTCGCTCGGAATCTTGTAAAAAGGGTTGCCGCCGTAGACCGCGGCGATGCGCCCGCGCATGATGTTGTCGAAGATGTCCGCCGCGCCGACCGGGTACAGCCAGAGCATGGATAGATTGACGACGACTAAGCCGGTCAGAAGCGCCAGCCACATCGCCCGTTTGTGTCTCTCGTCGGGCGCCGGGTCAGCCGGGCGGCAGTTACGCCACTGGAGGTAGTACAGGCCGGAGAGGGCGGCAAACGTCAGCACGAAGCCGGCCTGGCCCAGCGGCTGGCCGCGGGTCAGCTTGGCGATGTCTTGCAGAGGCTTGAGTTTCAGCGCGAAGAGGTTGTAGGGCGCGATCAGGCCGACCCAGTAAACCAGCAGGGCTGCAAAGCCGCCGAGCAGCGCGAGATGCGGCGCGTAGAGCGTCGAGCGCCAGGCGTAGCGCGAGGCGTGGAGGAGCGCGGGGGGCATGGACTTCATGAGGCGGCCTGACTTGGACGCCAGGCGCGAACGCGAATGAGGACCTGCGGCAGGATGTCGCGCAAACGGCGCGCGAGCGAGGCCAGCAGCAGCGCGTAGAGCGGCCAGTATTCGGCGCGCTGCGCGGCCAGGATGACCTTCCAGGGGATGAAGAACATATAGGAGATGGCGATTGTGCCGCTGAAGATGAGCCAGGCGGACATCGGCGCGAGTTTGAGGCCGAAGAGCCGGCCTGGCTCGACAAACAGGGCGATGAGCGGCAGGAGCCAGAGCAGGTACCAGGCGAACAGATTTTGCGTGAACAAAGTGAACCAGCCGATGAGCCAGACGCAGCGGATGAGCGCCGCCCGCGCGGAGGGGGCGGGCCAGAGCGTGAAAATCACGCCCAGAACTGCCAGCCCGCCAAAGGTGACGGCGTTCGCCACGTCCGAGCGGGGGAGGTGGAGATGACCGGCCAGGGTGAACAGCTCACGGGCCAGGCCGAGGTTGAAGTTCTCGGCGAAATACTTGGGCAGGAAGCCGAGGGCGCTTCCGCCGCTGGCGAGGTAGGGAAGGTAACCCAGGGCGATGACGCCTCCGAAGGCGACGAGCGTTTTCAAGGGAGCGCGGAGGCCTTTCCACGACCACGGGCGAGGCAGGGGCAACAGAGCCGGGAGCAGGAGGCCAGGGAAGAGCTTGACCAGCGTCGCCGCGCCGAGGCAGGCGCCCACTAGCCAGTGACGGTCTTTGGCCCGCGCCCAGAACGCGGCGATGAGGAGCGGGAGCATCAGGCCGTCCACGTGCCCGGCGTGCGCTACTTCGAAGACGAGCAGCGGACTCCAGAGGTAAATCAGGCTGCGCTCCGGCGGCTGGCCGAAGTGTTTCAGGAGCTGCAGGAGCAGGGCCCCGCCCAGCAGCTCGGCCAACACGAAGACGGCTTTGAACCCGGTCACGCTGTCCCGCACGACGCGCCAGATCCCGGCGTAGGCCGCCTCTGCGCCGGGAGGATAGACGGTGACGTATTCCTTGCGATTGACGTAGCGCCATACGGCCTTGTCCCCCTGGCGCAATTCCGCCAGTTCTTCTGCCTTCGGCGGGTAGCGGTAGGGGCTGATCCCGTGCGCCTGCACCCGCCCATCCCAGACATAGCGGTACATGTCGTCGGAGAGGGTAGGGCGGGAGGGGAGGAGGACGAGGCGGAAGAGGAGGGCGAAGAGAAAAATCCCCAATCCCAATCTCCAACTCCCAACCTCCCCTTGCGGTCCGCGCAGGACGAGCGCGATGGCGGCGAGGTAAAGGGTAAAGGCCGCGAAGAACGCGACCTCAAAGCCGATAATGTTCCGGCGCAAATCGCCCAGCCCCAGCGCGGCGAGATAGGCCAGCAGAGAAGCCGCGCCTAAAAGCGTGAGGGTGAACTGTGAGCGGATCATAGAAAGGTGTGATACGTGAGGCGTGATCCGTGTTCCGATGTTTCACTCGTCACGCATCGCGCCTCACGTCAGCCAGAGCAAAACGGCGGCGAGCTTGTTCCCCTTCTCGGTCAGGGACGCCAGCCGGGGGCGCAGGAGCGCGTCGAGGCCGAACACACGCCCCGGCGCGAAGGCAAAAGCCCACAGGCTCAGGATCAGGAACAGGTTGTAACTCCATTCCCACTCGAAGGGATTATTGATGCCCGAAAGGCCGGCCCACAGTTGGGCCGACTGCGCGATAGCGACCAGCGCGCCCAGGCGGCTAAGGATCCCAAAAAACAGGGTGACGAAAATAAAGGCTTCCATCCCCCAGACCGCGTAGCCGAACCAGCGGATGTTCGGCTTGACGAACCCGTCGAGGAAGACGCCGTTCATCCGGGCGATGAAGCCGATGTCAACGGCGATCTCGGGCGCGCCCTGGTTGTCCAGGTTGGAGACGAACACCGGGTGAGGCCGCGAAGCCCAGGCGGACTCGACGCCGATCCAGTCGCACAGGCCGCTGGTGCGCTGAAGCCGGCCGTTGCTGTCGGCAGTAGTGAACTTGAAGTCCGCCGGGCAGCCAAAAGTGGGCGGGACTTTCCACCACAGCTGCGTGAAGAAGAGGTAGCCGAGGGCAGCGCGCAGCAGGACGGCGGCGGCTTTTTGGAGGCGAGGCTCCCAGGTTTTGATCAGGGCATCCATGCAGGTTTTCCTTTCTGGTTGTGGTTTTTGTTGCCGTATTGACCTCCGCAGGAGCGGCTTGCAGCCGCGATGCCCTCGCGCGTGCCGTGCGCTCCTTAGAGTTGCCCGGCCGCCCGCAGGCGCGCGGCGTGCAGGACGGCGATGACCGTCATGCTGTCGCGGATCTCGCTCGTCTCCACGAGGCGCACGACCTCGTCGAAAGGCATGATCGCGCGCTCGAAGAACTCGGTCTCGTCCGGCGGCAGCGCGGCGGCGCTCAGCTCCTGCCCGAGGTATAGGTGGCCGATCTCGTCGGTGACGCTTTTGGTCGTGTAGTACGTGCTCACCCACCTCAGGCGGCCGGCGCGGTAGCCGGCTTCTTCCATCAACTCGCGCTGGGCGGCCGCCTCGGGCGTCTCGCCGGGGCGGAGGCCGCCGGACGGCATCTCCCAGCGATGATTCTCCCTATGGGTGTAACGGTACTGCCGAATCATTACGACGTTCTTATCGTCTATGAAGGGCAGGACGGCCACGCATTGCCCGAACTCGCACACGCCGTAAAGGGTGGTGCGCCCGTCGGGCATCTCGGCAATGTCTTCGCGGACGCGCATCCATTTATTCTTGTAGATTTCGCGCGAGGTGAGGGTTTTCCAGGGTTGAGGCGGCATTTTGAGTCAACGGATGGGCAATGGATGGAACGGAGGTTTGAGTTCAGCGCGTTGGGATTTTCAACTCCAGGGGCGCGAGCGTCAGGGCGCTTTCGGTCAGGACAATTTGTCCATTGTCGGCCATAAGCGTTACAGGCGTGGCCGGATCGTAATCCAGCACGACGGCCTGGACCTGGTTATCTTGTTGGTAGAGATCGGCCACGATGCCGCTTTGGGCCGAGAGGAGGCTGAAAGAGGAGGGGAGATTAGAGATGGGAGATTGGGGAATGCAGGTGACCGCCTGGGCGAGGAAGGGGAGTTGGACGCAGACCTGCGCGCCGGCGCGCCAGGCCGGGATGAGCGGTTGATTGAAGGCATAGGCGAGATAGGGCAGATCGGCCATTGGCCCGGCGTGCGGAAGGTAGGCATAGCGCAGGGTGTGGTAGTCAGGATCGGTCAGGCCCTCGCGGCCTTCGTCCGAGACCTGGCGGACGAGGAGGACGCCGAGGGTGTTGGTTCCGGCGACGCCCTGCAGGCCGTGTGTGATCAGCGCGAGGCCGGAGTCGGCGGCGGCGATGTCACTCCAGTAAGTGATGGGGTAAAAGATTTTGCGACGATAAGTGATGTCGCCGGAGACGATGGGACGGCTGTCAATTTCGTGAGTGAAAGCCGCAAAGCCCAGGTCGTCGGTGCGCGTGCGGCTCTCGATAGTCGTCGGCGTGTGGACGACGGCGGTGGTTTCGGGAAGCGCCTTCATCTCGAGCGCGACTTCGACCAGCGGGCTGTCGGCGCGGAGGGTGACGGTCTTGGTGAGAGGCTGCCCGTCCAGGGTGAAGGCAGTTTGCACTCGCGCGATGAGCGGCCCATCGGCGAGGACGGTAATCTGCGCGGGGACGTCGCTCTCGCGGGCGCGCACCTCGCCGAAGAACGCGCCGTAGATGTCGCCGGTGTCGTTCCAATAAGTCACGTCGTCGCCAAGACCGGAAAGGAGGTTGGGGCCCTTGGCAGTCGAGAGATGAGTGAAGGCGCCGCCGCGGGCGGAGTCGAGGGTGACAGAGACAAGGCCGTTGGTGAGGGTGACGTGAGGGTCGGAGGCGGCGATGGCGGCGGGGTGGTCGAGGTCATGGGTGATTGATGATGGGGGATTGGAGATGGGAGATTGGTAACCGATCGGTGGGACGGAAGTCGCGCGGAAGGCGAAGTGATGCGGGCCGAGAGTCTGCACGGGCGCGGGGAGGTTGGCTTCGGCAGGCCAATCAGCCGGCGCGTCAATCTCGATGATTTCGGAGCGCGGCCAGGAGGTCGGGTTGAAGACGAGGAGGGGCGCGTCAACGCGGCTCGCGAGGCGCGTGAGAATACCGGCCAGGTCGTTGGCCGAGGCCGCCACCGTCTCCTCAAAGCGCGGGCGCTGGGTGCTTTCCCAGACCCAATCGAAACTGACCGCGCCGATGTTGTCGTAGTGCGCGCTGACGGTAGCCGTATGCCACGCGGAGGAGGGCGGCGCGTCGAGGAGCAGGCCGAACTTGTCCGCTGCCGTGAGGAAGTATTCGGACTCTTTGTCGGCGATTTTGGCGAGGGGCCGCGAGCCGTAGAAGGCCTGCCAGATGGGGTTGAGGTCAACGGTGAACTCCGGCAGGTTTTGCGTGGCGAGGTAGCGAAAGGCGGTTTCGGGATCAGAGATGACGAGAGCGGTGCGCTGGTCGGCGGCGTTCCATTGGGTCACCAAAGATTGGAGATTAGAGATGGGGTCAATGAAGTCGGAGCCCATTGGGATGAAGACGTATTTGGAGTCGGCGCGCTGGAATTGACTCTCAATGTATTGGCGCAGCGCGGCGATTTGCTCGCCTTCGGTGGGGAGGCGGTGGATGGCGTCCCAGGCGCTGGGATAGGACAGATAGGCGACGAGGACGCGTCCCTCACCCCCGGCCCCTCTCCCTACGGGAGACGGGAGAGGAGAACGCCAATAGAAGGCGTGCGGCAGCGGCTGGCAGTCTTGGTCATCGGGGTCGCATCGGCGTTGCCCGCGGCCAATGAAGAGATATGGGATGCCGGATTGTGTGAGGAAGAAGGGGAAGGCCGCAGAGTTGCCGAAGGCGTCGGATTGCCAGGCAGTGTGCGGGAGGTATTCCGGGCCAAACGTCTCAACGATCCATTGCTGGCCCAGTTGCAGGTTGCGGACCTGAACGGCCGGGGCGGTGAGGCTGGTCTCCGGCTGGGTGATGCCCGCCCAGGCAAAGGTGAGCTGGCGGCTCTGGACGAGCGCCTTCAGATCGGCGCGGTGCTCGGGGTAAGTCTCCCAGAAGTGCTGGACGAACAGGACCTGCTCGAAGGCATAGCGAAAGCGCGGGTTCTGCCTGGCCATCTGGATCGCGGCGAGGATGTTGCCGTCGGAGCGCTTGACGTAGGCGGGGAAGGTCTCGTGCCAGTCGGTGTCCCAGTGCGAGAAGGGGATGATAAAGGCGACGCGGTCAGCCTGGGCGATGAGGGCTTGTGTCTCTGCATCAAGATTGATGGTATGGAGGTCAAGTGTGGGCGCGGGGGTGAAGGGAGGCGGGGGAGAAGGCGTGACCGAGAGGCAGGCGGTGAGGCAAAGAGGCAAAAGGACGGAAGAGCGGGAGGGTAGACGCATTTCGTTGATGTGACTCTTCTTATTAGTTCATATCCGAATGGAAAAGCGGATGGCATACTCATCCTATCCGCCTTCCCGCTCGCCCTCCATCAAGCTACCAGATCACCAGGCATGTCTCAGTGCGGCGGACGCCCACGGCGCCCGCAATGCCTTCGGTGATTCACCGGCCCAGTTGTTGGAGGTCGGGGCTTTCCACAAACGCGATCAGGTCATAGCGCCCGGTGACGGCGTGAACTTGCCTGATGACGGAGCCGTCGAGTTCCATGTGCGCGAGTTCCTTGACGAGGTCCGGCACGCGGGTGGGTTCGGCTTCGATCAGCACGTAGGCATAGATCATCTGTGGATTTCCTCGTTCTGGTTGTATGTGGGACAGGGGCAGGGGGGCAGGGAGCGGGGGAGAGCCTCTCCGCTGCTCCCCTGCCCCTCATCACCCTTGCCGTCAGCCTCTCCCAGAAGCATTCATCGCTACCCTCAAGTAAACGTCATCAGCGGCGCGGCGCCGGTTTGGGCAATCGCCTCCAGTTGCCCCTGCACGCGTTCGACGGCGGCGGCGAGTGGAAAGATCCTTCTGCTAACCAGCATGTCGGCGTCGGTCGAGAGGGGGTGCCAGAACACGCCGTCGAGGTTGACGGTGATTTCGGGGATCAGGTTGTCCATGCCGAGCTCCAGCCCTTCCCGGGAGTAGCCGCGTTTGGCAAGCGGGCGGATGAAGTGGTCCTCATCCGGGATGCCGAGCGAGCGATGGAACTCGCAGATTTTGTCGAGGTGAGGCGAGTTGATCGGGGTCTCGGTCGTCCCCAGGCGTACCCGGAAACTGCGCTCCTGCAGGAGCCGGATGCCCGCGACAGTTTTCTCCCATGTGCCCGCGCCGCGATAAGGGTCGTGGTCTTCGGGGCGGCCGCCGTCGAGGCTGACCTGCACGATGAGGCTGTCGTTGGCGATCTCGCACAGCCGGTCCAACCGCGTCACGTCCGCGCCAGGCAGTTTCTGGCGCAGCAGCATGGCGTTGGTGAGCACGGTCGTTTTCACCCGCGCCGAGGCGTAGGCCAGCATGTCGTAAATGTCGTTGAGGAGGAATGGCTCGCCGCCGGTGAAGAAGAGGTGGTCGAAGCCCAGGTCAATCGCTTCGTCCACGAGGCGTTTGACGTTCTCGAAGCCGAGCGCGCGGCGCGGGGCATTGGGGCCGGATTTTGCCACGCAGTACGAGCATTTCAGGTTGCAGTCGTAGTTGGTGTAAATCCAGAGTTTCCATTGGAAGGCGCTGGGATTGGAGGCGGTTCGGGGTTCGGGAATGGGGATAGGCATGGGTGGTCGTTAAGCGATCGAATCCAGTTAGAGGCTCCAAAAGACGCCGCAGCCAGCGCAGGCTTCGGGCGGGCGGTCGCTCAACAGGCGTTCGCGCCACGCCTGGTAACGCTCGGCGTTCCACAGGTCGCCGAAGGGTTGCTCGAAAACGTTGCCCAGTTTCAGGCTCTCGTAATCGGCAGTGGCAAAGGGCGCGATGCAGCAGGGCAGGGCGTTGCCGTTGGCGGTGATGTAGGCCGTCGTCCACGGGCGCATGCAGGCGGTCCACGGGCGCGGCTTCTTCTCCGTGTGGAGGCTGCGCATGGGCGTCGTCGCGCCGGAAGCCCGCAGGGCCACGCCCAGCGTCCGGGCCAGCGCCTCGCCCTCCGCCACGATGCGATCCACCTGGGCGTCGAAGCCGGCAAAGAGGCCGTGACCCGCGTCCATCAGGCCGGGCGGGGAAGACTCATAGGCGTAGTACACCATGCGCTGCAGATAGACCTCGGGGACGCCGATGCGCGCGGCCAGCCGGATCACGTCCGGGAGTTCGGCGATGTTCTCCTTCATCCCCGTCATCCACAGCGAGGGGCGGGGGCGCGCCGCCCCCATTTCCTTCTGAATCTCGACGAAGCGCTTGAGGTTGCCGACGACTTTGTGAAAGAGCGGCGCGCCCCGGATCAGCGCGTACGTCCGGGGGTCGGCCCCGTCCACCGAGACGCGCAGCTCGTCCAGCCCGGCTTCGATCAGTCTGCGCGCCCAGTCCTCGTTGAGCAGCGTGGCGTTGGTGTTGAAGAGGACAGTGACGCCGCGCGCTTTGAGGTGGGCGATCATGCGCGGCAGGTCCTTGTTCAACAGCGGCTCGCCGATGCCATGCAGCACGGCGCGCTCCATCTCCGGGAACTGCGCGACGATCCGCAGGAAGTCCTCCCACGCCAGCGTCCGGGGTTCTTCGTAGGTCACAAAGGTGCGCGGGCAGGTCTCGCAGAGCAGGTTGCAGTGGTTGGTGACCTCGATGAAGACGTTGCGCGGCCGGGCGGCGGCTATCGCCGTCCGGGCCGCCGGATCGAGGCTGCGGTAGGCGTGGGGGAGCGCGTTCGCGTCGCAACTCTCTGCATCCGGCAGGCGGAAGGCCTCGGGTGGGGAGGCGGGGGACAGGGAAATCAATGCCGACATTGTGGATGAGTCTAATCTAAAAAGGCAACTGTTACAAAAGAATTACGGAGCCGGGGAAGCCGGGTGTATAATCTGCCCCGTTCCATGGCCCTGCTGCTGATTCCCAAAGGAGTCCAACCGTGCTTGGCCCCGAAAACGCTAAACAACTCCTGCACAAGGCCCTGCGCGCCTCGCGGGCAGAGCAGACCGAGGCGATGCTGTTCGCCCAGGATCAGGCGCTCACGCGCTTTGCCAACAACCAGATTCACCAGAACGTCGCCGAGACGGATGTGACGCTCACCCTGCGCGCCGTCGTCGGGCAGCGGCAGGGGACGGCGACGACCAATCATCTGAGCGATGAGGGCCTGGCCCGCGCGGCGGATGCGGCCCATGAAGCCGCTTTGCGCCAGCCGGAAGACCCCGACTTCAAGGGCCTCCCCGAACCCCAGGCCCCACAGGTGGTGCGCGCTTTCGACGAGGAAACCGGGGCCTGCTCGCCGGAGGAGCGCGCGCGGGCCGTGGGCATTGTCTGCCGCAAGGCCAAAGAACAGGGCCTCAACGCTTCGGGCGCGTTCCGCACGGGCGCGGCCGAGGTCGCCATGGCCAACTCGCTCGGCGTGCTCGCCTATCACCCTACGACTTTCGCCGATTACCGCGTCACGGTGATGTCCGACGACTCGGCCAGCCGCGCGCAGGCCTCCGGCTGGAAAATCGCCGAGGTTGACCCTGAGGCGGTGGGCGACGAAGCGCTGAACAAAGCGCTGCGCGGCCGGAACCCGCGCAGGATCGAACCCGGCGCGTACACGGTGATCGTTGACCCCTACGTGACCCATGACCTGGTCACGATGCTGAACTACGTGGGCGCAGGCGCGCTGGCTGTGCAGGAGGGCCGGAGCTGGATGAACGACCGGATGGGCAAGCCGGCGATGAGCGCGCTCGTCTCCATCTGGGACGACGGCCTCGATCCGGCGGGTTATCCGATGCCGTTCGACTTCGAAGGCGTGCCCAAGCAGCGGGTGGACATCGTGAAGAACGGCGTGGTCGGCCAGCCCGTGTACGATTCCTACACCGCCCGGAAGGAGGGCAAAGCCTCCACCGGGCACGCGCTCCCGGCCGGGCAGGCAGGCTTCGGCCCGATGGCCCTCAACCTGTTCATGGCCCCCGGCGGCCAAGCGCTCGAAGAAATGATCAAAGCCACCGAGCGCGGGCTGTACGTGACAAGCTTCTGGTACACCCGCCCCATGCATCCGCGAGATTGCGTCGTGACCGGCATGACGCGCGACGGGCTGTTCATGATCGAGAACGGCGAGATCACTTTCCCGGTGAAGAACCTGCGCTTCACGCAGTCTTACGTCCAGGCGCTGGCGGACGTGGAGATGGTCGGGCGCGCGGCCCGGCTGTTCGTCGAGGAATTCGGCGGCGCCGTCCGC
>DATDRS010000287.1:0-5985 GCA_035291605.1 Anaerolineales bacterium | reverse complement strand
CGCGGGCGGTGAGCGGGCGGCGCTTTGATGGGGTCGCCGGTGGTGACAGCAGAATTAATTCGATGTGGTCGCCTTTCTTATAGGGCAAGCCTTTCATCAGCAACTCGCCGTCTTTTTTGATCACCGTGTTGAGCCGGATGGCGTTCATTGTGAGGTCTCCCGTGTGAGCCTGATCATGCGCTGTGATTATACTATCACCCGCGTGACCGCGCGCCATTGGATAATACAAGCAAGGTAAGTCGAAATGTCCGCACCCAACGAAGAAACTTTGGTTGAGAACGCCGCCATTGACCAGCTCAAAAAACTGGGCTGGGCGCACCTGCGGGGCGATCAGTGGAAGCCCGCCCTCACCGAGCGCGAGTCCTTCCGCGAGGTGTTTCTATATGGGCGACTTCAGGCCGCGCTCCGCCGCATCAATGTTGACGAGGATGGAAACGAATGGCTGGACGACGCGCGCCTCACACAGGCCATCAACGCGCTGGAGCGGCTGCGCGCGCGCAGTTTGATTGAGGCCAACGAGACCGTCACGAATCTGTTATTGACCGGCGTGCCGGTGGACGCGCCCGCCGACTCTCACTTCATGGGGCGGAGTGGGAGCGTTGGCAGTGGTCGAGAGATCCACCCGTTAAACTCGAATAAGGCCTGCTCAGCGGCCTCGGAGAAAGGACAGCGGCGAGTTGAACAGCCGGATATGCTCCATCCGCATGCACCGGTCCATCATCACCTGCAGCCCGGCCGCCTCCGCCTTTTTGGCCGCCTCCGCGTTTGAAATCCCCTGCTGCATCCATACCACCCTGGCTCCGATCTGGATCGCCTGCTCGACAAACGGCATCACCTCTTCCGACGGGCGGAACAACTGCACCACGTCCACCTTATCCGGGATCGAGAGCAGGTCCGGGTAAACCTTTTCGCCGTGAATCTCCTTCGCGGTCGGGTTCACCGGGAGGATGCGATACCCCTGCTCTTTGAGATAGTAAGTGATACCCCAGCTTGGCTTGTCCTCGTTGGCGGAGACGCCCACGCTCGCAATCGTCTTGATGGATTTGTAGAGTTCCTTCAGTTGTTTGTCGTTCATCGGTGACCTCGCGGGAGTTGGATGGGGAGCACGATCTGAAAGGTCGTCGCGCCGGGTTGAGAGGCGAGATGGATCTGGCCGCGGTGCTGGTCCACCACGCTGTGATAGACGATGTGCAGACCCAGCCCTGTGCCAGAGCCGGGAGGCTTGGTCGTGAAGAAGGGGTCGAAGATGCGGAGCTGAATCTCGGGCGGGATGCCCGGCCCGTCGTCGCCGATTTCGACCACGATGCGGTCATCCCGCCGGTAGGTGCGCAGCGTGAGCTGGCCCTGGCCCTGCATCGCGTCCACCGCGTTGTCAATGAGATTGGTCCACACCTGGTTGAGTTCGCTCGCGTAAGCCTCGATGCGCGGCAGGTCGGAGGCGTAATCGCGCACCACGTTGACGCCGGACTTCAGCTTGTGCCGCAGGATGACGAGCGTGTTCTCCAGCCCCTCGTGCACGTCCACTTCCTGGATCGGGGCCTGGTCGAGGTAGGCGTAGGCTTTCACCGCCTTGACAATCTCGGAGAGGCGCTCCGCACCCATCCGCACCTCGTCCATCAGCGTGAATAAAGAGCAGCTCGCCGCCAGCCACCGGATCACGACGGACAAATGGTCGCGCGACAAATTGCCGGCCAACCTGGCCAACGCGGATTTGTCCAATCCGTACGTGATCAAAGTCGGAGCCAGGTCCCACGCCTGATCCACCCCCCGGCTCTCCAGCCAGTCCTGTAACGCGCTCTCTAAATCGCTTTGGGTGAGCGGGTCGAGGCTGGCGGGCGCGGCGGCGCGTCTGACGACCTCCTCGCGCAGCGTGTGAATGGCCTCGACCTGGGGCGGATCAACGCTCAGCGTGTCGAGTTGACTCGTCAACCGCTGCCACGCGCCGAAGGCGTCGCGCAATTGGCTGGAGCTGCGCTGGACGGCGGCGGCGGGGTTGTTCAGTTCGTGCGCCAGCCCGGCGGCCAGCGTGCCGAGGGCCGCCATCTTTTCACTCTGGCGGAGCATGGCCTCGGTGCTGCGCAGGCGCGTGTTGACCGTGTTCAGGAGCGCCAGCGCAGCGGTCGGGCTGGCGGCCAGTACTTGCCTGAATGCCTCTTTGCTGATCTTCAAAAGGGAAACGTCCTGCACGATGCGCCCGGAGGCAGAGCGCGGCGTCTGGTCGAGCAGCGCCATCTCGCCGATCACCTCGCCCGGCCCGCGCACCGCCAGCGTCACCTCCTGCTCGCCAGACCGCTTGCTAATCTCGATCCCGCCCTCCAACACCACGTACAGTGCGTCGCCCATCTCGCCTTCGCGCATCAGCCACTCGCCGGCCGGGAGCGTCATCGGTTCCGCCCGTTGGTACAGCGCGCGCAGGTCAGCCTCGGGCAGGTCGGCGAAGAGGGGCAAACGCTGGAGGAACTCGATGCTCATCGGCGGCAAGACCTGCCGGGTCTCCGAGACCCGGCGGGTCTGTCTCATCACAACGTTTTGAGATACTGCCGGATCATCATGACCGCTGTGCCGCCTTCGGCGGTGGCGGAGACCACGCGGTGAATGGTCCCGAACCGGACGTCGCCTGCGGCGAACAGGCCGGGCACGCTCGTCTCGAACAGGAATGGGTCGCGGTCGAGCGGCCAATGGGCGGGCCGTTTGCCGCCCGGCATCAAATCCGGGCCGGTGAGCACGTACCCCTTCGGGTCGCGCAGGGCGAGGTCGGCCACGAGATCGCTCTGCGGCCTGACGCCGATGAATACGAACAACGCGGCGGCGGGTAAGGTCTCGGTCACGCCCGTCGGCATGTTTTTGACGGTGATGGCTTCGAGTTTCTCTGTGCCGTGCGCCTCGACCAGATCGGTGTTCAGGCGGATCTCGATCTTCGGGTCGGCGCGCAGGGCGTTGACGAGGTGCTGGGCGGCGGCGAGTTCCGAGCCCCGGATCAGCATCGTCACCTTGCTGGCGTAGCGGCTCAGAAACAGCGCGCCCTGCGCCGCCGAGTTCGCGCCGCCGACGACGAAGGCCGCCTGATCTTTGTAGTAATAGGCCTCTGTGTGCGCCGCGCCATAATAAATGCCTGCGCCGGTCAGCTGCGCCGCGCCCGGCATCTTCAGCGTGTTGAACGATGCGCCGGCGGCGAGCAGCAGCGCGTGACAGCTGACTTCCGTTCCATTCGCGAGCGTGACGATCTTGTAGCGGTCGAGCAAGCGGACGGTGGTCGCCGCCTGCGCGGTGAGGATCTCGGCCCCGAGGCGGCGGGCCTGCGTCGTCGCGCGCCGGGTGAGGTCGCCGCCGGAGATACCCATCGGGAAGCCGAGGTAGTTTTCGATCTTCGGACTGCTCCCGGCCTGCCCGCCCGGCGCGTGTTTCTCGATCAGCAGGCAGTCCACGCCCTCTGAACTCGCGTATACTGCCGCCGAGAGGCCCGCCGGCCCGCCGCCGATGATAATGAGATCGTAAAACCGCATCGTCGCGTCGGTCGGGAGGCCCGCTTTCTCGGCCACCTGTTGCAGCGTCGGCTCGACGAGCATGGAGCCGTCCGGGAAGAAGATCGTCGGGATTCTGGCCTGCCCCTGGTTAACCCCTTCGACGAGCGCCCGCGCCCCCGCGTCGTCTTCGATGTCGAGGTAGCGGTAGGGCAGTTGGTGGCGGACGAGGAAGTCCTTGATCTGGTGTGTGGGGAGCGACCACAACGTCCCCGCGACACGGATGCCTTCGAACGACGGGCGCATGTGGGCCTTCCAGTCTTCGAGCAGTTCGTCGAGGACGGGGTAGAGGCGCTCCTCGGGCGGGTCCCACGGCTTCATCAGATAGTGATCCAGCTCGACGTGGTTGATGGCGTAGATGGCAGCCTCGGTGTCGGCGTAGGCGGTGAGCAGGACTTTCTTAGCCTCGGGGAAGAGGGCGCGCGCTTGCTCGAGGAACTGCACGCCGGTCATTTGCGGCATGCGCTGGTCGGCGAGGAACAGGGCCACCGTCTCGCCGCGCTTCTGCAATTCTTTCAACGCCCCGAGCGCCGCGCTGCCCGAATTGACTTTCATCAGGCGGTAATCCTGCCCATACTTCTTGCGCAGGTCGCGCTCGACGGCGCTTAACACCATCGGGTCGTCGTCCACAGTAAAAATAACCGGTTTTGCCACAGATCGGCTTCCTCTCAACTCAGAATGTTGGCTGTTTGCCCCCCTGGCAAACGCTGAACGGTTAGGCCCCTGGCCGCTCGTGCCAGCCGGGTTCCTGCTAATTATAGCCCTCTTATCCAGTTACCTGCCCAACCTGCACTGTATCGTCATTCCGCGCCTGGTCGTATACGGATAAAATATCGAAATGAGCGATCCCCTTCTCCTCCTGGCCCTCGACTTCGGCGGCACGAAGCACACGGCGGCGCTGGCCCGCGCGGGCGAGCGCGTGTGGGTTGACCGTCGCCAGCAGGCCGCCCCGCCCGGCGCGGATGCGGACTCCGACATGACCATGATGCTCGGCCTTGCGCGCGGTCTGCTCACCGCACATCCCGGCCCACTCGCAGCCGTCGGCGTGAGTTTTGGCGGGCCGGTGGATTTTGAGCGCGGGCGCGTCCGGCTCTCGCATCACGTCCCCGGCTGGGAGGACTGGCCCCTGCGCGAACGGCTGCAGACCGGGTTCGGCGCGCCGGTAAGCGTGGACAACGACGCGAACACCGCCGCGTTGGGCGAGCACCGCTTTGGCGCGGGGCAGGGGTGCGCGAGTATGCTGTATATGACCGTGAGCACGGGGGTCGGCGGCGGGTGGGTGATCAATGGCCGCGTCTATCGCGGCGCGGATCAGATGGCGGGCGAGATCGGGCACACGGTGATTGACCCGGCCGGCCCCATCTGCATCTGCGGGAGGCGTGGGTGCGTGGAGGTCCTCGCCTGCGGTCCGGCGATGGCCCGGCGGGCGCGCGAACTATTGGAAACCCAGCCCCAGGCAGGCGCGGTTCTGCGCGAGTTGGCGGGCAACGACCTTCGGGCCGTCACTGCCCAGTTGATCGCGCGCGCCGCTCAGTGGGGCGATGCCTTCTCCGAAGGAATTTTGCTCGAAGCAGCGCGTCATCTCGGGGCGGGCATCGGCAATGCGCTCTCGTTGATGAATCCGCAGCGGGTGATTTTGGGCGGCGGCGTAACCAAATCCGGCGAGAAGTGGTGGGCCGAGGTGCGCCGCGCCGCCCGCGCCAACACGCTCCCCGAAATCTCGGCGGAGATCGCGCCCGCCGCGCTCGGCGACGACGCGCCCTTGTGGGGCGCGGTCGCGTTGGCTCAAGACCTGATGGGTTTGTCAACGGATTGAACGGAACGGATGGGGAGAAACAAGAAATCCGCGTCATCTGCGTCATCCGCGGTTCCATTTGGAGCTTGGGGTTTTGAAGTTGGGATTTTAGGTATAATCCCCTTGTGCCTTCCCGCGAGCGCACTTACCGCACCGAAGCCATCGTCCTGCGGCGCAAAGATTTTGGCGAGACCGACCGCCTGCTCACCCTCTTTACGCCGGAGCGGGGCAAGGTGCGCGTGGTGGCCAAAGGCATTCGCAAGCCCGCCTCGCGCAAGGCCGGGCATCTCGAACTGTTCACGCGCGTCCGGCTCCTGCTCGCCAAAGGCCGCGACCTCGACCTCATCACGCAGGCGGAGACCTTGAGCGCGTACCGCCCGCTGCGTGAAGACCTGCTGCGCGGCGCGTATGCGGCCTATGCGGTGGAACTGCTCGACAAATTCACGCCCGACGAGCAGGAGAACCGCGAGATGTACGACCTGCTGGGCCACGCGCTCGACTGGCTGTGCGCTTCGTCCGATCTGGCGTTGACCGCGCGCTATTACGAACTGCAGTTGCTTGGCCTCGCCGGGTATCAGCCGGAGTTGTTCCGGTGCGTGGTCGGCGGCGAGCGGATCGTGGCGGAGGACCAGTACTTTTCGTTCGAGGGCGGCGGCGCGGTGTGCGCCC
>DATDRS010000286.1:0-26709 GCA_035291605.1 Anaerolineales bacterium | reverse complement strand
TTAGCGTGACCCGCGGCCTGATTGAGGAGGCGTGATTGAATGGCCTCGTGCAACGCGTCTCGCGTGGTCGTCTCGGGCTCTGCCCCCAGCCAGGGGTCGAGCGCGCCGAGGTCCTGGTCGTCTCGCACCCACAGGCATGGGCCGCGCGCCGACTGCAAAGCTGCTCCGACCCCGGGGGCGGCCAACACCGGGATCAGATTGACCTCTGGATCGCCGGGGCCGAGCAAGATCAGCCTGGCCTTGCGGATGGCGGTCATCGCGTCCGGATGGGGCTCGTGGGTCTGGGCCGGAATATCCCCCCTGGCCGGAGAGGAGGCCGAGGGCGAGTCGGATACGGAAAGCGCAAAACCATAGAGGCGCAAGGCGCGGTTGAGGGGATTCAGGTCGCGCCACCACGTCTCGCTCAATCCACGCTCCAGCAAACCGCGCACGGTCTCACCGTCTTCGGCCAGCATGGCGAGGGACTCGATCACTTCCAGGCGTGAAGGGCGGACTTCCCCGTTCACCTGAGAGGGCGCAAACAGGATGGTTACTTCCCGGCTGAGGGGCAGAGCCGCGCGGAGCGCGGCGGCCTGGCCGCCGCCGCCCGGTATCAGCACCAGAGCCGGGTCGCCAACCAGCCTGGGTTCGACGCGCTCAAAGATGATCAACGCCGCCAACCCGACCAACACGAGGCTGGCGAAAATCAGGTTGGCGGTCAGGACTGGGGCGCGCGTCAAGAAAATCGTCAGGGAACCGAGCGTGACGGCGACGACGTACAGCGTGAGCACCGCGCGTGAGTGGCTCAGGCCCAATTGCACCAGGCGGTGCGAGGTGTGGTCCGAACCGCCCTGAAAAATAGATCGGCCGCGCCGCGCCCGCGACAGGCTGACCAGAGTGGTATCAAAAATTAGCACCCCCAGCACGACAATCGGCGCCATCCACGTGGCGCCGAGCGGGAATTGTACGAACTTGATCTTGATGCCGAGCACGGCCAGCATGAAGCCCAGGGTGAGCGATCCGGCATCGCCCATGAAACTGATTGCCGGAGCAAAATTGTAGAAGAGGAAGCCCATGGCCGAGCCGAGCAGGGCCGCCGCCAGGCTGGCGACCAGTCCCTGCCCTTCGAGCGCGGCCATCACCAGGAAGAACAACGCCGCCACCGCCGAGACGCCGGCCGCCAGGCCATCCATGTTGTCCATGAGATTCGTAGCATTGGTGATGCCAATCACCCAAGCCAGGGTGATGAGCTGGTCAACCCACCACACGCCCACCAACCGGACCTGCACGCCGACCCCCATCAGGCATCCCGCCGCAACCACCTGCGCCAATAACTTGAAGCGCGGAGGCAGGCCATAGCGATCATCCCACAGGCCGGTGAAGAAGAGCAAAGTAGCCCCGCCCAGGATGCCGAGGCCCTCCCGCCACCATTCCCGGCTGCCAAACAAGATGAAAGCGGCGAGCAGCGCGAGGTAGATCGCCAGGCCGCCCAGCAGCGGCACCGGGAGGCGATGCGCCTTGCGCAAGCCCGGCTGATCCACCATTCCCAACTTTTGGGCGAGCAGGCGCGTAAGAGGTGTGGCCAGAAAGGCCAGCAGGCCGGAGGCGATGATGATGGGGAGGTAGCGGGTCATGGTCCGGTAGTCGTGATGATCCAAATGGAAGCAGCGTGGTCGGACCCTGCGAAAGCAAGGTCGGCCTGGTCAATTCTACCAGCGCCCAGCCATTCGGCCAGGTCAGCCCCCGCCGGACAGGCCGTACGGCGAGCTGCTCATCCGCCAGAATCGCACAAAACTTTTGTTGACGCGCTTCTGGGTACAGGCTATAATTTTAGCAATTGTATATCACACCTTCGGGGCAGGGTGAGGGCGTCAAGGCATGACCGGTTGCGCCCAATTCCCGATCGGCGGTATGTCGACATGCTGCGACAAGCCCGCGAGCCGGAGCGCGAATGCGCAAGGGCATGATGCCGGTGCGAATCCGGAGCCGACCGTATAGTCGGGATGAAAGAAGGGAGCGAAAGAAACAGCGCGTCTGTCCATTTGGGACTTGCGCCGCTGTATTGCCCCGTTGGCCGTCTCAATGCAGGCGGCAAACGGGGTTTCCTTTCGTAGCCAAGACTGCGGGCGCAGTTCTTGGCTGGTTGACCTTGCCCCGGAGTTGTTGATCTCGCGGGGTTTTCTGTTCTATGACGACGATAGAAACTCAAGCCGAACTGCCTCCCCGGCCCCGCTCTCTGCGGCGTCTCTCCCCACGCTGGCGGTGGCTGCTGCTGCCTGGCTCAGTGCTGGCAGGCCTGCTGGCATGGGAGGCGCTCGTGCGCCTCAACCACTACCCGGCTTTCATTCTGCCGCTGCCAGGCAAAGTGTGGGTGCGCTTCCTCGCCGTGCTGGCCGATGGCACTCTGGCGCGGCACACGCAGGTCACGCTGATCGAGGTCTTCATCGGCCTGGCCCTCGGGCTGGGCGCGGCTTCAACCCTGGGCTATCTCATCGCCAAGTCGCACAGTCTGGAGCAGGCGCTGACGCCCTACATTGTCGCCTCACAGTCCATCCCCGTCGTCGCCATTGCGCCCATCCTCGTCATCTGGTTTGGCTCGGGGCTGAGGTCCAAAGTCCTCATCTGCGCACTGATCGTGTTCTTCCCCATCCTCGTCAACACCGTCATCGGCGTGCGTTCGGTGGAGCCCGACCTGCGCGATCTGATGCGCTCTCTCAAAGCCACCCGCTGGCAGACGTTCGCCAAGCTGGAGCTGCCGGCCGCCCTCCCCATCCTGCTCGGCGGCCTGAAGGTCGGCGCGACGCTGTCCGTCATCGGCGCGGTCGTCGGCGAGTTCGTGGGCGCGGACCGCGGGTTGGGGTTCCTCATTAACTTCGGGCGCGGGCAATACGACACGGCGCTGGTCTTCGTCGCCGTCGCCGCACTCATCGTCATTGCCCTGACGCTCTATGGCGCCGTCGCCTTGCTCGAAAAACTTTCACTCGCCTGGAAGAGGTAGGAGACTCATCATGAAACGCGCTTCCCGACTGATCTTGATCCTGGCAGTTGCGCTCACGGCCTGCGCCGGGGCGGCTTCGCCCACTCCCCTGGTGGATCTACCCTCCCCCACCCCCAATGCTCTGCGGCCTATCCGCCTCCCCATGGGATTCATCCCGAGCGTCCAATATGCGCCCTTCTACGTGGCCGTGGACAAAGGGTATTTTGCTCAAGAGGGGATCGAGCTTGAGTTCGACTACTCCTTTGAAACCAACGGCGTGCAGTTGGTAGGCGCCAACCAGTTGCCCTTCGCGGTCGTCTCCGGCGAGCAGGTGTTGCTGGCGCGGGCGCAGGGCCTGCCGGTGGTGTACGTGATGGCGTGGTTCCAAAAATTCCCGGTGGCCGTGATTGCCAAAGCCGATTCCGGGATCACAACCCCCGCCGATCTCAAGGGGAAGAAAATCGGCACGCCTACCCTCGACGGGGCGAACTTCGTCGGCCTGAGCGCCCTGCTCGCCAGCGCCGGGGTCAAGCCGGAGGACGTGACCATTGAAGCCATTGGGTTCAACCAAGCCCCCGCGCTTATCGCCGGTCAGGTGGACGCCGTCGTGGTCTACGCCAACAACGAGCCGATTCGCCTGGCGGCGCAGGGTGAAATGTTGAGCGCTATCCTTGTCGGCGATTACGTCTCCCTTGCGGCCAACGGCATCCTCAGCAATGAAACCGTCGCCGCAGAAGAGCCGGAGCTGGTGCGCGGGTTCGTGCGCGCGCTGGCGCATGGCATTCAAGATACGATCACCAACCCGGACGAGGCTTACGCGATCTCCAAAAAGTTTGTCGAGGCGCTGACCGACGACGCGCTGGAGAAGAAAGTGCTGGCCGCGACGATTGACCTGTGGCAGACCGCCCGCGTGGGCTACGCCGACCCGGCCGCGTGGGAGAACATGCAGGCCACACTGCTCGATACCCACCTGCTGGCCGAGAAACAGGATTTGAGCCGCGCGGTGACGAATGCGTTCGTGCCGTAATGACTACCCCCATCCTCGTCGCCGAGCGCCTCACACATATCTATCCCAACCACAATGGCGGGTTGCCCGCGCTGGAGCACGTGAGCTTCGCGGTCGGCCCGCAGGAGTTTGTGTGCCTCGTCGGGCCGTCGGGATGCGGCAAGAGCACCCTGCTCCGGTTGCTGGCCGGGCTGCTCGCGCCTACGGCGGGGCAGGTCTTTTTTGAGGGGGCGCCGCTGGTCGCTCCCCGCCGCCGCATCGGGTTTGTGTTTCAAAAGGCCAACCTGATGCCGTGGCGCACCGTGCTGGCGAACGTCACCCTGCCGCTCGAATTGCAGCACGTGGCGCCGGCCGAGGCCCGGCGGCGGGCCCAGGAGTTGATTGACCTCGTGGGCCTGCGCGGTTTCGAGCAGAGCCTGCCGCGCGACCTGTCCGGCGGGATGGAGCAGCGCGTGGCGATTGCGCGGGCTTTGGTTCATAACCCGGACGTGCTGCTGCTCGACGAGCCGTTTGGCTCACTCGACGCGCTGACGCGCGAACGCATGGGCGGCGAACTGCTCCGCATCTGGGAGGCGCGCCGGAAAACGGTGGTGATGGTCACGCACTCCATCCCCGAGGCGCTGCTGCTGGCCGACCGCGTCCTGGTGCTCAGCCCCCGGCCGGGGCAGATCCGCCTCGCCCTCGACGTGCCCCTACCCCGCCCGCGCTACATGGCGATGGAGTATAGCGCTGAGTTTGGCGCGCTGGCCCAACAAATCCGGCAGGCGATTGGCTAGTTCCCGCGCTGGGTAGGGGGCGGCAGCTGCCGCCCCCTACTCCCCCTGACTTCCACTTCATTGCCCCCGCTTGAGGACAGGTTATAATCCGCAGACCTATCAGGTCTACGCAATCCGGGAGCATGTTTCATGTCTGAGTTCGATTGGTCGTCAAAACGGGTGGCGGTCACCGGCGGGGCGGGATTCCTCGGGCGGCACATTGTCGCCCGGCTTCAGGCGCGAGGGTGTTCCGATATTTTTGTCCCTCGCAAGGCCGATTACGATTTGCGGGAGATGGCGAACATCCACCGCCTCTATCGGGAGGCGCGGCCGCATCTGGTCATCCACGCGGCCGGCGTCGTCGGCGGGATCGGCGCTAACCGCGATCATCCTGCCGAATTCTTCTATGACAACCTGATGATGGGCGTGCAACTGCTGCACGCGGCCTGGCAGGCCGGGGTCGAAAAGTTCGTGAGCCTCGGGACGGTCTGCGCCTATCCCAAGTTCACCCCTGTCCCCTTCCAGGAAGACGACTTGTGGAACGGCTATCCCGAGGAAACCAACGCCCCCTACGGCCTGGCTAAGAAAATGCTCCTGGTCCAGTCGCAGGCTTACCGCCAGGAATACGGTTTCAACGCGATCTTCCTGCTCCCGGTCAATCTCTACGGGCCGGGCGACAACTTTGATCCGGCGACTTCGCACGTCATCCCGGCGCTGATCAAGAAGTGCGTGGATGCGCGGACGCGCGCGGAACCTGAAGTCGTCGTCTGGGGCGATGGCTCGCCTACCCGCGAGTTCCTGTACGTGGAAGATGCGGCGGAAGGGATTTGCTTGGCGGCCGGGCAGTACGAGTGCAGCGACCCGGTCAACCTCGGTAGCGCCTTTGAGATCAGCATCAAAGACTTGGTTCACGCGATTGCCCAGGCCACCGGTTTTGCGGGCCGGATCGTCTGGGACGCCTCCAAGCCCAACGGCCAGCCGCGCCGCAAGCTGGATACCCGCCGGGCGGAACACGAATTTGGGTTCAAAGCCAGCATTGGTTTCCCCGAGGGCCTGCGCCGCACAGTGGAATGGTATTTGAGCCAGGGGGAGCACAGACCATGAGATCTGCCCGGAGCACCCCAGAAGCCTGAACTGGCTCAGTCACGCGCGCTGATAGTCCAACCTTAGTGATTGGCGAGAGACTTGTTCGACTTGCTATTGACCCAAGCCAGGAAAGCCGCATTCGTCGTGCGGCTGAGGCCTTTCGATCCCAGCACTCCTCAGGAACGATCCCAAGAGCGATACCGCCGCATATTCCTGACGACGCTGGCCTCGGCCGCGGCTCGGGGCGTGTCGATCTTGGCGACGCTCATTTCGGTGCCGCTGACGCTCGACTATCTGGGAACCGAGCGGTACGCGCTGTGGATGACGATCAACTCCTTTTTCACCATGCTGGCGTTCGCCGACCTGGGAATGGGTAATGGCTTGCTGAACGCCGTGTCTGAAGCGCACGGTAAAGATGACCGCGAGGCAGCCCTGCGATACGTCTCAAGCGGGTTCTTTGCCCTCTCCGGTCTCGCCGGGTTGCTCGCCATTGGCTTCGCGATCATCTACCCCTCGACGCCCTGGCCGCGCGTGTTCAACGTCTCATCCCCTACAGCCGTCGCCGAAGCCGGCCTGGCCACGGCGATCTTTGTCAGCCTCTTTTTCGCCAGCATGCCTTTAGGTGTCTCTCAGCGAGTCCAACTGGGTTATCAGGAAGGGTTTATCAACAGCCTGTGGGAAGGCCTCGGCCATCTGCTGGGGCTGGGAGGCGTCGTGCTGGCGGTATACCTGAAAGCCGGACTGCCCTGGCTCGTGTTGGCGCGGGCAGGTGCGCCCGCGCTGGCCGCCTTGTTGAACAGCGGTGTTTTGTTCTGGGGCACGCGCCCCTGGCTGCGACCAAGGTGGCAGTATGTGACTGGCGAGGCGACGGGAAAAATCATGCGGCTGGGCTTTCTCTTCTTCGTCCTCCAGCTTGCCGCCGCCCTGGTTTTTTCGTCCGACAACCTCGTCGCCGCTCAAGTTGTGGGGCCGGACGCGGTCGCCCAGTATTCCGTCCCGGCGCAGATGTTCAATATCGCGCCCATCCTGTTGCTCATGGGCTTGAGTCCCCTCTGGCCCGCTTATGGCGAGGCGATCGCGCGCGGGGATATGGCGTGGGTCAGGCGCGCGCTGGGCTGGTCGCTGGCGCTGGTAGTGGTGATTACCGGCCCGGCCTCAATTCTTCTGACTCTGTTTGGCGCCCGGGTCGTGAAACTGTGGGTCGGGCCGAACGTTACTCCGTCGTTCCTGCTCTTGCTGGGGCTGGGAATATGGATGGTCATGCAGGCGCTGGGGAGTGCGGTGGCTATGTTTCTCAACGGGGTTGGTCTCATAAAGTTCCAGGCGGTGATGGCGACGGTGATGGCGGTCAGCGCCCTTGTCATGAAAGTCCTTTTGGCCCGCCTGATAGGAACGCCAGGCATTGTTTGGGGAACCCTCATTGCGTATGCGATCTGCGTGGCAATTCCGTGTCTTGTTGTTATTCCCAGGTTGCTGTCCACCCTGTCGCAGAGGGCCAGCCAGGCGCACGCAACCTGACTCAGTGGACTTTGCAGACTCGGCCGTCAAGCGGCTGCCATAACGCCCAAAGATATGCTCTGCAAAATCTGCTCCTGCGCCACCGATCGGTTCGCCATGGCCCGCCTGCTTGAAAAATACCCGGTGCAGTATTTTCAATGCCCGCAGTGCGGTTTCACCCAGACTGAGACGCCCTACTGGCTGAACGAAGTCTATGCCGAAGCGATCAACGATTCGGATATTGGCCTGGTGCAACGGAATATCAGACTATCTAAAATCTCGAAGGTAGTCATCTGTTCCTTCTTCCATCCCAACGCGCGATTCATAGATTACGGCGGAGGCTACGGCCTGTTTGTCCGCCTCATGCGAGACGCGGGGCTTGACTTTTACCGCTTTGACAAGTTCTGTCCCAATCTTTTCGCCAAAGAGTTTGAAGCCGAGGGCTTCGGCCAATATGAACTGGCCACCGCTTTTGAAGTTTTCGAACACTTTGTCAATCCGCTGGAGGACGCCGAGGGTATTTTACGCTTCTCGAACAATATCCTGTTCAGCACCCAACTCATGCCGCCGCACAACCCTAAGCCCGATGCGTGGTGGTACTACGGCCTCGACCACGGCCAGCACGTCGCCCTCTACACCCGCAAGTCCTTAGCGTTGATCGCGCAAAGATTCGGCCTGAATTTATATTCGGATGGCCGGCAGCTGCACCTGTTCACTGAAAAGCGGCTGCCGCCTATCGCCTTCCAAATTGTCGCGCGCTCGAAGGCCGCCTTGCTGCTGGAGGTTTTCTTCCGCCGGGCCTCGTTGATCCCCACAGACTATCGGCAGGTGACGGGCCGCGATTTGGAGTGAGGCTCGCCCTCTCTGGCATTCGCAATGAAAGTCATCGTCGACAGCCTCATCTATCAATTCCAGGCGCACGGCGGCCTGTCGCGCCTCTACAACGAAATTCTCTCCCGCATGTGCGCGATGGACGCCTCGCTTCAAGTGACGGTGCTGACCTCCGGCCGGCTCAGGCAGCCTGTCCCGGCCCACCCGCGCATCTTCCATCAAAGGCTTTTTCCCATTGACGCCCTGCTTCGGCCTGGCCGGTTCTGGTGGGCGGTCAGCTTGCAAGCCCGGGCGTTTTTGCAGCGCCGCTGGCTGGGTGATGCCAAAGGCTGGCTATGGCACTCGACGTATTACACCCTGCTGGAACCGTGGGAGGGGCCGCGCGTCGTCACGATCGCGGATATGATCCACGAGCGCCTACCGCATCTCTTCCAGGGTGCGGGGCACGAACGGTTTAGAAAACAGAAACGCCACTGCATCGTGTCGGCGGACGCCCTGATTTGCATCTCTGACACGAGCCGCCAGGACGCGCAACAGGTCTATGGAATAGATGCCACCAGGATGCACACTATTCCTCTAGCCCACAGCTCGCAGTTCACTCGCCTAGGCGATGTCCGCCACACTCTCCCGCCTCTGGTCAATAAACCGTTTTTTCTCTATATCGGTGATCGGCAGCACTACAAAAACTTCACAGGCTTTCTCCACGCCTACAGCACCTGGCCCGGTCAGAAAAAGGTGGGGGTCGTCGTTGTTGGCAAAAACTGGACAGCTCAGGAGAAGCAAATGCTGGCGCAATTAGGGGTTGCTGATCGCGTGCATTTGTACCAAAATCTTGACGACCAGCATCTCTGTGTTCTTTATAATCAAGCCGCGGCTTTTATCTATCCGTCCCTGTACGAGGGTTTCGGCATTCCACTGCTAGAAGCGATGGCGTGTGGTTGCCCGGTGATTGCCTCACGCATCCCATCCACTATGGAAGTGGCTGGGGAATATCCCTTTTACTTCCAGTTGTCTGACCGGGAGGGCCTAGCCCATGCTTTAGATACCACCTTGGTAGAGGGACAGACTTCTGAGCGCATGCACTACGGTTTAGAGCGAACCAAGCTCTATTCCTGGGATAATACAGCCCGGCAGATACTAGGGGTTTATCACACTTTGCAACGCGCACTCTAAGAAAGCGTCCTCAAACTCGCTCAAAGTCCGCGTCCTCGCGGACCCTTCGGCCAGCCGCGGGGACGCGGTTGGGGAGCGTTTGAGGACACTCTCTAAACCGGACGACGACCAAAAACCTGTTCATTTACGCCGTAGGCTATGCCATCCCCTAAAACCACCTTCCCGCGCATCTCAATCATCATACCCTCATACAATCAGGCTGAATATCTTGAGGCGACCCTGTGTTCGGTGTTGGATCAAGGCTATCCTAACCTCGAAGTGATCTTAATGGATGGAGGCTCAAAAGATGGGAGCCAGGAGATTATAGAACGCTATGCTTCACACTTGGCCTACTGGCAGAGCCAACCCGACGAAGGCCAGGCAGCCGCGCTCAACGCCGGGTTCGCGCGCGCTACAGGTGAAGTGCTCACATGGCTCAACAGCGATGACGTGCTCCTGCCTGGAGCACTGCCACTGATCGGCGAGACCCTGGCGCGGTTTCCAGAAATCGTCTGGCTCACCGGCCTCCCCGCGAACATAGACGCCAGCGGGCGACTGGCCGAGATTGGTTTACCGACCACCGGGCGATTTCGCCCATTCATCCAGCGCGGATGGTATCACGGCCGGGCGCTGGGTTTCATCCGGCAGGAGGGTACCTTTTGGCGACGTAATCTATGGGAACGAGTGGGTGCACGGCTTGACCCCTGGAGGTATTTTTCTCTAGATTATGATTTATGGCGACGCTTTGCCGCCCATGCGGATTTGGTAACGGTAGCTTCCATCCTCGCGGCCTACCGTTACCAGCCGAAACAGAAGACCGCCGAATTGGATCGCTATTACAAAGAGATAGGCGTCCGACTGCCCGACCGTATTCGTCTGCTTGCACTCCCGGCGCGGGCCTTGTTCACCATCGTTTCATGGCCCTTTGCGCCCCGCGTCATTTATAACCGCGCTTCGGCCCAGTGGCGCTTTAGTGCCGGCCCTTTCTTTCGGGAAGGTGTTTTCTGAATTCAGCTGGGTTAGTGTGCATCAATAGTGCTTTACTCTCACATACTGAAGCAGAAAATGCCAGATAAACAAGGGATTATAGAGTAAATAACGGCGGGTCAGGCGACGGGGTTCCTGCATCCAGCGAAACAGCCACTGCAAACCACTCCGCTTCATCCACTCGGGCGCAGGGCGAGTACGTCCCGCGAGCATGTCGAAAACGCTCCCGACCCCAATCAGCGGGACTTTCACTGCTGGGACATTTACAGCCATCCAGTCATCCTGGGTTGGTGTGCCCATCCCGACCCATACGACCTCCGCTTCCGTATCATAAATAGCTTTGATGATATTTGCAGTCTCAGCTTCTGGTACAGGGCGAACGGGGGTTGCATAATGGCCGCAAATCCGGATCGCAGGATAACGGCGGCGCAACTCTCCCGCGACTTTTTCTGGTTGCCCCGACGCGCCGCCCAATAGAAAATGTCGCCAGTGCGGAAAACGCTCGCAGCAAGCCAGCATCAAATCATCCCCGTGCACTCGGTCAACCGTATATCCCAGCCAATGCACTGCCCAAACCAGCGGCATCCCGTCCGTTATGACATAGGCAGCTTGATTGACGTGTGCCCGATAGTCGGGACGCTCACGACCGAGCATAACTGAATAGGCAGTGGCCGGGCTGACAAAAACGGCCCGGCGGGCCATCACCGCTTCAGCAAGCCAGCTGACTGCTACTTCGAACGACGCAGCAGTGATGTGCGTGCCGACGATGTTTACACGAGGCAAAACGCCCGGTTCACTCATCTTGCAGACAAGTATAGTGCAAGCCGCGCTGCCCAGAAAATAAAACAGGGACTCTCGTCGAGTCCCTGCCTGTTTACGCCGCCGCCTTTCAGGCTGCGGGCGCGCTCTTCGGCCGGCGGAGTTTGCGCACCGCGAAGCGCACGCCGAAGTACACCGGCAGTCCGAACACCAACCCGAGGGGCAGGAGATACACCACACTCCAGATCAATGCTGTGGCGATACCCTGCAAGGCCCCGACCAGCGCTTCGAGCGCCTCCTTCGCCACGCCCTGCGGCTGCCACCGTCCCACCTCCAGCGGGCGGCTGAGCACGTCCGGGATCAGGTCAAGCGTGATCAGCGACATCGCCGCGGACTCGCGGTAATACTTCATCTGGCCCTTCACCTGCTCAATCTGATCGCGGATGGCGATCAACTGGCTGTAGACGCTCAACACGTCCTCGGTCTTGGTCGCGCGATCCATGATCTTCTGCAGCTGGGTTTCGGCGGCCTCCAGGTTGCGCAGGCGGCTCTCGAGGTCGGTGTACTGCGCGGTCACATCCTCGCCCGAGGTGTTCTCGCTGTTCACCGCCACGGCCATCCCTTTGAGCTGCGCAAGCGCGGTTTGCAACTTATCCGCCGGGACGCGGATGGAAACATTGGCCTGCATGATCTTGTTGCCCTGCTCATCCACCGAAGTCTGGTAGACGTTCGAGTTCACCACGAACCCGCCCAGGCTCTCCGCCAGCGCCGAAATGCCCTCGACCGCCTCCGCCGGGTCTTTCACGACCAGGGAGAGGTTGGCGTTCTTAATGACGAGCCGGTCGCCCACCACCGCCGACTGAGCGTTGGCGGCATCGTAAGCAACCGCGCGCGCGGCTTCCATGGGCGCGGCCGTAGCGGCTGGCGCCTCGGCGGCGTAGCCCCCCTCCGCGCCAACGCTCGGGCCGGAGGCCCCTCCGTCCTGAGGCATGGAGGGGGTGGCGGCGGCGCCGCACGCCGCCAGGGTCAAAGCCAATAGGCTGATAAGAAGACCGAATTTCTTGATCATGGGGTTTCCTCCTCGCTGATCCGGTTACTACAGGATTGACGCGGGAGGGGCCGGTAAAGTTCCCTCCCCGGTCATCGCCCGAGGGAGCAGGACGCCGTCAACGGGCGGAACGAGGGCGGGGGCAGATCACCACCCGAGGGCGAGGCGCGTGACGAGGCGCTCGGGGAGCTTCGCGGTCCGCATGCGTCGCTGGGTTTCCTGTACGTCGTATGGGACGCGGCGGTACTCCCAGGTCAGCGCCTCGGTATCCAGGAGGGCGTAAGCGGCCTTGGGGTCGCTGTCTCGGGGCTGCCCCACGCTGCCGGGGTTGATGATGAGGCGCTGGCCGTTCAGCGCGCGCGGCCGCGAATAATCCGGGGACTCCTCATGGCAATCGCCCGAGGGGTTGGCCTCCCGGTAGATGACCGGCGTATGCGTATGCCCCACCAGGCAATAGCTCGTGTTGAACAGCGGAAAATTCTCCCGCGCGATGAAGCGGTCGAGGATATATTCCCAAACCGGCTCGCGCGGGGAGCCGTGCACCAGCGTAAAGTCGCCGAACTGCTCCGCCTCCGGCAGGTTGCGCAAATACGCCAGCGTTTCGCTCGAGACCGCGTTTTGCGTCCACCGCAGCGCGGCGCTGGCGTCGAAGTTGAAGATGTTCAGGTCAACGTCCCCGAGGACGGCCTTGTCGTGGTTGCCGATCAGGCACTTGAGCTTTGGCAGCGCGCGCACCCGCGTGACGCACTCGTTGGGGTCTGGGCCATAACCGACCAGGTCGCCCAGACACCAGACGGCCTCGTAATCGCTGGCGTCGGCGAGGACGGTCTCGAGCGCAACCAGATTGGCGTGGATGTCGGAAAGGATGAGGACGCGCATAGACGTGAGGCAGGCAGATGATAACACCGAATGCGCCAGACGTAAAACCCACGCAACCCGCAACCTCCCCCCTTACTTGTTGCCCCCCACCGCGGGACGTATAATGCCCGGCGCGGCGGGTACCCTATGCCGATCCTCGACAAACATTCGCTCGATTTCATGAGCCATTCCCCGGAGCAGACCTTGCGGTTCGGCGCGCGGCTCGGCGAGCGCCTGATCAGCGGCGATCTCATCTGCCTCAGCGGCGAGTTGGGCGTGGGGAAGACGACGTTCGTCATCGGGCTGGCGCAGGGCTGGGGCGCGCTGGACCAGGTGACCAGCCCCACCTTTGTAATTGTGAACGAGTACCGCCGGGCGGATGGCTTGCGTCTCTGGCATCTGGATTGCTACCGTTTGAGCGCCGGCCGGGACGCGCTGGCCCTGGGTTTTGTCGATCTGTTGGACGCCGAAGGTGTCATGTTGATTGAATGGCCGGAAAGGATCCTGGAAGTTTTGCCCTCCGAACGATTGAACCTGAGCCTGCGCTGGGTCCCTGGGAGCGACTCCAAGCGCGGGTTCCGGATGGAGGCGCTCGGCGCACGCTACGAGCACCTGCTCGCCGAATTCCGCCGCGCCACCTTCGGAGGCTAACCGATGTCTGATGGCTAATGCCCGATGGCGGCCATCTGCCATCTGCTGCCTGCTATTCGCTGCCATGCTGCTTGCCATTGACACTGCCACCCGCTCTATCTCGCTCGCCCTGTACGACGGCGTCAGCGTCGTCGCGGAAAGCTCGTGGCGCTGCGCCGATCATCACACGGTCGAGCTTGCCCCCAACACCGCGCTGATGATGAAACGCGCGGGCGTCGAGCCGGCCCGGCTGCAAGGCATTGCCGTGGCGCTTGGGCCGGGGTCGTACACCGGGTTGCGCATCGGGCTGGGACTGGCGAAAGGTCTGGCCCTGGCGAACAACCTCCCCCTCATGGGGGTGCCGACGTTTGAGATCCTCATGCGCGCCCAACCGCCCCAGGCCGAAAAAGTCGTCGCGGTCATCCAGGCCGGGCGCGGGCGCGTCACCGCCGCCGTGTATCATTGGTCCGGGAAGGAATGGCGGATGCAGGGCGAAGCGCGCGTGCTCGATTGGGCGGCGCTCGCAGCGGAAATCGTCGAGCCGGCCGTCGTCTGCGGCGAGGTGGATGCAGCCGGGCATGAGGCGTTGCGCAAGCTCAAAGGCCGGGTGACGCTCGCCTCCCCGGCGCAATCGCTGCGCCGCGCGGGCTGGCTGGCTGAGATCGGCTGGGAGCGCCTGCGCCGCCAGCGCTTCGACGACCCCATGACGCTGGCCCCTCTCTACGGCGGCCAGCCTGAAGGCGCTGTGGCATGAGACAGCCCAACGGCTATCGTCGCGTTTACTTCGCGCCGATGGAACAGGCGGACATCTCCCAGGTCGCGGAGATTGACCGCCTGTCGTTCCCCGTCCCCTGGGGCTCGACGTCATATGAATACGAGCTGACTGAAAATCAGGCCGCGCACTTCATCGTCGCCGTTGACCCCTCCGGCGAACCCTGGCGCCCAAAATGGTTGAGTTGGTTGATGGGCCGCCGGCCGGCCCGCACGGTGATCGGCTATGCAGGTTTCTGGCTGGTCGTGGACGAGGCGCACATCGGCGCGATCGCCATCCACCCGGACCGGCGCGGGCGGGGATGGGGCGGGCGACTGCTCGTGGCCCTGCTCCAGCGCGCCGTCGAGCGCGGCGCGGCATCGGCTACGCTCGAAGTCCGGGCGAGCAATCACGCCGCGCAAAGCCTGTATCACAAATACGGCTTTGAAGATGTCGGGCGGCGCAAGGAATATTACCGGGACAACAAGGAGGATGCGCTGTTGATGACGGTTCGCCTGGACGAGGCTTATCGCCAGCGCATCCGCACCGAATATCTCGCTTTACAGGAACGGGACCTAGCATGAAGATTCTCATCACTGGCGGCGCGGGGTTCATCGGCTGCAACCTGACCGCCCACTTTTTGCGCGCCGGGCACACGCTCACCCTCTTTGACAACTTCTCGCGGCGCGGGTCGGAGGCCAACCTGGCCTGGCTCCGCGCCTCCTTCGGAGACGGTTTCGCCGTGGTGCGCGGCGACGTGCGGGACGCGGACGCCATTGCGCAGGCGGCCAAAGGGCACGAGGCCATCTTCCACCTGGCGGGCCAGGTGGCGGTCACCAGTTCGGTCGTCAACCCCCGTGAGGACTTCGAGAGCAACGCAGTGGGCACGTTCAACACGCTCGAGGCCGCGCGCGCGGCGGGAACCAATCCTATCTTCATCTATACATCCACCAACAAAGTCTATGGCGGCATGGAGGAAGCGAAAATCGTTGACCTGGGTCGCCGCTATGGCTTCGCCGATTTGCCCAACGGCGTGCCGGAGAGTTGGCCGCTGGATTTTTGCTCGCCCTACGGGTGTTCGAAGGGCGCGGGCGACCAGTATGTGCGCGACTATCACCGCATTTACGGGCTGCCGACGGTCGTGTTCCGCCAGAGCGCGATTTACGGGCCGCGGCAGTTCGGCGTCGAGGACCAGGGCTGGCTCGCCTTCTTCGCCATCTGCGCGGCGCTAGGCCGGCCCTTCACCATCTACGGCGACGGCAAGCAGGTGCGCGATCTGCTTTACGTTGACGACCTGGCGCAGGCGTTTGAGCGGGCGATGCAGAATATCCAGCGCACGGCGGGGCAGGTCTACAACATCGGCGGCGGCGCAGCGCGGAGCCTGTCGGTATGGACGGAGACCCAGCCGCTCCTGGAGGAGCTCGCCGGGCGCAGCCTGGCGGTGCGCTACGGCGATTGGCGGCCCGGCGACCAGAAGGTGTATCTGAGCGATATCTCCAAAGCCGGCGCCGATTTCGGCTGGGCCCCGCGCGTCGCGCCGGACGAGGGCCTGCTGCGCCTGTGGAACTGGATTCTGGAAAATAAATCGTTGTTTGCGTGAGGCGCAGGGCGTATTCCGTATTTCGTGTTCCGCCTCACTATCGCGATCAGCCTCTCAATTTTGCATTTCGCCTTATAATAACCTCACGCCCTGCACGAAGGACTCTGCCCGGCGTGCGGGGCAAAGCAGGCATCACGCACCGCGTATGGCGCAGCCGTTCCGGTGATCAGCCGAATACGTAACCCGCACTCCGCTATACGTTCAGTTCATCATTACACTCACAGGTGAAAAAGCCATGTCTGCCGCAGAGGAACTGAAGGTCATCGCCGCCGAAGTAAGCGCCTGCCAGAAGTGCAAGCTGCACACCGGGCGCAAGAAGGCTGTGCCCGGCGAAGGCCCGGCAGACGCGCAGATCATGTTCATCGGCGAGGGGCCGGGCTTTCACGAAGACCAGCAGGGCCGCCCGTTCGTCGGCGCGGCGGGCAAGTTTCTGGAAGAGTTGCTCGAATCCATCGGCCTGACGCGCGCGCAGGTATTCATCACCAACGTCGTGAAGTGCCGTCCCCCGGGCAACCGCGACCCCGAGCCGGACGAACTGGAAGCCTGCGCGGATTATCTGGACCGGCAGATCAAAGCCATCAACCCTAAAGTCATCGTCACGCTGGGGCGGTATTCGATGTACCGTTTCTTCCCCAACGCCAAGATTTCGGCGATCCACGGCCAGGCCCGCCAGGTAGAGGGGCGGCTGGTGGTGGCGATGTTCCACCCCGCCGCCGCGCTGCACCAGCCCTCGCTGAAACAGTCGGTGACGGACGACTTCAAGAAACTGCCGGAGATCATCGCCGCCGCCGAGAAGGCCCCCGCGCCCGCGCCAGAGGCGCCGGAGTCCAAACAGCTCAGCCTGTTCTGAAAACAAGGCCCCGCGCGCTGGCGGGGCCTTCCGTTTTTCTCACCGCTCGAAGCCGGGCTTGACGTTCAACTCCATCATCGTTCCGGTGGTCAGGAACACCACCCGCTCGGCGATGTTCGTCACGCGGTCGCCGATGCGCTCGAGGTTGTGCGCGCACCACAACAGGTAGGTCGCTCGCGTGACCGTCGTCGGGTCCTTGATCATGATCTGCAGAAGCTCGTCGAACACGGCTTTGTAGAGGCGGTCAATCTCGTCGTCCTGCATGGCGATGGCGCGCGCGGCCTCCACATCGTGCGCCAGGAAAGCGTCCAGACTGCGTCGGAGCATGTCGCGCGCAAAATCGGCCATCTTGGGGATGTCCCCCAGCGGCTTGAGCAGCGGCTCGGCGCCCATGCGGAGGACAGTCTTGGCGACGCCGGTGGCGTGGTCGGCCATGCGCTCCATGTCGTTGACCAGGTTCATGGCCGCGATCACCGCGCGCAAGTCGGAGGCGGCCGGCTGCTGGGTGGCGATGAGGGCCAGGCATTCCTCTTCCACCGTAAAGCGCAGGTCGTTGATGGCTGTATCGTCGGCGATCACCTGCCGGGCCAGGTTCACGTCCTGGTTTTTCAGGGCTGTCAGCGACCGCTCAATCGCCGCGTCGAGGAGTTGGCCCATCCGCAGTAGGTTGTCGCGGATCTCCGTATATTTTTGGTCGAACACCAAACGCATAGAAGAGGTCATGGGGTCGCCGTCCTTTCCGCCTCCTGGAGCACCTCCGGCCAGCGTTTTGTCATTTCGTCGCGCACGCGGCGCATCACCGCCAGCGCCTCGGCCTCGCCGCCGCCTTCCACCCGCACCCGACCCGGATCGTCAAAGGGCACTTGCCGTTTGAGTGCCGCGCCGGGCCAGACCGGGCAGCGCTCCGCCGCGTCGTCGCACAACTTTCATAACCGTTGGATCGCGCAAACGCGCGTATCCTTCGACGACGCTTCGCTCCGCTCACCTGTGCCTGCGCCACAGGTGCAGGCAGGATGCGCACTCCTCTCCTGAACGCAGCCGAAGCGTTGGGCGCTTACCCGAACCTACCCGTGATGTAGTTCTCCGTCACTTCCTTGGCCGGGCGGGTGAAGATCTTGTCGGTCACGTCGAACTCCACCAACTCGCCCAGCCAGAACAAGCCGGTGCGGTCAGAGACGCGTGCCGCCTGCTGCATGTTGTGGGTGACGATGACGATGGTGTAGCGTTGTTTGAGGTCGCGCATCAGCTCCTCGATCTTCAGCGTCGCCAGCGGGTCGAGGGCCGAGCACGGCTCGTCCATCAGGATCACCTCCGGCTCCACCGCTAGCACCCGGGCGATGCACAGGCGCTGCTGCTGGCCCAGCGACAATCCGAGGGCCGACTCGTGCAACTGGTCTTTTACTTCGTCCCACAGGGCCGCGCCGCGCAGCGACTGTTCCACCCGCTCCCGCAGGTCCTGATTCATCCCCAGCACGCGCGGGCCGAAGGCGACGTTGTCGAAGATGGGTTGCGGGAAAGGGTTCGGCCTCTGGAACACCAGCCCCACACGGCGGCGCAAGTCGGCCACGTCCACCGTCGGGGCGTAGATGTCCTCCCCGTCGAGCGTAATCTGCCCGGCCACCCGCGTCCCGGCGATGGTGTCGTTCATCCGGTTCAGGCAGCGGAGGAAGGTGGACTTGCCACACCCGGACGGCCCGATGAGCGCGGTGATCTCGCGCTCGGCGACCTCCATCGAAACATCCAGGAGCGTCCGTTTGGGGCCGTAATAGAAGTCAAGGTGCGCGACGTGGACTTTGACCATGCGGGGGTGATTGTACTCCAAGAGTAGGAGGAATTAGTAATGGGCGATGGCCGGTTTATTGCTATAATTTCATCCGATGGCTTCCCTGCGCCGACGGCCCCTGAGTCTGCTCCTCACCACGCTTCTACTCGCCGCCTGTACGGCTTCTCCGACGCCCCCCCCCGACACGACCGCTCAGACCACCATCGAAAACAAAGGCTCAGACACGATGGTGAACCTCGCGCTCGCCTGGGCGGAGGCGTACGGCGGGGCGCATCCCGAGGTGCGCCTGTCGGTTACGGGCGGCGGGTCGGGCACAGGCCTCGCCGCGCTGATCAACGGCACGGTGGACATCGCGAACGCCTCACGCGCGATCAAATCGGAGGAAAAAGAGCAGGCGCAGGCGAACGGCGTCGAGCCGGTGGAGTTCGTCGTCGCGCGGGACGCGATTGCCGTCATCGTCAACCCGGCCAACCCGGTACAGCAGCTCACCCTCCCCCAGCTCTCGGCGATCTACAGCGGGCAGATCACCAATTGGCGCGAGGTGGACGGCGAGGACCGGCCCATCGTCCTGCTCTCGCGCGAGACCAACTCCGGCACGCACGTCTACTTCCTGGAGAACGTCCTGCGGCTGGGGAAGAAAGACGACCAGACGCTGTTCTCGCCCGACACGCTGCTCATGCCCAGCTCGGAGGGCATCTCGGCCGAGGTGCGGCAGAACCCGAACGCGATCGGCTACGACGGGCTGGGCTATGTGACGCCCGACCTGAAGACGCTGGCTGTGGCGGTGGACGCGGGCCAGCCGTACGTCTTCCCGACGATTGAGACGGTCAACGACAAGTCGTACCCCATCGCACGCGACCTGTACATGTACACGCACGGCGAGCCGGCCGGGGTCGTGAAGGCTTATCTAGATTGGGTGCTCGGCCCCGAGGCGCAGAAGATCGTGGCCGAGTTGGGCTTTGTGCCGGCGCAGTAGGGCGACGACAATTTCCGCGCCCCACTGCACGGCGGCGAAGCGCCAGACCCACTCGCGGTCGGCGGGGGTGAGGGGTTGGATGGAAAAAGCGGGCATGGGGAACCCCCAGAGGGATTAGGCAAATTTTACCGCGAGAGAGACAATCAATGTCTGTGAACGCCAGCCAGAATAAATCCGGCCGCAACTGGCCCGAGCTCGTCGTCGAGGCGCTCATCCGCGCGACGGGCTATTCGGCCATCCTGTTTGTCGGGCTGATCTTCGTCTTCCTCCTGCGTGAAGGGCTCCCGGCCTTCGCCGAGGTCCAGCCCGCTGTGCTGTTCAGCGCGCGCTGGTATCCCATCGAGGGGCGGTTCGGCCTCTGGCCGCTCGTCGGCGGGTCGTTGATCGTCACGCTGGGGGCCGCGCTCCTCGCCGCGCCGTTCGGCCTCGCCTCCGCTATCTTCATCGCCGAGATCGCGCCGCGCTGGGCGCGCGAGATCCTGAAGCCGCTGGTTGAGGTGCTGGGCGGCCTGCCCTCCGTCGTGCTGGGCTTCCTGGGGATGGTCACCCTCGCCCCGGTCGTCCGCCTCGCGCTGAACATCCCGACCGGCCTCACCGCTTTCACCGGTTCCGTGCTCCTGGCGGGGATGGCGATCCCCACGCTCGTATCCGTGGCTGAGGACGCGCTCGACGCCGTGCCGAAGAGTTACCGTGACGCGGCGCTCGCGCTGGGCGCGACCAAGTGGCAGACGATCTGGCGCGTCACGCTGCCTGCTGCCCGCTCGGGCGTGCTCACCGCGGTCATGCTCGGCGTGGGGCGGGCGATTGGTGAGACGATGACGGTGATGATGGTGACCGGCAACGCCGCGCGCATACCGGCGACGCTCGGCTCGTTGTTCCTCCCGGTGCGCACCATGACCGCCACTATCGCCGCCGAGATGGGCGAGGTCGCCAACGGCAGCGCGCATTATCACGTCCTGTTCACCATCGGCATCGTGCTGTTCCTGATCTCGTTCCTCGTCAACCTCACCGCCAGCGCGGTCGTCTTCCGCCAGCGCAAGCGGGCAGAACGACTATTATCGTAACCTTCCATGTCCCGTCAACTTACTCAGCGCCTGATCTTCACCCTCATCATCCTCGCCGCGGTCTCCACGGTGACGCCCATCGTCCTCATCGTCGGCTACATCGCGTGGAAGGGCCTGCCCGCTATCTCGTGGGAGTTCCTCTCCGGCTTGCCGCGGGAGGGCATGCGCGCCGGGGGCATCTGGCCCGCCATCGTCGGCACGATTTATCTTACGCTCGGCACCGGTCTCATCGCCGTGCCGCTCGGCGTGGCCGCCGCCATCTACCTCGCCGAATACGCCAAAGACAACTGGCTCACGCGTGCCATCCGCATCGCCATCATCAACCTGGCGGGCATCCCTTCGGTCGTGTACGGGCTGTTCGGCCTCGGGCTGTTCGTCCTCTTCTTGCGCTTCGGCACCTCGATCCTCGCCGGCTGCCTGACGCTCTCGATCATGACGCTGCCCGTCATCATCTCGACCGCCGAGGAGGCCCTGCGCGCCGTCCCGCAGAGTTTCCGCGTCGTCAGCATCAGCCTCGGCGGGACCAAGTGGCAGACCATCTGGCGGATTGTCCTGCCCCAGGCGCTGCCGGGCATCCTCACCGGCGTGATCCTCGGGCTGGAGCGCGCCGCAGGCGAGACCGCGCCGATCCTCTTCACTGCCGCCGCCTTCTTCCTGCCCCGGCTGCCCGACTCGCCCTTCGACGCGACGATGGCCCTGCCCTATCACCTGTTCGTCATCTCCACGCAGGTGCCAAGCATGCCCATTCAAATCCAGTACGGCACGGCGCTCGTGCTGTTGGTCTTCGTCCTCTCCATGATGCTCATCGCGACCATCATCCGCTCGCGCGCCCGCGCCCGGAGGCAGTGGTGAGTGATTCAGGCGCACGGAGGCAACTTGAGCAATTCGAGCAACGCTAAAATCGTCGTCGCGCATCTCTCCGTCCAGTACGACGACGGGACCGAGTCCCTGCGTGACATCTCGATGGAGATACCCGCCAACGAGATCACCGTGCTGTTCGGCCCGGCCGGCGGCGGCAAGAGCACGCTGCTCCGCGCGCTCAACCGCCTGAATGACCTGGTGGACGGCGTGCGCCTCATCGGCAAGGTTTACCTCGACGGCGAGAACATCCTCGATCCCAACCTGGACGTCGTCTCCCTCCGCCGCCGCGTGGGAATGGTGTTTGCCCAGCCGATCCCCCTGCCCATGAGCATCCGGCAGAACGTGATCTACGGCCTCGAGTTGGCGGGCGTGCGCCACGCGGGCAAATTGGAGCTGGCGCTGGAGAAAGCCCTGCGCGCCGCCGCGTTGTGGGACGAAGTCCACGACCGGCTCAACGAGCCGGCGGCCGCCCTCTCAGGCGGGCAGCAGCAGCGTCTGTGCCTGGCCCGCGTGCTCGCGCTCGAACCCGAGGTCGTCCTCCTGGACGAGCCGACCTCGGGCCTCGACCCGATCTCCACCGCCAAAGTGGAGGCCTCGCTCGAGGAGATCAAGCGCGATTACACTGTTGTCATCGTCCCCCATTCTATCCAGCAGGCCGCGCGCATCGCCGACCGCGCCGCGTTCTTTTTGCAGGGACAACTGATTGAGTACGGGATAGGGAAGGATTTGTTCGTCGCCCCCACAGACAAGCGCACCGAGGATTACGTGACGGGGAGGTTCGGATAAGACAGGGGTTTTATCTTCGGCTCAAGAGGAGAATGGCCTCACGAATATCCATCCGGGTCGCCGTGGCTTTGCGGGTGCGCCACTCCTCGATGTCTAGCACCTTAAACTTCAACTGCTTGTGGATGACCACCTCCGCCAACAGTTCCGCGGTTTGAATCGGCGTGCGGAAGTAACTCATCTGATCGCCGACCACAATGGCCGCCTTGACCCCGCGCCGCATTACCTTCTCTAACTCGGCTAGCACGCGGTACATCCCCCCAAAATACTCCAACACCACACGCGGATAGAGCTTTTCAAAGCCGGAATTCGCTCCCCTGGCTATCCGCCGCCTTTCAATCTCCTCGGCAATTCCGACAATCGCCGGGATGTCGCGGACGTGCTGGGCATTGTCGTCTTTCACAAAGACATTGCGGGTATTCGAGCGCAGCAGCCCCTGTTTCAACGCCCGCAAATCTTTCTTGTCGCGGATAAAGCCCAGCAGCGCCATTTCCAGCCGCGTGATGCGCGTATAGTCTTTCTCGTTCGGGTAGGGCGGCGAGGTGATGACGCCATCCACCAGGGTTTCGACAAATTGAGACAGGCAGCGCGCATCCGCGTGATAGACCTGTGAATGTCCGAGGCGCGGGAGCGCCTGCACCGCCTCGAGATCGCTTTCCATTTTCTGCAGCCGCTTCGCAAATAAGCCGTACACGTCCGCATCCTGGCGCTGCCTGGAAACGTAGACTTCCGGCCCAAAGCTCAGGTTGGAAACGTCTTCAACCGCCATAGCCACCAGGGCCAGCAAGAACAAATCCCGGATAGAAGTGTCGCTCTCCTCGAAAATAGCCTCGCGCAGAATCAGCGTCTTCTCCAGCAGGCGCGAGTTAATCGCGCCCTTAGGGATCAACGCTACGATTTCGTCATGCCGAGTGTGGCCTCGCGCCGCATAAGCGCCGGGCGCCTCGCTCACCTCCAAATCGGCGAAAGACAACTGCGCCGGGCGGTCCTCGTCCGCCAGTTTATTCCTTAATTGCCTCAGCAGCGCGTTCCGCCGGCGGCGAAAGTGCGGCAAATCAATCGCCCAATTGGTCTTCACGCGGCTGGCAAACGCCGTCAGCGGATTGGCGTCCAGGCCAACGCCGTGAATGCCGAGCTTTTGACACTCGACCAGGGTCGTGCCTGTGCCGACAAAAGGATCGAGGACAGTCGCGCCCGGCTCAATCTGGAATTTCGAGAGCATGCTCGTCACGAGTTGGTCTGAAAAAGCCAGGACAAAGCGGTACCAGTCGTGGACGCAGCTATCGTCAAGGCGCTGGACGTTGGGAGGAGGCAGAGCGACCATGCTGTTAGACTGTCCGGATCAAATCATACCGCTTATAACGGCGTGGCGCGACCGCATCAAACTCGGTTTGATCGTTAAACTCGACAAACAGAAGCGTTCCGTCCGCAAGGCTCTTAATGCCCAATGGACGGATGCGTAATTTAGGGAAGCGGGCCTGGGCAAAGAGGGTCAAAGCCCGGATTTGCACAACACCCAGCAGTTCGTCGCCGACTTTGGCCTCAATCGGCATCACTGACCACTCCCCATCTTCGTTCACACCCAGATACAGATCGTCAATCTCGACCTGCCCCAGCCCGACGATGGCCGTCCTGAAATGCCCCTGCAATTCATAAGCCGTGAGGCCGGTGAAGGTGTCCACCAGCCGATTATAGCGAACGCGCGCCAACATCGCCTGTTCATCATTACTTTGATACTCCAGTACAATTTGCGGCGTTGCATCGGGGATCGGAGGCCGATCCATGTCTACCGGCAGGTCAAAATAAGGGGCGCGGCTCATCTTGACAAACACGTACTTGCTTTTTCCGGCCCCATCAATCGCCCAATGACCCTATTGGAGAATCTCCGGCGGCAGGGGTGAGCGCCCCGAGCGGTAGGTATAGGTTATATCCGGCAAGTTGCGGATGGAGAGTCCAAGATCAGATGCCGCCCGCTCAATATCAGTTTTCGAGAACGGTAACCGAGGCATCCCCTTTTTGTAAAGGCGGCGAAAAAGTTCGATGACAACCTGATCGTATTCCTTGTGTTCGCTTTCTTCGCTTGATGTCTTGCCAATACGCCGCGGCATTGTGGCCTCACCTCTCCGAATGACTATAACGGACATTATAACCTTGCGAGGATGCGCAAGCAAAAATCGCACAAATAGCCTTTGCCTTTCTCAACCCAATGGATTATTATTCTCGCAACAGGCGCTCCCGCTGAGTCGAGGTATCCCCGGCCTCGGCCCGGCGGGTTCATTTTTGCCGGGTATAATTGCCCCGTTGCTTGCCCAATTTCCAACCTCTAATCTCTTACCTCCACTCTCCCTCCCCCATGCTTCCTCTCCGCCTCGCGGCGCTTTTTCTCCTCGCTCTCGCCCTCGCCGCCTGCTCGGCGGACCCCGCGCCAGCCAGCCGTGCGGGCATCGCCCAGGCTGCCGGGGACGCCTTGCCCGTGCGGACGCCCGTGCCCACCTGGACCCTGCCGTTCCAGTGGACTGCGACCCCGTCGGCCATGCCGCCGCCGACTTCCACCCAGCGACCTGTCGCCGAGGCGCTTTTCACGGCCACGCCGACGCCTGTCCCCTGCGCGGAGACGCAGGGCGCAGTCATCACCGCCAGCGTCCCCTCGGACGTGCTGAACTACCCGATTGACGCGCAAATCTACCTGCCGCCGTGCTATACGCGCTCGTCGCAGCGCTATCCGGTTTTGTACCTGATCCACGGGCTGGGGTTCACGAACGACCAGTGGGTGCGCCTGGGCGCGCCGACCTCAGCCGACGCGCTCATCGCCTCCGGCGAGGTCGCCCCGCTGATCATCGTCATGCCGAGCGACCGGCGCGACGAGCGCCTCGACCCGGCGCTGGTGAAAGACCTGCTCCCCTACGTTGACGCGAACTACCGCACCCTCGCCGACCGTGAGCACCGGGCCATTGGTGGACTGTCGCGCGGCGCGGGGTGGTCGGTGCACTTCGGGCTTCGCTACCCCGGGCTGTTCGGGCGGGTCGGCGCGCACAGCCTGGCCATCTTCTTCGGCGACGAGCGCAACCTCCTCCAGTGGACGCGGCGCCTGCCGCCCGGCCAGATTCCCGCTTTCTATTTCGATGTCGGCGACGGCGATAGGCAGATTCAGAGTTCCATCTGGTTTGACCAGGTGCTCACCTGGTTCAAGGTCGAGCACACCTACCTCCGCCAGCCGGGCGGCCACAGCGAGAAATACTGGTCGGCGCACGTCGGCGACTACCTGCGTTTCTACGCCGCCGATTGGCGCTTCGCCCCTGCGTCCGCGCCCGACCCCGCCGAGCCGTTTGCCCCGTGACTCGGCGCGCCCCTCAGAGTGCGTCGCGATCTGCTCAGACCGCGTCCTGAGCTGCACGCAAAGCGTGAGCGAAGGCGAAGGACGGTCGCCGGATTGCGCGCCGCACTGCTCGGAGCACGTGTGCTAGAGTGTAATCCACCCCGCCTTCAATCAACGTGGTCATCCGCCATCCAGGTCAGGCGCACATGCGTCCCGCGCCCCGGCTCGGAATCGAGCTCCATCCGCGCGTGGATGAGCGCCGCCCGCTCGTACATCCCCGCCAGCCCAAAATGGTTGTGCGCCAGCAGGTGCGTCAGGTCCAGCGGCGCCCCGGCAGCGAACCCCACGCCGTCGTCCTCCACCGTCAACTCAATCTGCCCTGCCTCCAGCTGTCCAGAGATGCGGATCACCTGCGGCCGCCCGTGCTTGAGCGCATTCTCGCACGCCTGCTGCACGATCCGGTATAGGTGCTGCTCCATCTGCGGCGCATAACGCGCCTCGCTCGCCTCCACCTCCACGCTCACCCGCACCGCGCCCCCGGCGCGCTCGGCCAATTCGTCCGCCAGCTGATCCAGCGCCGGGCGCAGGCCGTAGCTCAGCATCGCCGGGCGCAGGACGCGGATCGTCTGCCGGATGCGCTGGGTGAGTGATCCATAGGCCTTGTGGAAACGCAGTCCTGGGCCGTGCATGTCCATGATCATGTTCATCGCCGCCAGTTGGTTCAGCACTTCGTCGTGCAACTCGTGCGCCAAGTTCGTCCGCTCGGTCTCGTGCCGGTCAATGCTCGCCTGGTGCAGCGCGCGCAGCCGCTCCGTCTGGCGGATGTGGGAGAGGGCCACCGCCGTCTGGTTGGCGAGCGCCTGGAGCGTGGGGATCTCCGCCTGGGCGTACAAATCGTCTGGGTCACGGCGGCCCAACAGCCAGAGGCCGATGGGGTGACTGCCGCCGACGTAAAGCGGCAGGACGAGGCGGACCCACGCGAGCGCCTCCGGCGCTCCTTCCGCCAGGCCCGGCAGGCGGTATTGCCCCGCCCCGGCGAGGAGCGCCGGGACTTCGCGGTCGCCGGGCAACTGGTCTGGCTCAATGCCTAGTGCGCAAAGCGCCGTGCCCCGGCCGGCCTCGTCGAAGCCGAGGAACACGAACTGGCGCACGAGCAGGCT
>DATDRS010000285.1:0-5067 GCA_035291605.1 Anaerolineales bacterium | reverse complement strand
GGTGGTCATTCTATACGACGGGCCGAACACGGGGGATACGGTGCGTTATCTGGTCCAGTCGGGCGGGGCTTACACGACTGGAACGAACCGCTGGAACTTGGGGGAGCTCAACATGGGGGATCCGGATACTTTAGCCAACTTCGTCACTTGGGCGATGGATAATTACCCGGCGGAGAACTACTATCTGGCTCTGGATGATCATGGGGATGGCGCGTACGGCATAAGCCGGGACCTGAACCCCACGCCTCTTAATCAGCCGCAATTGATTCCGCCCGAGGTGTACTCGGCGCTCAAGGAGGCCACCCGGAACGGTGCGCGGAAGATCAGTATCGTGGACTACGAGGCCTGCCTGATGGGGTTGACCGAGAACGCCTACGACATGCGCGAGTGGGCCGATTATGTGGTCTTCTCCCAGCAGATCAGCTGGGGCATCAACACCTACCCCATGTACTTCAGCGACTTGATCAGCACCACGACTCCGCTCGTCGCAGGCCAGCGGATCGTTGACCGGTACTCGAGTGGCGCCAGGGCGGAGGGCCGGCCGCATACCATCTCGTTGATTGACACCTTCCAACTGACAGCCCTGCGGACGGCGATCAACAACTTCGCGAACGCGCTGAGCCAGAACGGGGCCGGTAATGAGACGCGCCGCACTTCGGTCACGTCAGCGCGCAACACCTCGCAGGCCTTCGCCGCCGATCGCGAGGCGACGAACGCCTTCTACGCCGACTACATAGACCTGTGGGACCTGGCGGACAAGTCCAAGGGGCTGGCCTCCGCTCAGGCTACGGCAGTGCAGAATGCGGTGCAGGCGGCCGTTAAAGCCGAGCGGCATGCGAGCGGCGGTTTCCGGAGCGGCCCGAGCACCTATCTCTGGAACCACGCCGGCGCGCACGGCCTCTCGATCTACTTCCCGGCTGACGGGACGTCGCCGGCCTTCAGCGGTTATACTGCCCAAACGCTGTACCAGATGACTCAAGTGGACTCTGCGGGGCAGAATGGTATGTGGGATGAGTTCCTGACCTGGGTCTATCCGACGGCTGGCGGCGCCGGTGGTCATGGCCGCGGTATGAGTATGAGCCGTGCGGAGATCAAGCTGGCCGGCGGGACGAGCTTCGTGTACGGCAATCTCTATTTGCCGTTGATTCGGAGGTAATGATACGTGACGAGTGAGGGGGGACAGGCATTAAGAGTCGCTCCTGTCGCGGTTGAAAATCGCTCCCACGTAGGGCGCCGATGTGCACTCAAAGCAGACCTCGTGTAAAGAGGTCTGCTTCCGTTATGGGTTGGGCCTGGATTCCAATTGAACTCTAACCTGAAAATCGGTTAATCTTAGGGTAGAGGCCTTGCCCGAAGAGTATAATCAGGATCACGAGATTGGCTCGTCGTTGACACACAGCGGCGGCTTCAGTTGACGACTGAAGTCGTCACTGCGTGCGATAACATCCAGAGGCGAATTTTGTCTGAGCTGCTGCGCACGCTGGCGGCATACGTCCCGCCGAACCTCATCCGCGCTACGTTGAGCGAAGCCGCGCCGGTCATCCCGACCGAGGCGCAAGCTGACCGTTTCCCCGCCGCCATCCTCTTTGCCGACGTTTCCGGCTTCACTCCGCTGACCGAGGCACTGGCGCAAAAGGGGCTGGAAGGGCCGGAAGAACTCACACGCCTGCTGAACACCTATTTCACTCGTATGATTTCCCTGATCGAAGCCGAGGGGGGCGAAGTCGTCAAGTTCAGCGGCGACGCAGTGACTGTGGTCTTCCCGGCAGTGGATGAACCGTTGAACGCCGCCACACGCCGCGCCAAACAGGCGGCCGACGCGATGCAGACGGCGATGATGGAATTCGCCACGCTGCAGACGAGCGTCGGGCCGGTGGCGCTGGGAATGAAGATCGGCATTGGGGCGGGAGAGATTCTCGGGGTGAGGGTGGGGGGCATCTCGGACCGGTGGGAGTACGTGATCGCGGGCGATCCTCTGCGGCAGGTGGCTCAAGCCGAGCACCAGGCGAGCCGGGGCGACGTCATCCTCAGTCCGGAGGCTACGGCGATCATGTCCCCTGAGCCGGTCGCGCCGCGCCCTCTGGCGCAGCCGGATTGGGCGCGGGTTTCGAATCCCGAGGCGGTCGAGTCCGTCCTGCGCATCTACGTCCCCCGGATCGTCACCACATGGCTGAAGGAGGCGCTGCAGGCGTGGCTCGCGGTGCTGCGTCCGATGAGTGTCCTGTTCATTGGCATCAGTGGCATTGAGTATTCCCGGCCGGATGTGGTTGAGCGGCTGAATGCCCTTCTCCGCACCGCGCAGGAGACGATCCGCCTGCAATACGAGGGCAGCATCAACAAGCTCGCCGTAGATGACAAAGGGACGATCTTGCTGGCGCTGTTCGGCGCGCACGAAAACGACCCGGAGCGCGCCCTGCGCTGCGCGTTGGAGTTGATGGCGCGGGCTGGAGCGCAAGGGTTTGAACTCGCCATCGGCGTGACGACCGGCCGCGTGTTCGCCGGGCCGGTCGGCAGCGAGACGCGGCGCGAATACACGGTGATGGGCGACCCGGTCAACCTCGCGGCGCGTTTGATGGTCATCGCCGGGAGTGGGAACGTGCGCTGCGATTTTGAGACCTACCGGGGCGCGCGCGGCAAATTGGCCTTCGACCTCTTGCCGCCGGTCCGCGTGAAAGGCAAAGCCGGGCTGATCCGGATCTATTGCCCCACGGGTGAGGCCGGGAAGGGCCGCCCCGACGAGGCCGGCCGGGCACTGGTCGGGCGGCAGGCCGAACTGGCGAGGATTGTGGCCATGCTGGACGCGATCCAGGCAGGGCGCAGCCAGATTTTGCTCGTCGAGGGCGAAGCGGGGATCGGTAAGTCCAGGCTGGTGGAGGAGGCGATTCGGCTGATGCGCGAGCGCGGCCTGGTGGGGCTGCTGGGCATGGGGCGCAGCATTGAGCAGCAGACGCCGTACCGGGCGTGGCGGGATATTTTCACCTCCTACTTCGACCTGGAAGACGTGGACGAACTGGCCGAGCGGCAGCGCCGGGTGCAATGGCGCATCCGCGACGTAGCCCCGGACTTGGCCGAACGGCTCCCGCTGTTGAACGACGTGTTGAAGCTAGAGTTGCCGGAAAACGAGTTGACGGCCTCGCTGGATACTCAACTGCGGCACGAAAGCCTGGTCTCGCTGCTGCTTGCGCTGCTGCGTGCCTGGGCGGCCGAACGCCCTCTGGTGCTCATGCTGGAAGACGCCCACTGGCTCGACACGCTCTCCTGGGACCTCACGGCGCAGGTCGCGCGCGCACTGACGATTGCACGCGTACCGTTATTGCTCGTCGTGGTCATGCGCCCGCTGGAAGAGGATGTGGTGCGCCCCCAACCGCAGGCGCTGTCGGCTATGCCCGAGACCGACCACATGCGTCTTGGGGCCATGTCGCCGGAGGAGACGGTGACGCTGGCGGCCGCGCGACTGGGTTTGACGACGGAGGCTTTGCCGGCGTCGGTCGCCGACCTGGTCCGCAAGCGCGCCGACGGCAACCCCTTCTTCGCCGAAGAACTGGTGTACTTCCTGCGAGACAACGCACTCATCACCGTGACGACGGAGGCTGATGAGCCGCGCTGCGTCGTCAGCGGGGACCTGGCGCGCGCGGTGCAGACTTTGCCGGACACCATCCAGGGCCTGATCCTCTCGCGCATTGACCGCCTGCCGCCGGACAAGCAGTTGACGCTCAAAGTCGCGGCGGTTATCGGACGCACGTTTGGCTTTACGCTTCTGCGCGACACGCTCGGCGAACAGATGGAGCTCAGCGATCAGCTGCTGAAATCTCACCTGGACGCACTGACCCACCTGGACCTGACGCCGTTGGAAGCGCCGGAGCCTGAGCTGACGTATATCTTCAAGCACATCATCACGCAGGAGGCGGCTTACGAAACCCTGCTCTTTGCCCAGCGGCGGCAATTGCATCGCACGGTGGCGGTGTGGTACGAGCGCGCTTATCAGGGGGCATCCGACCTCTCGGCCGGGGACCTGACGCTCCCGCTGCTCGTATATCACTGGCATCAGGCCGAAGACATAGACCGCGAGCGGCATTTCGCCGGGCTGGCAGGCAAGTGGGCGGCGGCGCAGTTCGCGAACATCGAGGCCGCCGGGTACTTCAGCCGCGCGCTGAAACTGACGCCTGAAACCGACTTGACGGCACGGTACGATTTGTTGCTGGCGAGGGAGGCCGTCAACGATCTGCGCGGCGAACGTCCGGCGCAGGCTGAGGACCTGGCGGCGCTGGCGGCGCTGGCTGGAGAGATGCATGATACTCGGCACGGGGCCGAGGTCGCCCTGCGCCAGGCCAACTATGCCGAAGTAATCAGCGACTATGCGGTGGCGTTGGAGGCGGTGCAGCGGGCCGTAGAGCAGGCGACGCAGGCTCAGGATTCAGCCCATACGGCCGAAGCCTACATCGAGTGGGGCAAGGTGTTCTGGCGACGGGGGAGCTATGACGAGGCTCGCACACCACTGGAGCGTGCGCTAAGCCTGGCGCGGGAGGCGCAGAACCGCCCGGCGGAGACGAAGAGCCTATATTATTTGGGCAATGTCTATCTAGATCAAGGGAACTATGCTAAGGCGCAAACGCATTTCCAGCAGGCGCTAGAGGCCTATCGCGCTGCAGGACACCGCCAGGGAGAAGCCGATAGCCTCAACAACCTGGGCCGGATTCAAGTGGAATTAGGCGACCAAACCGTAGCCCGTGATTACTACGAGCAAGTACTGTCCATCTTCCGCACGACGGGTGACCGACGGGGCGAGACGATTACACTCCTCAATTTGGGTGTCCTCTACTGCGACATGGGAGACTATGCCACAGCACGTGATTATCACCAACAAGCGCTTGGTATCTATCTCACTATTGGCGATAGGATTGGCGAGGCTGCCAGTTTGGTTAATCTTGGCTTGGTCTATCACGGGTTGGATGACAACCAGACTGCCCAGCAGTACTGTAAGCGCGCTTTGGCTATCCAGCAGGAGGTTGGCGACCGGCGTGGGCAGGGGTATAGCCTGACTTATCTGGGACATGCGCTGGCCGGGCT
>DATDRS010000284.1:0-4529 GCA_035291605.1 Anaerolineales bacterium | reverse complement strand
AGGGGTATTTTACCGTAAAGGAGAGCAGCCACCCCCGCCGCCCCGGCGGGTTCTACCATTAGCTTGCAATGGACCAGGACCAGCCGCAGGGCGTCAACAATCTGCTCGTCGGTCAAAGTCACCACGTCGTCCACGTACTGCTGGTTCAGCGCGTAAGTCAGGTCGCTGGCGTACGGCGCGCCGAGGCCGTCCGCAATCGTCTCGATTCGGTCGAGGCGCACTGCTTTGCAGGCCGCGCGGCTCTGGTACATGGACGAGGCGCCTTCCGGCTCGACGCCATACACTTTCACTTTGGGCTGCAAATGCTTGAGGGCCAGCGCGACGCCGGCGATCAGCCCCCCTCCCCCGATCGGGACGACGACCTTCGTGACTTCAGGAACCTGCTCGAAGATTTCAGCCCCAAGCGTGCCCTGTCCGGTGATGATCAGCGGATCGTCAAAAGGGTGCACCAGTGTAAGGTTACGTTCTGTCCGCAGTTCTTCCATCTTGGCGAACGTCTCGGCCATCACGCCGTGCAGGATGACGGTTGCGCCGTAGCCCTCGGCGGCGCTGGCCTTGCTGCGGGAGGCGTGAGCAGGCATCACTACCGTGCAGGCCACGCCCATTCGCTGTGCGCCCCAGGCCAGCGCCTGCGCGTGGTTGCCCGCCGAAACGGTGATCAACCCGCGGGCCTTTTCCTCGGCCGAGAGCGCCTGCAAGCGGTTGAGCACCCCGCGCGGCTTGAACGAGCCAGTCTTTTGCAGGCATTCGGCTTTGAGCAAAAGCCGCGCGCCGATGCGTTTGCTCAATATCTCGGAGCCAAAGACCGGCGTGTGATGCAGTTTCCCGGCAATGGCATGCCGGGCGGAGAGGACGTCGTGAAAACTAAGCATGGACCAACACTGGCTTTCTAGGGCAGGTTATACTGGCTGCGCTTCAGATACTGCCCGTCGCCGGGCTTGCCGACGAACGCATCGCCCTCGAACACCATCTGGCCGCGTGAGAAGACGTAGGCCGCCGACCCGGGAATGGTCATGCCTTCATAAGGGTTGTAGTCCACCCGCATGTAATGCGTCTTGGCGCTAATGGTGTAGGGGCGATCAGGGTCCCACACCACGAAGTCGGCGTCACTGCCCACGGCGATAGTGCCCTTGCGCGGGAACAGCCCCATGAGTTTGGCTGGGGCAGTCGAGACGAGCTGCACGAAGCGGTTCATACTCCAGCCGCGATCAATCACGCCGCCCTTGTAGAGCAAATGCAGGCGGTTCTCGACGCCGGGCACGCCATTCGGGATTTTGGCGAAGCTTTCCAGGCCCAGCTGTTTCTGCCGGGGCAGCCCCTTGTAGCCCTCGTTCATGCAGAACGGGCAGTGGTCGGTCGAAACGGCCTGCAAGTCGTCCATCGCCAGCGCCGTCCACAAATGCTCCTGGTTAGCGCGTTCGCGGATGGGCGGTGAGCAGATGTATTTCGCGCCCTCGAAGGAACCATCGGCGTAATCCTCGTAGGCCAGGTAGAGGTATTGCGGGCACGTCTCCCCGTAGGCCGGCAGGCCTCGATCGCGCGCCTCGCGGATTTGCTCCATCGCCTTGTGCGACGAGACGTGGACGATGTAGACCGGCACGCCCGCCATCTCCGAGAGCGCAATCACGCGATGGGCGGCCTCTTCTTCCGCCGTGGCCGGGCGCGAGAGGGCGTGATAGTTCGGCGCCGTTTTGCCGTCTGCCAGCATCTTCTGCACGATCACGTCAATCACGCCGCCGTTCTCGGCGTGCATGCAGATCAGCCCGCCGTTGTCGGCCGAGCGCTTCATCGCCTTGAAGATGGTCGCGTCGTCCACCAGGAAGACGCCGGGATAGGCGGTGAAGAGCTTGAAGGACGACACGCCCTCGTGCTTGACCATCGCATCCATCTCGGGCAGCGCGCTCTCCGGCAGCTCGGTGATGATCATGTGCAAGCCATAGTCAATGGCGGCTTTACCGTAAGCCTTTTTGTGCCACGTTTCCAGGGCCTGGCGCATGGAGGTGCCTTTGTACTGGACGGCGAAATCTACGATGGTCGTCGTGCCGCCGTGGGCGGCGGCGATGGTGCCGGTCTCGAAATCGTCGGCCGAGAAGGTGCCGCCGAAAGGCAGGTCCATGTGGGTGTGCACGTCAATGCCGCCGGGGATGACGTACTTGCCGGAAGCGTCAATAGTTTTATCGGCAGTCATCGGCAGGTTCTGGCCGATAGCCTTGATCTTTTCGCCCTCCACGTACACGTCGGCGACGTAATCGTCGGTCGCGGTGACGACGCGCCCGTTCTTGATCAGTAAGGTAGTCATGGAGTCCTCCAGATGATGAAGTGAGTTTCGGCCGCCGTGACAAGGGCGGCATTTCCGACGAGCGTTTTCATGGTTTATCTCCTTTGACCCGGTCTATCATACAAAGAAGTCCATTAGCAAACGCGCCAGGCGTGCGGGATCAACCTTCTCCAACGGGTGAGGCGTGCCAGGCAAGACCTCCAATTCGCCCTGCGGCAGGGAGCGATAGCCTCGCAGGGCTTCGTCCACGCCCACGGTCGTATCCCGGTCCCCGACGCACACGCGCACCCGCGTCTGGATTTGCCCAAAGTCTTCCGGCTGCAGGGCGCTTCGCTCGCCGAGCGCGGTCATCATCTCGGCGGTCTTCCGCAATACCGTCCGCCAACCGGAGGCTGTGTGCCGCGCTTCCAACGCGCGGGCAAAGTGGGGGACCTTTTCGGCGATCTTATCTGGGTCGAGCAGTTTCACTTCGCGCGCCGCCGTTTCAGCGTCCCAATAAAGTTTCGTCCCCAGCGTAGCCACGCGCCTCACCCGCTCGGGCCGGGTCCGCGCGAGGTAGAGCGCCACGTACCCGCCCATGCTGTAGCCGAAAATGGCGGCGCCCTCCAGCGCCTGCCCATCCATGTAGTCCAGGACGTTCTCGGCAAAATGCTCGGTCCGAAACGGGCGCTCCCTGACCGGCGCATTTCCGTGCCCTTCAAAGTCAAGCGTATGCGCCCGGAAGCGCCCGTCGAGCAAGGGCAGCAGCGGCTCAAACTGTGCGCTCGCCCCCAGCGCTCCGTGCAATAACAAGAGATCCGGCAAGGCCATAGTCCTAGCGACGACTGGATTTTACAACGGTCTGGCTATATGCCAAATCCCAGAGTGACCGCGCGATATTCTCCGGGTTTGCGGCCAGTGCTGCTCTGCAGTGATTCTTCGCCGTGGCCTCGTCCATCTACAGGAGTGGTTCAAAGCCTCGACGAACTACATGTTATTCTGGTCAGAGAGGTGGTAAATAGCGAGAAATCCTGCCAACGCATCGGCCCCTGAAGTGTGGCCTATGGACATCAGCACCTTGATCGCCGTGCGCGTCGCTGCAGCATCCACGTGAAGCATACCTTCAAACAGGGCATGCCAGTGCGCCATGCACTCGCCTTTGGCCGCAGCGCGCAAATATGCCGCCGATAACGTGGTCGTCAGCGGAGCCGCGGCCTCGGCGATGAACGCGCCAGACTGCGCCGCCTCAGGCCCATACAACCCGGCCCAGGCAGCCAGCAGGACTCCGACGATGAAATCATCCCCGGCGGGGGTAAGGCCGCCGCCAAGACCGGCCAACGTCTTCGCGCCGGCGAGGCAATGCCCGGTTGAGGCAGTGAGCAAGCCATGAACCAGATCCGTCCCGCCGCGCCGCGTGCGCTCAAGCACCGTGTCTTGCCTCACCCCCCAGCCCCCTCTCCTGACGCCACACCCTGCCTGCACCTGTGGCGCAGGCATAGGTGAGCGGAGCGAAGCATAGTCGAAGGGCGCGTCAGGAGAGGGGGCGCCGGAGGCGGGGGCGAGGTAAAGGTCGAGTAGACTTCCATCCCAAGACAACTCATGAACGATGACGGCGAATTCGTCCAGCCGGGCTGGGTCGGCGGCAAAATAGTCGCGCACCGCCCCCCAATCAGGCCTCGGGTTCCAGGCCTGAGCCGCAGCGAGGTCAATCTGCAAATCGCCCACGACCAGAGAGCCTCCCTCAATGCTGACGCGGCTGGCCGGCGACACATCCCGAAAAGGCGCGGAGTTGGTCGCGCTGACGACCATCGCAAACGGATTGAGGCCGCGCTCCGAGGTGACGAGGGCGAGGATGGTGTCGTCCTGATTGATCAGGTTGCACGCGCGGTCAAACGTGTTGAGCACGCGGGCCGTAACTGTTCGGGCGAGCCAGTCGCGGGCGGCGGGCGCGAGGGAGAGGGCGGTGAGGGGAATAATTTTGGAATTGGCGTCAGCGGATAAGACAACGGATAAACGGATTTGACGCCATCTGTTTATCTGTTGAGCATCCGTTGACACCACTCCTCCAGCGTCGTCGGCTTCCGCCCCAGCAGCCACCCCAGCACATGCGGATTGCCGACCAGGCCATGCTGCTCGTAATAGCGGAACATCTTGATGAGCGTCTCAACCTGATAATCACCCATCCCCCCTGCTCTTGCTCGCTGCTCCCACATCTCAACGGACTGCGCTTCGGCGCGCACCGGGCGGCCAAGTTTTTGGCTCAACGCCTCGG
>DATDRS010000283.1:0-8061 GCA_035291605.1 Anaerolineales bacterium | reverse complement strand
CCATGAATTCGGGAGGCGTAGCCGAGTCGCCTGCACGCGGTGTTGGGCGGAAAGCCTAGCCCAGGTTCCCGCTGTCTTGGTTCAAGCGAGAACTTTGCCAAGAAATGCAAGCATTGCGTTGTTGAATTGCTCGGGCCTCTGCAGCGGTGCGAAATGGCTGACACCGTGTAGATTAACTAATTCCGCATTTGGAATGCTCCGAGCGAGATATTCGGCGTGTTCGCGCTTGATGAATTCATCATGCTCGCTATGGACGATTGCGACTGGCACGCTGATCTGAGCCAAATCATTCGCCGAATAATTGGGTTGCGTTTTCTGCATTAGGCCGACCGCGTCGGAAAACTCATCGAATTGGTCCGGCGTGGCCGATAGCCGTTTGTAGTCTTGCGAGTGTCGGCCTATACATCGTCTGAGAATCGGAGTGAATTCCGTAATTTGCTTTGCGCCGCTCGGGTCCATATTGCACGCAAAGAAAAACACGCCTGCAACCCGTGTGGGAGCTTTCGAAGCAAGAATCAATGCTGTGCACGCGCCGTCGCTCCAGCCCACCAGACCCGCCTTTTCAAGATTCAATGTATCCATCACCGCCGAAACGTCGGATGCCATCAGCTCATACATAAACGGTCGCGCGTCGCGCGTGCTGCGGCCGTGGCCACGGCTGTCTATCAAAACGGCACGATAGCCACTCCTGACCAGGGTTGGAACTTGATAACCCCAATTGCCACTATGGCCGAGGCCGCCATGTAGCAGGATCACGGGTGAGCCGGACCCGTACCTTGCGTACCAGATCCGAGCACCGTCGTGTTCGACGTAGCCTTGATCATGTGTGACCGGCAACGGCGCGGTGCCGTCCGCTTCAAACCTGCTGAGGTCGTCGTCGTAAGTTTCCATTTTGATCTCCTTGTATGGCTTTGCCGCCCAACTCGGCCCTCAGCCGCGCTGACAGCACCGAGGCCCATGCCCAGGCGAGCACCACCGCGATAATGAAATGCTATTTGAACCTGACCGTTCACTTGGCCTCGGGCATGGGCGCGTCGAGGAACGGCGTGACGGTGGACGCCAGCCTGGGGGACGAGAAGATGTGTACTGCCACCTCTATTTTGGGGCAGGCTGGTAGGAAAGCATAACGACACCCGAACTAAACATCTTTGTTTCTATAAGTTTCAGGGCCGCCTTGTTCCCGTCTCGAAAGAGACGCTTATTTCTGTTCCGTCAAGATGGGAATAAACTAAATTCCGAACTCACCGAAGCTGCCCAACTTCCGAATTTCCTTTTTTCGTAAATTTTCCTTGCGGTTACTGCTGGTCGAACCCCATCATCGGCCTCACCTCGATGGGGCCGCCTCGCGCTTGCGGCATCTTTGAGGCCAGATGGATGGCTTCGTTCAGGTCCCTGGCGTTGATGAAGAAAAGCCCGATAAGCTGTTCGTTCGTCTCGACGAACGGGCCAGCGATGACGGATACCTTACCGTTCCTGACCCGTACCGTGGTGGCGGTGCGACTGCTTTGGAGACCCTCCACGGCGAGTAGATGACCGCTCTGCCGGAGCATCTCGTCGTTGGCCCGGCACGCGCTCTCGAAGGTCTCGCGTTCGCTGGTGGACATGACCTCCAACTGTTTCTCGTCTTCATAAGCCAGAAATAAATACTTCATGCTTTTCTTTACGGTGACCATGAGTCAGGCACCCCGGTTGTCTGGGATGCCCGACTCGGGCCGCTAGACCGCGTTGATTGCGTAATGCGTCGCGGAAGCCATTACTGAGGGCCAGCATCCTCCGGCCCGAACACTTGGACGATCTCAGACTCGCCATCCCCGACGATGTTTCGGAAGCGCTTGCACCATTCGATGGCCTCTTCCAACGAATTCGCCCGAAGCACCGCCCAGCCGCCCATCAGTTCCTTCAGCTCAATGAACGGCCCATCGGTCACAGTGAATTTCCCACCCGAGAGCCGGAGGCGCGTGCCCTTCGGCTGGAGCGCGCCCGTTGTGACCAACACGCCGGCCTGCATCGCCTCCCCAATAAACTTGCCCATCTCGGCCATAAGCTCCGGGGTCGGGGGAGCCACTGTCTCTGGGTTGTAGTTGGGATCGTAGACTAGGAATTGCATGTTCGTTTCTCCTTATGGTTGGGAGCCGGGCTTTCGCAGGCCTCGACCGGCGAGTGAGCCATGACTCTGTGGTTGATAATCAATAATCGTTTGACGAAGCCCAAATTCGACAACGAGCCCACCAAATTTTGAGAATCCTGCGTTCGCCGGTTCAGCCCAATAAGCCGCCCATCCGGCGCTCAAGAAACCGCCGCTCCGGCTCCTGTTGCGTGAGGCCCAACGCCCGTTGGTAGGAGGCTTGGGCTTCCGCCGTTCTGCCCAACCGTCGGCAGAGTTCCGCGCGCGCCGCGTGCGCCAGGTAATAGTTGGTCAGGTCGCCGCGTGTCAGGATGGCGTCAATCAAGCTCAGACCAACTGACGGGCCATCGCGCATCGCCACTGCCACGGCGCGGTTCAACTCGACGACGGGTGACGGGGCCGCCTGCACCAGCAGGTCGTACAAGCCAACAATCTGGACCCAGTCCGTGGCGGCGACGGTGGGCGCTGCCGCATGCACCGCCGCGATGGCGGCCTGAAGGGTATATAGGCCAAATCGGCGCGGCAACAGCGCCCGCTCCACCAGCGCGATCCCTTCCGCGATCTGTTCCCGGTTCCAGAGCGAGCGGTCTTGATCCTTCAGCAGAATTAGGTCGCCCTCCGGCGAGGCGCGTGCCGCGCGGCGAGATTCGTGCAGTAGCATCAACGCGAGGAGTCCCACAGCCTCCGGCTCCGGCAACAACTCGACCAGCAGCCGCCCCAGGCGGATCGCCTCACCGGAGAGATCGGGGCGCGTCAGCGACTCACCCGATGAGGCGGAGTATCCTTCGTTGAACACCAGGTAGATCACCTGGAGCACGGCCTCCAGCCGGTCGGGTAGCTCTGCCCGCGATGGCACCTCATAGGGTATGCGCGCGTCGCGAATTTTGGTCTTGGCGCGCACGATGCGCTGGGCCAGCGTGGGTGGGCTGGTGAGGAAGGCGTGCGCGATCGCCTCGGTCGTAAGCCCACAGACCTCGCGCAGCGTCAGCGCCGCGCGGGCGTCCGGCGGCAGGGCGGGATGACAGCAGGTGAAGATCAGCCGCAGCCGGTCGTCCTCGATGTCATCCTCGTCCTGCCCGACGGCGTTGCTCTTGTCGCGGTCGAGTCGCTCGGCGATCTCCTCCAGCGGGGCGTCGAACCGGGCGCGACGGCGCAGGGCGTCAATGGCCTTGAAGCGACCAACCGAAACGAGCCAGGTTCGAGGATTGGCGGGGATACCCTCCCGCGGCCATTGCTCCATCGCCACTCTGAAGGCGTCGTGCAGTGCGTCCTCCGCCAGGTCGAAATCGCCGAGCAGGCGGATCAGGGTGGCGAGGATGCGGCGCGACTCGGCCTGATAGATGTCCTCCAGAATCTCGCGCATCTGCTCGGCGGTGTGCCCGCTCGTCATTTAGATTCCTTTGGGGTTACATCGTCAGCGACCGCGATACTGAGCCATCGCCGAGGCGGAATGTGGACGGCCGCTGTGCTGGTAGATCGTCATCAACGCGGTCACATCCAACGGCACGCGATGAAATTCGAGCGCCAGCCGGTGGTCGTCAACGGTCAGCATGGCGTACTCTGCCCAATGATCCACCTGGAAACCCTGGTCGGGCTGATGATGCGAATACGCCAGACCCACACTGCCCGGGTTGAAGTGCACCTGCGGCCCAGCGCCGACGCGGCGCACAAACTGCACGTGCGTATGGCCGCCACAATAGATATCCGCCGTGTGACCATGTAGATATTCGGCCAGTTTATCTTGGGCAATGTCGGGGAGGATAACGTCATCAAACGATTTCGGCGAGCCGTGATACGCCAGTAGCGTAAATTTGTCGTCTAGATCCAGAGCAAGTTCAACCGTGGGCTGAAACGCAGCCATAAACGCGAGATCGTCGCTGGACAACTGCGCCAGTGTCCAACGGCGCACCTCATTCATCGCCTGCAGGCGTTCGCTGGTGATGACCTCGTCTCCGGTCCCCTCGCCGGTGAGCAGCCAGGCATCGGCGTTGCCCATGACCACCGGGCATTGCAGTTCGCGCAAACGGCGCACGACCTGCGCGGGTTGCGGCCCGCCTTGAATCGCATCGCCCAGGCACACCAGGCGGTCGGGGGCTTTGGCTTGGATATCGGCCAACACCGCCTCCAGCGCCAGGCCGTTGCCGTGTATGTCCGAGAACACCGCAATACGCATATATATTCAACGCGGACCGTCACGCCTACTTGACCCTGGTCATGGTCGCCTCATACCCGCCACCTGGATATACCCAGCCGCCGGACAGGGTGTTGCCATCGTCGCTAAACTCGCCCTTGTAGTAGGCCGGAGAGCCCTTCTCTCCGCCCCAAATCGTTAGGGTATTACCGTCTACTTCATACACGTAATCGAGGGTCATGCCATCCAGAAAGCTGTAGAAGCGTGATTTTATGTCCTTGCCTGGCTCTTCTCCAAATGCCTGGAGATGTCCGATGATCTCCAGGCCCTTGATCTTGTGTCCGTCATGCTCAAGGTCAACACGCTGGATCAGGAAAAAGCCGCCTTCCGTCCACTCATAGGTAATTTCCCCTTCTATGCCTCCGGATTGTTTCCACGTACCGACCAATCTATCCAGGCTTTTGAGGTCGGGATTGGGCTCGGGTGGCTGCTGTTCAGCTTGGGTGTAGTTATTGTCTGTCATGGTCGTTTCTCCAGTTGGTTTAGAAAGAATTCCTCAACCGCATCAGCAATGGCTTTGGAAGCCATAAGAACCGCAGAGTGGTCCCGGCCTTCGAGGGCGCGGTATTGTGCATCGGGAAGTAAGCCAGCGAGCGCCTTGGCGCCGGCGTGGAAAAATGCTTCGCTCTTACCCCCGACCACCACCAGGGTCGGCGCTGTGGCGGAGGCCCAGCGCTTGGCCGGCAATGGTTTGCCCGTTTGAGTGCCTATCAGAACCGTAAGGTCATAGGGCAGCGTGTGGGCCATACCCGCCATTTTTGACCACCCGGGCATGAGCAGTCGCATCATCGTGACGGCTATGGCGGGAATGCCCATGCCTTTTGTAAAGAAGAGCTTGACCGCATCGTTTCGGCGGCCAGCCGACACGAGCTCGGTGACCTGTTTAATAAAATCATCCGGCATCGGAGGGTGACCGTGGTCGATGATGAACGGCGGTTCGTACATGAACAGCTTCTTAACCTTGCCACCGAGCTTGCTCGACGCTTCGAGAGCCAGGACCGAGCCAGAGGAACTACCAAACACGAAGGCCGATCCGCCAGTTGCATCTATCAGAGCTTCGACATCTTCAACCTCGCGCTCGACCGCATAGGGCTGGGTGTCCGTGCTTTCGCCCCGGCCTCGGCGGTCATAGTTAATGACGGTGAAGTGTTCAGCCAAGTGTTTGGCCAGCTGTGCGGTGCCTGAGCGATCTGCTAAAGCGGCCTCCACTAAGATGAGGGCCGGGCCTGTGCCGGATTGTTCAAACGCAATGCTCGTGCCATCTTTGGAGGTTACGGTTTTTTGTGCTGTAATTTTTGTCCGATTATTTTTTGTCATCATGTTTTCTCCCTGAATTCACGGGTAAGGTCAGTGAGCTAGGATGAAAAAGCCTCCGAAATGCGGTAAAAATGGGAGTTGCGAGACAGCCATTTCACCGCACTGGAGGCACTCAACAAGTGAGCGAGCAAAGTATAGTCGGGAAAGCGGGCGAGTTCAACATCTGTTTTCGGGACACGACCTTGAGTAACCATGCGGGTTTAATCCTGGTGCGCGAGTTGGCAGACCGCTTGGGCGTGGCCGAGTTGTTGGATGAGGCATTGCACGTCAAGCAACGGGAATGCGGACATCGGGAAAGTGAAGCGGTCTTGAGTTTGAGCCACAACTTGATTGCGGGCGGGAGTTGCCTGTTGGATTTGAACGTCTTGCGTGGTGATGTGGGGACGGAGCAGGGGTTGGGGCTGGAGCGGGTACTGGCTCCCAGCACGGCCGGAGAGTTTTTGCGGAAGTTCGACATCGGCGACATTCATGATCTCAAGCGCTTTCATCCGCGGTTACAAGCGCGGATCCGCCCGCAACAGACCTGGGCGTGTTGCACGCTCGATGTGGATTCGAGCCTCTATGAGCCAGTCTCGACGCGCCAGCCAGGTTCGACCAAAGCTTATAACGGGCAAATTGGCGATCCTCCGTTCTTTGCCTTTTGGTCTGAAGCCGATGAATTGGTGTTCAGCCACCTGCGGCGCGGGCATGCCCATACTTCCAAGAAAGCGGAATGGTGTTTGACCGAAACCTTCAAGCGGCTGCCGGCGGAACTCGCCAAAAAACTCCGTGCAGCTAGCGGATTATATGACCACACGATCGTCGCCGGGTGCGAAAAACGGCAGGTCACGTTTGGAATTACGCCCGACCAAACGGCGCCCGTGAAGAAAATCCTCGCCGCCATCCCGGAGAAAGATTGGCATGATCTCATCCGATACGACGCCGCGCAAGTCAGCGAATTTCGCTATCAACCACAACGCTGCTCGCGCCAATCAAGAAATGTGGGCGAAATGGCAAGCGCCGGGACCGTGGCAGATGTAATGACGGGTGGCGCTTCCCCATTTGCACCGCCTGTTCGTCAATGGTCCTCCGTTGATCCTTTTGCTAATGTGTGGCCAGAATTTGCTCCAGGATCGTCGGGTCTTTGATCTCGTTATCACGCGCCAACAACAGAATCTTGGACGTCACTTCTGCGGTCTTCGGATCGTCGTCGGCGAAGGGCAGGAATAACCGCCCTCGATGCTGGCTGTGAACTGGGACGATGCACAGCGCCCCGCCTGGCTGGCGGTGCACGACCGCGCTGCCCAGGTGAACCGAGTAGTGGCCCAATTGCCCATCCACGAGCGCGTGCGCGCCGTTCAGACGGACGTTGTCGATCTTCAGTAATGTGCAGGTCTCGCGAACGAGGGCAGCCCGCATCTCGACGGTGGAAGCGCTGGCCTCAGGGTCCACGCCGCCCCTGTGGGCTACGCTCACGACCAAATCCACATCCCGCATCACCTCGCTAAACACACGCGGTGGCACGTCACACAGGTTGAGCGGCTTCCACTCGCCGGGCCGGGTGAAGGCCGCGCCCTCGATGGTCAGGCCCTCGACCTCGGCGGGCGTAAATGCGCCATTCAGGCACGTAAGCCTTGCAGATAATCCCTCGTCGTGGAAGGTGCGCCGCACGCCCTCCTCAGGAACCGTCACCCAACCCCGCGAGGTGAGCAGAGCGAAGGCCTGTCGTGGGTTGACCTGATGCCCGGCATAGCGGTGCGAGATGGCGCCCTCGGCTTTCTCCGCTGGGGTCACCACATACAATTCTCGAAACACCTGCTTGAACGGCTGAATGCGCTCGTGGACGAAGCACTCGCGCTGCCAGAGATGCCACTCGCCCGTGGTGAGCAAATCGTGGGGGTGCGCGATGCGGAGCACGGTGTTCGCCCGGACAGGCCGCCGTGTGCCATCATGTGCTTCTAACGCCTTGCCACGCTTTACAGGATAGCCTGCCAGCCCATCCCCCAGGAACACCAATTGTTCCAGCATCGGCGCGAGCACCGGGTGGTCAAGCAACGTCTGCAGCTCCGCGCCTGTGAACGTATCGCCCCGGCACATCGCCAATTCCAGGGATTGGCGCATACGGGACTTCTGCTGCTCGACCTCACGCTTGCGCCCGACAAGTTCGACGACACGCGGGTCTTTCTTGATGCCCGCCGGGATGGATTTGAGCGGTTTGCCGCCCCTGGTGATCGTCAATTGTGGCTCGCCGAGATCACCAATCGCCAGCGAGACTTTGACCTCCCCCACCTTGATCGTCTTGGGTCCCTGGGCCAGATCGGCAACGGCGCGGGCTTCCATCGCCCACTCCAGCCGCACCGGGTCGGGATACCCGGCGGTGCGCGCCAGGTTCTCCAGGCCGATGCGGGCGGCCAGTTTCTCGCTCACCTGCCGCATTGAGCCGAACTTG
>DATDRS010000282.1:0-5169 GCA_035291605.1 Anaerolineales bacterium | reverse complement strand
TAAGCCTTGTCCGGGCAAACATCAGACGCTTTGGCTGAGCCGCTTTTCCTCCCTAACCCGGCTCAATGTGATGCCCAGCCTGGCTCAAGGCCTGGATAGCCCGCTCCAGGTCCGTCTCCTTGACCAGCAGGTAGTCGGTATCGTACGCCGAGATGGCGAAGAGGCTGACCCCGGCCTGAGCGAGCGGCGCGGCGAGCGCGGCCAGGACGCCGATCAGCGAGAAGGCGAGCGGCCCGGCGACTTTCAGACAGCGCCAACCCCTTTCGCATTGGATCGCCTCGGGAACCTGATCCTGGGCGCAGACAATGGAGAGTTCCTCGGCGGTGTGCGTGATGGAAACGAGAGCGCCTGTGGCCCACGCGGGAACCGGCATCTCTGGTGCCAGGCGGCAAACGGCAAACACATCTGGCAAAACTGAGAGGCTCAGCGATGGTTCGGCCATCTCTCTCTCCTGATTGATTGCCCGTCATGTGGCAATGAGCGTTGCCCCGGCGCGAAGATGACCCACATTTCACGTTTTGACCCTTGCGCATAATTAAAACGGCGACCAAATGCCTCGCCTCTGCAAAGGAACCTGGTCGCCATTCTGGTTGGTGGGCCGCGCAGGACTCGAACCCGCAACCCTATGCTTAAAAGGCATCTGCTCTGCCATTGAGCTAGCGGCCCAACCACGAACGCCGCGCATTGTAACATGCCCTGCGCGCCAGCGTCAACGTTGTGCGAGTGAGCGTATGGGGTTAGAGTTAAAGTGTTGCTCTGCCCGCTTCATCTCTATCCGCTAAATCCGCCGTAGGCATCCGTTGACGCTATGCTCACTCACGTTTACCTCTCCGCTCATCTCGACGATGCTGTGCTTTCGTGCGGCGGGATGATTCACCGTCAGGCGCAGGCCGGAGAGCGCGTGGTCGTAGCGACGCTGTGCGCCGGCGACCTGCCGCCGGGACCGCTCTCGGAATTTGCCCAATCCCTGCACCAGCGCTGGGGGCTGGGGCAGGGCGAGGTGATCGCTTCCCGGCGGGCGGAGGACTTGAAGGCGCTCGACGCGCTGGGCGCGGAAGCCGTGCATCTCCACGTTCCTGATTGTATCTATCGGACGGATCCGGCTGGCCGGCATCTCTACGCCTCGGAGCGAGCCATCTTCGGGGAACTGCATCCCGCGGAGTACGCGCTGGCCCGGCGGCTGGCCGAAAAAATTTCCGGGCTGATGCGCGGGGTAGGGCGCTGTCATCTGTATGCGCCGCTCGGGCTGGGGCATCACGTGGATCACCAGTTGACCCGGCGGGCCGTGGAGACCGTCGGCAATGTTTATGCTTATTTCGAGGATTACCCCTATGCAGCCAGGGAGGCGGGTTCGGAATTTGAGCTCTTGACCCGCACCCCCGATGGGCGTATTTCGTCGCCAGAGGTGGTCCCGCTCGCCGAGGGCGATCTGAGCGCGAAAACCACGGCGATAGCCCAATATGTGTCCCAAATCAGTTCCTTTTGGGCAAATCTGGCGGAAATGGAGGCAAGCGTCCGCCAGTATGCTGAGCGTGCAGGCGATGGTCGCCCGGCAGAGCGGTTGTGGCGGTTGAGGTAAGCGCGACTGAATGTTCTGATTTTTACTTTACAAAAGCCAGCGCTTATGCTAAGATTCAATCCGGCGGCCCGGACTGAGACAATGTTCTCAGTCTTTTGTTTCGCCGCCGCGAAAAGCGTAATTCCTAATTCTGATCACGGGGTGTGCTATGTCTGATCAAACCTTTCTCACCCGAGAGGGTTTAAAGAAACTCGAAGAAGAGCTGGAGCACCTGCGCACGGTGCGCCGCGCTCAAGTGGCCGAGCGCCTGCACAACGCCCAGGAAGATGGCGAACTGATCGAGAACGCCGAATACGAGGACGCCAAAAATGAGCAGGCCTTCATCGAAGGGCGCATCATGACGCTCGAGGCCCTGCTGTCCAATGCTGTCCTCATCAAAGATGAAGGCCCGGAGGGCATCGTCGGTCTGGGGAGCCGCGTCACGGTGCGCGAGGGGAACAGCAAGCCGGAAATGTACCTGCTGGTAGGCGCCGCGGAGGCCAACCCCAAGGAAGGCCGCATCTCCAACGAAAGCCCGCTGGGCAAGGCTTTGCTCGGGCGCCGCGTCGGCGACGATGTCAAGGTCAGCGCGCCGGCGGGGACTCTCTCCTTCCGGGTCGTCGCGATTGACTGAGTGCGCTTTGACCTTCCCGACCCCGCGGCGGTGTGACCCGTCGCGGGTTTTTTTTGTCAACTGAGGCATGCATGCGCGAATACTCCGAACTCGAAAAAATTCGCCTGGCCAAACTGGAGCGCCTGCGCGCCGCCGGGATGGAGCCTTACCCCACGCGGGTGGCGCGCACCCACACGACGGCGGAGGTTGTCGCCGGTTACCGATCGCAGGCCGTGACCGACGAGCATACGCCGCAGGGAAGGTACACCCTCGCCGGACGCCTCCGCTCTATCCGCGTCATGGGCAAGGCCGCCTTCGCGCACGTCGAAGACGGCGCGGGCAAGCTGCAGCTTTACCTCCGGGCCGACGAGCTGGGCGCGGACAAGTTCAGGCTCTTCACGGATAACTTCGACCTCGGCGATTTTGTGCAGGCCTCCGGCGGCCTGTTCCGGACGAAGACCGGCGAGATCACGCTGTGGGTGAAAGACTACGCGATACTCGCCAAAGCCGTCAGCCCCCTCCCGGCGGCGAAAGAGGAGGTCGTGGACGGGCAGAAAGTCGTCCATTCGGCGTTCGATAACCCGGAGGCCCGCTACCGCGAGCGCTACGCCGACCTCGCCGTGAACCCCGAAGTCCGCGAGGTGTTCCGGACGCGCGCCAAAGTCTGCGCGGCCATCCGCAAGTTTTTGGACGGGCACGATTTCCTCGAAGTCGAGACGCCGATCCTCCAGCCGCTCTACGGCGGCGCGGCGGCGCGGCCCTTCGTCACGCACCACAACCAGCTGCACCAGGACTTGTACCTGCGCATCTCGTTCGAGCTGTACCTCAAGCGCCTGCTGGTCGGCGGCCTCGAGCGCGTATACGAGATCGGGCGCGACTTCCGCAACGAGGGGATCTCGTTCAAGAACAACCCGGAATTCACACAGTTGGAGTTCTACTGGGCTTACGCGGACTATCGGGACGTGATGCGCCTGACCGAGGAGATGGTCGCGTTCGTCGCCGACGAGGTCCTGGGCACGCGCCTGATCACCTATCAGGGCCGCCAGATTAATCTGACCCCCAACTGGACACGCCTCCCCCTGGACGAGGCCCTGGCGGAATTTGCGGGCATTGACATCAACGCGCACCCCACGGCTGAGTCGCTGCGCGAAGTCCTGGACGCCAAAGGCATCCCTTCCAACCCGCATGCGACGCGCGGCAAATTGATCGAGGGCCTGCTGGGCGATCTCGTCGAGAAACGCCTCCAGCAGCCCACGTTCATCATTGACTATCCGCGCGACATTTCGCCGCTCGCCAAAGCGAAGCCCGGCGACCCGAGCACCGTCGAGCGCTTCGAGGGCTACATCGCCGGTTTCGAGTTGTGCAACGCCTTCACCGAACTGAACGATCCACTTGATCAGGAGCAGCGGTTCCTCGAGATGGGCCGCGATTACGACCCAGACTCCGAAGACACCCACCCCCTGGATGAGGACTACTTGCGGGCGATGCGCTACGGCATGCCGCCCAACGGCGGGTTTGGCATGGGCATTGACCGCCTGACGATGCTCCTGACGAACAAGGCGACGATCCGCGAGGTCATCCTCTTCCCGCATCTTCGCGCGCGGGAAGACTGAAGGGGAGGCCGCAGCCAAACTCACCACGCCGGCGGCGCGCGACATCATCGCCGCCGGCCAGTCCGCGCACCCCGGCCATCCGCACAATTGTGGAGGATACGAACTGCGACGCGCTATCTGCGGATGATGGGCAGGTAAAGAGCGCCTCCTGCAATGGAAGTGACGACGGGCGATCCGGCCGCTGTGACGCCTTCCGAAGAGCTTACGGCGTAGGGTTCGTTGACGATCTGCTGCCCTCCTTTGACTTTCACTCGAAAAGTAAACGCTCTCTCTTCGCCGGGCTTCAGCACGGGCGTTTCCCAGCGCACCTGCCCGCTCGCAAACTGGCCATTGGCTGTGGCGCTGGCAACGACGTATTCTCCATTGGACGGGATCACGTCGGTGATGACCAGGCCGGTCGCCTGCTGGCCGGCGTTGACCACCCGAATGGTGTAGGCCAGTTCCGAGCCGGTCGGTACCGGGTCAGGCGAGGCTGACTTGGAGATAAACAGCACAGGGCGGTTCGTCACGTAGGCCACCGCCTCGACAATGACCGGGTTGAGCAAACCGGTGTGGCTGATCGTGGCCGTGTTCGTCACCGGCCCCTCGTAGTCGGGATCAACCAGCACGGTGAGGGTGATCAGCTCTGAGGCGAAGGCGCCGACATCTCCCGTCCAGCGCACGGTGACGATGTCGCTCACGACCGCGCCAGAACTGGCCACGGCGTCACGCTGGTAGGTGCTCGGCTGCCAGGGCAGCACGTCGCGTACGGTCACGCCGGTCAGCGGGAGCGCGCTCGAGTTGACGACGTGCAGCACATAGGTGAGGACGTTGCCCACGCCCGGCCGGGCCACGGTCGGCGTGACTTCTTTGTACGAGTCGATCAGCCCGACCTCCTGCACCGTCGTCGTCACCGTCGGGCCGCTGACCAGCGCACCAGTTACGACGTTTCCATACCCGAAGGCGAGGTAGTTGTCGTTGATGATCTGCGTGCCGCTGATCAGGGTGTTGTCCACCCTCACCGTATAGGTGCGCGTCACTTCCTCGCCGGGGCCCAAGGGAGGCAGAGTCCAGGAGACGATCCGCGTGTTGCTGATCGTCTGGGTCACGCCGCCGTCGCTGGCCGAGACGAAGGTCGTGCTCAGGGGGATGGTATCCGTCAGCACAGGAGGCAGGTCGGTCGTCAGCGCGCCGTTCCGGGCATTGATCGTATAGGTGAGCAGTTGCCCCCGGCCAATGACTGACGGCCCGGACTTGGTTGGGATGACGTTGGCCAGATGCGTAACTTTGCCCGTGGCGGTTCCCGAGATGGGTACGGTCGTTGTGTTGACCAGGCTGTCCGTGATGACGAGGGTCGCGGTGTAGGTTACTCCTTCTTCGCCCCCAATCGTATTTTGGCCGTCAAA
>DATDRS010000281.1:0-9351 GCA_035291605.1 Anaerolineales bacterium | reverse complement strand
TGGGCTTGCAGACGATCTCAACCGTAACCTGGGGCATCCATCGCATTGCCGAGTTGCTCTGCTATTCAGAGTTGAACGTGATTGCGAGCCTCGGCGCAGGCGGGGTGGATGTGGTTGAAACAGAAGCGCCTCCACTTTTGGTTGGGCGCACCCTCAGCGAATTGGCGATCCCGGGCGAGGCGCAGGTCATCGCCGTCAGCCGCAATGGCCGGACGTTCCTGCCCACCTCAGGTCTGACATTCCAACCTGGCGATTTGATTCATCTGGTGATGTTGGCAGGTTCAGCCGAGCGGGTCAAGGCGTTGCTGGGTGCGCGGTAAAGGAGGCGACCATGAACGTCATTATCGTGGGTGGTGGTAAAGTCGGCATGTATCTGGCCTCCATGCTGATGGGGCGAGGTGATCAGATCAAACTCGTCGAGCTATCGGCCGAACGCCTCCCCCGGCTGCATCGCGATCTGCCGGAGGAGGTCATCGCGCTCGGCAGCGGATCCGACCCGGTGGTGTTGGAGGCGGCTGGCATCCGGCGGGCGAATGTCGTGGCGGCGGTCACCGGCGCCGATGAGACCAACCTGGTCGTCACCAGCCTGGCCCGCTTTGAGTTCAACGTGCCGCGGGTGATCGCCCGCATCAACAATCCTAAAAATGCGTGGATGTTCACCCCCGAAATGGGCGTGGATGTAGCGCTCAATCAGGCAGACCTGATGGGACACCTGATCGCCGAAGAGATGTCATTGGGGGACATGATGACGCTGCTCAAGCTCCGCAAGGGGCAGTATTCGGTGGTGGAAGAAAAGGTGCACCCCACCGCATTGGCAGCGGGCAAGGCCCTCCGCGATCTGGACTTACCGAGGCAGTGCGCGCTGGCCGCCATCATCCGCAAAGGCGAGCTGATCATCCCGCGCGCCGACACGGTGTTACAGCCTGCGGATGAAGTGATCGCCGTGGTGCACGCTTCACATACGGCTCAACTGGCAACTTTGCTGGGACAGACGGCCTGAGATGAACAACATCGCCTCACCCTCCCTCATCACCAAAGAATATCGCACCCTCTCCCGCATCGCCGGGCCGCTGGTGTTCATTGATCGCATTCAAGGCGTGGCCTACGGCGAGATGGTGGAAATCACCGGACCGGATGGCGACGTGCGCCTTGGGCAGGTGCTCGAGGTGGACAAACGCCTCGGCGTGGTGCAGGTGTTTGCCGGGACGAGCGGCCTCGACCTCGCGCGGACGCGCGTGCGCTTCACGGGCGATGTGGCCCGGCTGGACGTGTCGCTTTCGATGCTGGGCCGCGCCCTCAACGGCTCCGGCCAACCTATTGACGGCGGCCCACCCATCATTCCGGAGGCCTCCCTGGACATCAGCGGCCTGCCCATCAACCCCTCCGTGCGCACCCACCCGAGCGAGTTTATTCAAACCGGCGTTTCTGCCATTGATGGACTGAACACGCTCACGCGTGGGCAAAAACTCCCCATCTTCTCCGGCGCGGGCCTCCCGGCGAATGAGCTGGCCGCGCAGATCGCCTCGCAGGCGCATGTGGTGAGCGAGAATGCGAACGGGCAAGAGCGCGGGGAGGCCCCCCCTGCCCCCGCGCTCCCCGGCTCCCCCGCTCAATTTGCCGTCGTCTTCGCCGCCATTGGCATTACGCACCGTGAGACCTCGTTCTTCATAGACCAGTTCCGCGCGGGCGGGGCGATGGATCGCACCGTGCTGTTCGTCAACCGCGCCGACGACCCGACGATTGAGCGCCTGCTCACCCCGCGCGCCGCGCTCACTGCCGCCGAGTATCTGGCCTTCGTCCATGATCGCCATGTGCTTGTCATCCTCACGGACATGACAAACTACTGTGAGGCCTTACGGGAGATCGCCGCCGCACGCGAAGAGGTGCCGGGGCGGCGCGGCTATCCGGGCTACATGTACTCCGACCTTGCCAGCCTCTACGAGCGCGCGGGTCGCATCCGGGGCAAGACCGGGTCGGTGACGCAACTGGTGATTCTCACGATGCCCGACGACGACATCACCCACCCCATCCCCGACCTCACCGGCTACATCACCGAGGGGCAGATCGTGCTGAGCCGAGACCTGCACCGCAAAGGCATCTATCCGCCGATTGACGTGTTGCCCTCGCTCTCGCGCCTGATGAACGCCGGCATTGGCGAGGGGAAGACGCGCGCCGACCACCGCGCCGTGGCCGACCAACTGTACGCGCTGTACGCGCAGGGCCGCGACCTGCGCCGCCTGGTCGCCATCATCGGCGAGGCCGCGCTCTCCGCCGACGACCGCCGCGTGCTCGCCTTCGCCGACCGCTTCGAGGCCGAGTTCATCGGGCAGGGGATGGTCAATCGCTCAGTCGAAGAAACGCTCGCGCTGGCCTGGGACCTGCTCGCGCCCATGCCCGCCGAAACTTTGAAACGGATTCCGCAGAAATATATTGAGAAGCACCACGGGAAATCGGGGAACTGAAGGAACCGAGGAAACTCTAAGTTCCTGCCTCTCCTTGAATTCCCTCGGTTCCTGGTATTGCGATGCAAAAAGTCTCCTCCACCCGCATGGAACTGCTCGCCAAGAAGGCGCAGATCGCGCTGGCGCAGCAGGGGCGGGACCTGCTGGAACAAAAGCGTACGGCCCTCATGCGCGAATTTCTGCGCGTGGCCGACCGTGTGATGGCCGGGAGCGACGCGCTCCAGCAATCGGCCGCCGAGGCCCGCCGGGCGCTCGCGCGCGCCGAGGCCGTGGCCGGGACGGAGGCCGTCCGCTCGGCGGCGATAGCCACGCGCGGCGAACTGGCGCTCGACGTGCAGGCGGCCAACGTGATGGGCGTGCGCGTCCCGGTCATCGAGCAAAAGCGAGTTGCGCGGTCGGCGCTGGGGCGCGGTTATTCCCTCGCGGGCATGTCCGTCACGATTGACGAAGCCGCAGCGGCGTTTGAGGCCGAAGTGGATAGTATTATTCAACTTGCGGAGAGCGAGCTGCGCCTCACGCGCTTGGCCGCCGAGATCCAGCGCACCTCGCGCCGCGTGAACGCGTTGACGCACATCCTCATCCCGCGCCTGATCGCCGAGCGCGATTACATTCAGATGGCGCTCGACGAGCGCGAGCGCGCCGATCATTTTCGTCTGAAGCGCGTGAAGCAAACGCTCCAGCGTAAAGGCGTGTAAAACGTCAAAAGAAAAGAGGCCGTTTGTCTCTTGCCTGTGCCCCGGCCTCGGGGCACACTTATTTATGCCTAAAATCCTTCAGGAGGTCCCATGAGCGCAGAAGATTTGTTCCGGGTCATGTCCCAGAGCATCGTCGAAGGCGAGCCGGAGGAAGCTGAACGGCTGGCGCGCGAAGCGTTGGCTCAAGGCATCGAGCCCTTGGACGCGATCAACCATGGCTTTGTGCCTGGCGTGACCGAAGTCGGGCGCGGGTTTGGTTGCGGCGAGATGTTTTTGCCCGACCTGGTGCGGGCGGGCGCGGCCATGAAGGCCGCCCTCAAAGTGCTGGAGCCGGAAATGATCCGGCGCGACGCGACGCGCGAGTCGTTGGGGACGGTCGTCATCGGAACGGCGAAGGGCGACATTCACGAGATCGGCAAAAATCTGATCGGCACGATGCTCGCCGCCAACGGCTTCCAGGTGCACGACCTTGGCGTTGACGTCTCTCCCGCAGCCTTTGTGGCGAAGGCCCGCGAGGTGAACGCGGACATTGTTGGAGTCTCAGCCCTGCTGACCACGACCATGCTCGGGCAGCGCGAGGTCATTCGGGCATTGGAACAAGCTGGCCTGCGCCCACATGTGAAGGTGCTCGTCGGCGGCGCGCCCGTCACGCGCGACTGGGCAGAAGAGATCGGCGCGGATGGCTACTCGGAAGATGCCCTCGGGGCGGTGAGAGTGGCGAAGCAGTTGTTGAAGATCGCGCAAGTTTGACTCTTGTCCACAGGCTGCCGACCTATGACCATCGCCGTGATTGAAAACCCCAAAGTCAGCTTGAACATCCTCACCGAGTCCGAGGTCCGCCAGATTCATACCGCGACGCTCGACGTGATCGAGTCCGTGGGCGTGCGGTTTCCCTCGGCGAAGGCGTTGGACATCCTGCAGGCCCACGGCGCAGCCGTGGACCATGCGACCCATGTCGCCCGCATCCCCGGCCAGGCGGTGGAGGCGGCCCTGGCGAAAGCCCCGCCCACCTATGCCCTCGCCGCGCGCGACGCGTCGCTGGACCTCGCGCTCGACGGCCGCCATACCTATCTCGGCACGGACGGCTGCGGCGTGGAAGTGCTCGACGCATTCACAGGCGAACGGCATCGCTCGACCTTGCAGGATGTTTCAGACGCGGCGCGCATGGCCGATTACCTCGACGCAATTGCATTCCACTGGACGCCCGTCTCGGCGCAGGATCGCCCGCCGGAGAGTCGCAGCCTGCACGAACTGCTCGCAATCTGGAACGTGAGCCAGAAGCACGTGCAGACCGAAACCATCGTGACCGAGCGCGAGGCGCGCGCGGCGGTCGAGATGGCGGCGGCAATTGCGGGTGGCCGTGACGAGCTTCGGAAGCGGCCCATCCTCTCAATCATGCAGTGCACGCTTGCGCCGCTCGCACAAGATGGCGGGAGCATTGAGGCCGGGTTGGCCGCCGCCGAAGCCGGACTGCCCGTGGGTTACATGACGATGGCTTCATGCGCCTCTACCGGCCCGGCCACGCTCGCCGGGAATCTCGTCGTCGGCAACGCGGAAGTGATCAGCGCGCTCGCCCTCATGCAGATGGCCTATCCGGGTTGCCCGGTGTATTACGCCGCCGCGCAGACGGCGATGGATTTGCGCACTGGCGCGTACACGGGCGGCGGGCCGGAAGATTTTCTCTTCGGCGCGGCGACGAATGTACTCGCCGACTTCTACCGCGTGCCGCTCTCGATGGGCGCGTTTGCCACGGGCGCGAAAGAACCCGGCTGGCAGAGCGCGGTGGACAACTCGTTCTCGTCGTTCATGGCGGTCTCGACCGGGGCCGATATGCTCCTCGGCGCGGGGCTTCTGCACGGCTCGCGCATTCTCTCCTATGAAATGCTGGTGATGGACGCCGAAATATGGAGCATTGTGCGGGCGATGAGTCGCGGGATTGTGGTCAACCATGAGACGCTGGCGCTGGACGCGATCCGCGACGTGGGGCCGGGCGGCAACTTCCTCGCGCACAAACACACCAAGCGGCACATGCGCGAACTGTGGCTGCCGACGCTGATGGATCGCCGCCCATACAGCGCGTGGGAAGAGAAACGCGACGGCGCGCGCGAATGGGCGCGGGAGAAGGCCCAGGCCATTCTGCGTGACCATCACCCCGAGCCGCTGGACGAGAAACTCGTCAATGCGTTACGACACATCATCGCGAGTGTTGAAGCCGAGGCGATGTGACTGCTGTTTTGGCTTAGACAGGTTAAATGCATGACGACCTGTATTACCGGCGGCACAAGCTCGATTGGCCGGGTGCTGATCAAAGCATTGGCTCGCGGCGGCGAGAAAGTGCGCGTGCTCGCCCGCCCGACCAGCGACCGGCGCGGCCTCGAACTTCCCGGCGTCGAATTCGTCTTTGGCAATGTGACCGATCCCGAGGCCGTGCGGCGAGGGATAGAAGGCTGTGAGCAGGTCTGTCACTTGGCCGCCATCGTCGGCCATCGTGCCCCCGTGTCCGAATGGTGGCGCGTGAACCGTGACGGTAGCCGCAACGTCTTGCAGGCCGCATTGGATATGGGCGTGAAGAGCATGGTGCAGGTCAGCTCGCTGTCGGTGCTCGGCCCCACCGCGCCAGGCGAAGTCGCCGACGAAAGCCGACCAGTAGACACGCGGAAATACGTCAGCCTGTATCAGAAGACCAAACGGGCAGCAGACGACATCGCGCTGGAGTTCGCGGCCAAAGGTCTGCGCGTGATGATCGTTTATCCCGGCTTCGGCTACGGTTGCTCGTGGGCCTCCAGCCATCCCAGCATGGCCGAGATGACTCTATTGCGGATGGCGGCGGATAAACCTGTCGCGATACTGGGGAGCGGCAAGAATAGACTCTGCGCAGCCTACTACAAAGACACGGTGCAAGGTATCCAACTTGCTCACGAGCGGGGCAGGGCCGGTGAGGGGTATATCTTGGGCGGCGAGAACCTGACCTTCCCGGAGATTTGGGCAGTGATCGCAAGCCTATTGGGCAAGAAGCCGCCTCGGCTGCGCGTTCCTCTTGGGCCAATCCGGTTCATGGCCCACGTCCTGGCGGCGCTGCGGGGCAGGTCCGTCATCCCGGCCGAAATCCTGGACATGGCCAGTTTCGATTGGAACTTCAGCGCCGACAAGGCGAAGCGCGAACTCGGTTGGGCGCCACACAGTTTTCGGGCGGGCATGGCTGAGACGTGGGCGGAATATCAGGCGGCGGGCTGGCGGCCGTAACGCCCCGGTGTCTTGGTAACGATTGATCTCAGGGCTCGAAAACGCAAATGCCTCCTCTCGAACTACTCACCCCAACTCTCCTCAACCGCATCCTCTCCGAAGCCTTCACCCTCCTCGAAACGCCCGGCGTGAAAGTACAGAGTGTGGAGGCGATGTCTCTGCTCGCCGAAGCCGGGGCACGCGTGGACCCGGTGGGCCAGGTTGCCCACATCCCCGAAAGCCTCGCCCGCGGCGCGCTCCAAACCGCGCCCCGCGAGTTCGACCTCTACGACGGGGCCGGGCAGCCGCGCGTCCACTACGGCGGCGACGCGGTGCACTTCGATCCCGGCTCCGCGGCGATTCACATTCTCGATCCTGAAACAGGCGAGCATCGCAACGCTATCACCGCCGACCTGGTGCGGCTGGTGAAGGTCGCCGAAGTTTTGCCGCAATACGACGCGCAGAGCACGGCATTGGTGTGTTCGGAGGTGCCCGCCGCCATCGCCGACCTCTACCGGCTCTACCTCGTCCTGCTGTATTCCGGTAAGCCCATCGTCACGGGCGCGTTTGCGATTGAGACGTTGAAGATGATGCGCGAAATGCTGAGCGTCGTCGGGGGAGATGGCGCGCTCGGAAAGCCGCGCGCCGTCTTCGACGTGTGCCCCTCGCCGCCCCTCAACTGGAGCGCGTTTGCGGCGGAGAACCTGATCGCCCTGGCGCGCGCGGGCCTCCCAGCGGAGATCGTCTCGATGCCACTCGCGGGGGCGACGGCCCCAGTCACGCTCGCGGGTTCAGTCGTCCAGCACGCCGCCGAGTGCCTGAGCGGAATCACGATTCATCAATTGGCTCGCCCCGGCGCGCCCATCGTGTGGGGAGGCGCGCCCGCTATCTTTGACATGCGGCACGGCACCACGCCGTTCGGCGCGGTCGAGACGGCGATGATTGATGCGGCGTATGCCCAAGTGGGCAAGAGTCTCAGCCTGCCCACACATGCTTATCTGTGCGCCAGCGACGCCAAGACGTTAGACGCGCAGGCCGGGCTGGAATCCGGCGTGACGGCGCTGGTGGGCGCGCTGGCTGGAATTAACATGATCTCCGGGGCCGGGATGCTGGACTTTCTCGCCTGTCAGAGCGTGGAGAAACTGGCCGTGGACGCTGAGGCCATTGCCATGGCCCGGCGCCTGCTGGCCGGGATTGAGCGGCGGGGAGAATCGCTCGCGACACAACTATTCGCGGAACTGGGTCACCGTGGTGATTTTCTTGGCGCGCGGCATACCCGGCGGTGGTTCAAGGCCGAGCAGTATTTACCCTCGGCGGTGATTGACCGCGCCTCGGTGCGGGCGTGGACCGAGGCGGGCAAGCCCGATGCGCTGGCGCGCGCCAAAGCCCGTGTGGCCGAGCTGTTGGCGCAATACCAGCTGCGCCCTCTACAACCAGAAGAACACAAAGAGTTGCGGGGGATGGTCGAGCGTGCGGCGCAAAAAGCGGGGCTGAGCACATTGCCGAGTACCGAGCTGAGATGATCACGCCGCTTTGGCTTCCCACGCCTCCATGGGTGATCCTTGCTGGCCGGAGAAATCCCAGAACCAGTACGCCAGCGCTTTGTATTTTCCCCATTTGGCAAACGCGGCATTCACTTCCTTCTCGCCGATGGGTCTGCCGCCATAGAATGCTTTGGAAACTGCGCTGATAGCTTCTGTATCCGCGCCAATATGGTCGTAACGTCCGAGGATGCCGAGCGCCGTCGCCGCCGCATACGGCCCGATGCCCGGCAACGCCAGCAAGTCGCGGCGCACTTCTTCGGTCGGGCGCGCCCCATCCTTCAGAGCCTCAAGATCGTATTGGCCGGAGACCACCCCGTGCGCCAGCTTCAAGAGATAGGGCGCTCGATAGCCCAACCCCAGCTTCCGCAAGGTGGCCTCGCGGCTGCGCGCGATGCGCTCGGCAGTTGGAAAGGCGCTGCGCGCGCCATCCTCCGGTAACGGCCCGCCGAAGTGGTCCACCAGTGCAGCCACAAGGCGTTTGGTGCCGCTCCATTGAATGTTAGTCGTCATCATTACTTTGACGACATCGTCGAACAGCGACGAGGAACGTAACAGGCGGCCATACGCCTTCTCTCGGCAATGTGCCAGGCGCGGTTCGGCGTCAGCCAGGGCGTAGAACTCGCTGAAACCGGCGTCGAGGCCGAACATCCACGTCACCCTGGCGGCGACTTCTTTCTCTTCGCGCCTGGTCAGTTTGGAGCGCGTGGTGACGGCCACGCCATCCGGTTGGCCCGTGATTTCGAGCGCGACCACGCGGCTGCTCTCCAGGCGCTCGACGGCGCGGAACACGCCGCTGGCGTCGTCCCACTCGAAGGGGGCCAGTTGATACCAGCCGTGAGAACGGATGACGGAGCGAAACTGGAAGGGGGGATGGGCGGACAGACGCAGGGTGGTCATGAATATTTTCTCATTCGTGTGGGAAGCCCAGGCAGCCGTTCACCCTCCTAAATGGGCGCGGATCATTGGATACAACTCCTGCCGCCTGCATAGACGAGCGCGCCCATAGGATAAGCGTGATGTATGGTCACCTTCTTTCTGGGAGGGCCTATTTACCTCATTTCTCCTGTGGCGCCTGCCCGGCGGCGTACCCAATCACCCTCAGCGGCATATCACCAGTGGTGACCTGAACGAATCCCGCTTCTTTCATAATACCGGGCAGGTCCTGAACGCCAGCATCGAGAGCCGCGTGAGCAAGCACCGCCGTCAGCAAGTGATGGCTTGGCCTGGTCCGACCTTTGAAGTCCACGATGAACAATCGCCCGCCCGGTTTGAGCACCCGGCGAATCTCGGTCAGCCCTCGCCGCTTAAGGTCGCCGGGCAAATGGTGCATCATCAGGCTGCTCAACACCATGTCAAAAGAATTATCGGGGAACGAGAGGCGCTCAATCAGTTCGGCTCGGAAAACAACCGTTGCGCCCGCCCGCGCCG
>DATDRS010000280.1:0-10219 GCA_035291605.1 Anaerolineales bacterium | reverse complement strand
TCCGTTAACTCCGCCTTCCACACGTAACGCGCCTTGTGCCGCTGTTCCAGCAACAGGTTCAGGGCGCGGCCCCGGTCCGGCGGAATGAGTTGCTTCTTGATGATGAACACATCGCTGAACTGGCCGATGACCCGCCCGTGGCGCGTCGGCAATTTTCCGCCTTCCAGCAACAGGAAAGACTTGGCCGCCAGCTCCGCCGCGTTATTGGCCGCGTCAATCGCCGCGCGGATTTTTCTGCTGGCGCGGCTGAGTTCAGCGGTTTCAACGTAATCCAGCGCCAGCTCGAGATTGTCTTTGGCCGTTTCACGTCGAATATCAGTCTCGGTCATGGCGAAAATCTCCTTGCCCTCGCGCAGCGTGGCGAGCAGGAAAAAGTCAGTGGGATAGTAGAAATCGTTCAACGGAAAGACGATCACGGCGACGTGCTCCGTCGTGGTCACCATGACCTCCCAGGCCGCCGCTTGTGCGGCGCGCTCCAGCGGCTGGACAGATCCAGTGGTAAACAATAGCACGTCAACGTCGCTATCCTCGTCGGCCTCGCCGCGCGCGACACTGCCGTACAAGATGATTTTGGCGATAGGCTTCCCTTCCGGCATGGCCAATAGCGCGCCGACAAACTTCGCCAGCACTTGCAGTTTGCGCCAGTGAAGTTCGTCAGTGGCCGGGAAAGCCCGCCCGTTTACTTGGACTTCAAGCCGCTTCGCTACAACCATGAGTTTGCCTTACAACTTCTTCGCAATCATCGCCGCCAGATCCGCCACGCGGCAGGCGTAGCCCCACTCGTTGTCGTACCACGCGATGACTTTGACCATGTTGCCAAGCACCAGCGTGTCGAGCGCGCTGAATATGGAGGAGGACTCGCTGCCCTTGAGGTCGGTGGAGACCAGCGCCTCGTCGGTCACTTCGAGGATGCCCTTCATCGGGCCGCCGGCGTACTCCAGCATCGCGGCGCGCACCTCGTCTTTGGTCACTTCCTTCTCGAGGATCGCGGTGAAGTCAATCACCGACACGGTCGGCGTGGGGACGCGGAAGGCCATGCCGCCGAACTTGCCCTTGAGCTCGGGGATCACCAACCCGACGGCCTTGGCCGCGCCCGTCTCGGAGGGGACGATGTTCTCGGCGGCGGCGCGGGCGTCGCGGAGGTCCTTCGCGCCGACGTCCTGCAGGCGCTGGGAGTTGGTGTAGGCGTGCACCGTCGTCAGCAGGCCCTTCTGGATGCCGAACCGGTCGTTGAGCACCTTGGCGACCGGCGCCAGGCCGTTGGTCGTGCAGGAGGCGTTCGAGATGATGTTGTGCCGAACCGGGTCGTACTTGTCGTCGTTCACGCCGAGGACGATGGTGAGGTCTTCGTTCTTGGCCGGCGCGGAGATGATGACTTTCTTCGCCCCGCCGGATTCGATGTGCGCCCTGGCCTTGTTCGCGTCGGTGAACAACCCGGTGGACTCGACGACGATCTCGACGCCCATCTCCTTCCATTTGATGTTGGCCGGGTCTTTCTCCGCCATGACTTTGATCGTTTTGCCATCCACGACCAGGTTCCCGTCTTTCGCCTCGACCGTGCCGGGATATTTGCCGTAGGTGGAGTCGTACTTGAACAGGTGCGCGTTGGTCGCGGCGTCGAAGAGGTCGTTGACGACGACGACTTCGAGTTCTTGGGGATGGCGCTCGTTGATCGCGCGCAGGGCCTGCCGCCCGATGCGGCCAAACCCGTTGATGCCGACTTTCACGGTTCTGGTGGTCATAGTGAACTCTCCTTGTCTGAGGTTTGAGCTACAGCTGATTCCAGTTTGGTTTACGGCCAGACCTTTAGGGTCTCGGAGACCCTAAAGGTCTTTCAAGGGCCTGGCGTATCCTCGCCAAGCAGATGGATCACCGCATTCGCGAGTTTCGCGGCGTCGTGCCGCCACGGGTATTCGTTGTCCGCCAGATCGGCCGGGATGACGCGGCGCACGCCGTTGACCGGCGGCTCCAGCCGCACCCAGTGCAGAAGCGGCAGCAATTGGCCGGTTTGATTGGAATTCGCCAGCACCAGCGGGAACAGCCCAGGCAGCGTATGCCGCTCAATCGCGGCGACGTGGTCGAAGACGGAGTAGCCGTCGGTCTCGCCCGGCTGGGTGGCGGTGTTGCACACGTAGACTTTTATCGCGCGGCTGGCGCGGATGGCCTCGACCAGGTCGCGCACCAGGAGATTGGGCAGCAGGCTCGTGTAAAGGCTGCCCGGCCCCAGCACGATCACGTCCGCCTCGAGGAGAGCCCGGATCGAGCCGGGATACGCCGGGGCATCTTCAGGCTCCAGATAGACCTGGCGGATCGCGCCGGGGCTCAGCGTGATCTGCGATTCCCCCTCGACCCGGCTGACCTTCTCGCCCTCCTCGACCAGCTCGCCGACCAGTTTCACGTCGCGCAGGGTGGAAGGCAGGACGCGCCCGCGGATCGCCAACACCCGGCTCGATTCGAGGAGCGCGCGCTCGAAACTGCCGGAGACCTCGGCCATCGCGGTGATGAACAGGTTGCCGAACGAGTGGCCGCCCAAATCCTGGTCCCGGCCAAAGCGATACTGAAACAACTGCGTGGTGAGGGCCTCGTCGTCTGCGAGGGCGGCGATGCAATTGCGGAAGTCGCCCGGAGGCAAAACGCCCAAGGAGCGCCGCAGGCGTCCTGACGAGCCGCCGTCGTCGGCCACCGTCACGATCGCCGTGAGGCTGGAGGTGTGGTGCTTGAGGCCGCGCAACAAGACCGAGAGCCCCGTGCCGCCGCCGATCGCCACGATCTTCGGCCCCCGGCCCCGCCGCTGGTGCTCGCTCACCGCGTCGGCCACGCTCTGGCCGGGGCGGACGAACGGCGCCAGGAGGACGCGAATGATCCGGGTTACCGCCACGAGCATCGCCGCCAGCCCCAGCAGGCCGAGCAGCGCCGCCCGGCCCAGGCGCGGGATAAAGCGGAGGGTCAGAACCTCAAGAACCGGCGGCGCAACGCCCGCGCGATCCAGGTCGAGCAGCAGGTCAATCAGTCCCAGGCCAATGAGCGTCCCGCCCAGCAGCAACAGCCCGATCCAGCGCTTGATGCCTATCCCAGGAACCAGCCAGCGCAGGTAGGAACGAAAAGCGGAAAGGCCCGTGCGCCAATTGCTCATAGCGGATCTTCGCGGGAGGGATGATAGCAGAGATAGAAAAAAACCCCAAGTGTCTATAGTCACAAGCAGAAGGTGGGTTGACAATCCCCAGAAAACTGTGCTACACTCAGGCGCGTAGGTTGAACAACCAGATATTCATCCGGGCCGAGACGCCCCCGACCTTCTGCCATCGTGCTGACAGGTCGGGGGCTTATTTTTTTATCCAAGGAGTTAAGGAGCAATGACCACTAAAGAAGCCACTCAAACTTTCGCCACGCCGAAGGAAGTGATCGCCTTCGCCCGCGAACAGGGCCTGAAGATCGTGGACTTCAAGTTCGTGGACCTGCCGGGGACGTGGCAGCACTTCAGCGCCGCGCTGGACGAGCTGACCGAAGACCTGTTCGCCGAGGGCATCGGCTTCGACGGCTCGAGCATCCGCGGCTTTCAGGCGATCCACGAGAGCGACATGATCCTCATGCCCGATCCGGCGACCGCCGTCGTGGACCCGGCCTGCAGCGTGCCGACGCTCAGCCTGACCTGCGACGTTTACGACCCGCTCACGCGCCAGCCCTACACGCGCGATCCGCGCTACATCGCGCAGAAAGCGGAAGCCTATCTCAGAAAAACCGGCATCGCGGACATATCGTATTGGGGGCCGGAGGCCGAGTTCTTCGTCTTCGACCACGTCCGCTACGACCAGACGCAGTACAGCGCGCTGTACGAGATTGACTCGCGCGAGGGCATCTGGAACAGCGGGGCGAATGGAGGACCGAATCTCGGGCATCGTCCGCGCTGGAAGGAAGGCTACTTCCCCGTCTCCCCCGCCGATACGCTGCAAGACCTGCGCTCAGAGATAGTGCTGAAGCTGGGGGAAGCGGGCATCCCGGTCGAGGTGCATCACCACGAGGTCGCCACCGCCGGGCAGTGCGAGATTGACATGCGCTTCGACACGCTGGTGAACATGGCCGACCACCTGATGATGTACAAGTACATCATCAAGAACGTCGCGCTGGCGCACGGCAAGACCGCGACCTTCATGCCCAAACCGCTGTGGGGCGACAACGGCTCCGGCATGCACGTGCACCAATCCTTGTGGAAGGACGGTGCGCCGCTCGTCGCCGACAAGAGTGGCTACGCCGGCTTGAGCCAACTGGCGAAGTATTACATCGGCGGATTGCTGAAGCACGCCCCGGCCCTCATGGCGCTGGTGGCCCCGACCGTCAACTCGTACCATCGGCTGGTCCCAGGTTTCGAGGCCCCGGTGAACCTGGTGTACTCGCGCCGCAACCGCTCGGCGGCGGTGCGCATCCCGATGTACAGCGACAGCCCGAAGGCCAAGCGCATCGAGTTCCGCTGCCCCGACCCGTCGTGCAACCCTTACCTGGCTTTCGCGGCCATGCTCATGGCGGGCATTGACGGCATCCAGAACAAGATGGATCCCGGCGAGCCGGCGGACTACGACTTGTTCGAGGCTCACGGCCCCAATGGGCATGGTCCGGTGAAGCAGGTACCCGGTTCACTGCCTGAGGCGCTGGCTGCGCTCGAAGCCGATCGCCACTTCCTGTTGGCCGGCGGCGTGTTCACCGAAGATGTGCTTTCGACGTGGGTCGAGATGAAGCGGACGAAGGAGATTGACCCCATGCGCCTGCGCCCGCATCCGTACGAGTTTTATCTATACTACGACGTTTGAGGCTGAGGAAGAAATCCGGTTTCTCACCAGAAACCGGGTTTCTTTACAGCATCAGTTGACGATCGTCACCGTAACGCCCGGCGGGAAATTCTGCCAGTCCGCGCCGGGACCGGGGCAAACATCCTCGGGTGAATAGCAGACGGCCAGCGTGAGCGTGTACGTGCCGGGGGCGCCGATGCTCAAGTTATCCTGCCACGCGCCGCCGCAGGTATCCACCGGGCCGGTGCACTTAGGCGCGATGGAGAGGTCGCCGCTCCAGCTCGTGTGAAAATCGCTCACCCCCTCGCCGACGATGCTCACGCCCAAAATGCCGTAATGGACGACGCCCTCGGTGGGGTTCGTGATCGTCTCAATAAAGCAGATATTCTCATTGACGCCGTAGGTCGTGCGCGACTCGCATAAAGCCAATTGCCCGGTGAGGACGTGCCCGACGACGGTTGGCACGCTCGTCGCCGTGGGCGTGGAAGTAGGGGTGGAGGTCGGCGTAGCGGTCGGGGTGGGCGTTTCGGTGGGGGTCGGTGTGTCAGTGGGCGTCGGGCTGGGCTGTTTTATCACCGCGGGCAAGTACACATAGGCCGTTGGGGTAAAACCCGGCAAATCCGCCCGGACATTCGCTCCGCTGGAGAAAAGGATCAGCCCCAACAACCACAGAGGGAGGAGCAACAAGATAATTGGCCTTCGCAAGAGGTCCTCTTTGACAACCAGAGATCACCCGACGATGACCGCTGCCGCCACACCCGTTGCCAGCACCAGTCCGGCCAGGGGCAGCATCACCCGGCGCAGCGAGGGCGCGGCCAGCGAGACGACTATGCCGCTCTTGACCAGCGTGTTCGACAGCACGGCGATGATCACGGTGCGCGCGGCGATCCCTGTATTCTCCGGGTCCGCGGCGGCCAGGTTCGCCATCGAGAGCGAAATCGCGTCCACGTCGGTGAGGCCAGCCAGCGCCCCGGCCAGGTACAAACCGGCCTCGCCCAGGAAAACCTCCGCCGCCTTCGCCGCGAAGATGATCACGCCGAACAGCAGGCCAAACTTGATCGCCTCGTCCAACTCGAACGGGTTGTGGCCGGAGGCGACCCGGGCCGTTTCGTGCGAACGCCCCCGCCACCAGAGAAAGGCGCTGACGCCCAGGCTCACGCCGCCCATGAGGCCCAATCCCAGCAGCAAACGCGCCGCCAACGTCGCGTTCACCACGGCCACCTCGACCACGACGCGAAAGAACATGACCGTCCACGCGAGCAGAATGCCCAAGGCCAGGGACGGGGCCAGCGCCGCATCCTGCTTGCTGCGCTGGGAGAACCCAAGCGTCACCGCCGTGCTTGACACCAGCCCGCCCAGCACGCCCGTCAGCCCCAGGCCGTGCTCGCTGCCCATCACCTTCACCAGAATATAACTGGCAAAATTCAGGCCTGAGATCAGCACCACCATCAGCCAGATTTTGTAAGGGTTGATCACGTCCAGCCGCGGAGGGCCGAAATTCTGGTTAGGCAGGAGGGGCAGGATGATAATCGTGATGATGGCGAACTTGAGCGTCGCCTCGACGTCGGCGGCCTCGATGCGGCTGGCGAGGCGGTGCAGCCATTCCCGGAGCGACAACAGCAGGATGCTGGCGACCGTCACCGCCGCCGCCAGCTCCACCTGAGCCCACACGCACAATCCCCCGATCAAAAACGCCAGCAGCGCGGTGACCTCGGTGGTGATGCCGATGCTGCCCTGCCCGGCCGTGACGGCGTAGGACACGATGACGAGCGTCGCCAGCGCGAGGAAGATCACCGCCGTCAGCCAGGGCAGGTCGAGCTGACTTTGCAGATAAGCCGTGGTCGCGCCCAGCAAAGTGATGAGCGCAAAGGTGCGGACGCCCGCGAAGGCGACGTCGGCGCCATGGGTGCGCTGGCGCTCCAGGCCCAGCAAGATCCCCAACCCCAGCGCGGCGCCGAACCGAAGGGCCAACAGCGTGTTCATCTCGCCGCTTTCTCTTTGAGGCGGGCGCACAGGACGCGCATGACGGCCAGGCTGGTCTCCGGGCGCTCGCGCAGGAGGGCCTCGAACTGCTTCCGCTCGACGCACAGGACGCGCACCTCGCCCGCGGCCACCAGCGAGGCGATGCGCGGCTCCTGGCTGATGATCGCCATCTCGCCCACGATGTCGCCCGGTTGGCGCCGCGCGATTTCGACTGGCGCCTCCTCGCCCACCAGCACGCGCACCTCGCCGGAGACGATGACGTACATCTCATCCCCGGGGTCGCCCTGGGCCGCAATCCACTCGCCGTCCGCGAAAAACGCCTCGCGGGTGATCGCCGCGACCTGCTTGAGGTCGGCGGGGGGCAGGCCAGCAAACAACGGCACGCGGCGCAACAGCAAAATGCGCTCCATGAGCGGCAAAGTGGCGAGCGTTTCCATAATCGTCCTTCCTTTGAGTGCTAAGGCGGCGGTCTCTCGCACCACGGCGTCGGCGTCGGACTCGGCCAGTTGGGCGCAGTCAGCGCGAACCGGCGAGTCAGCCGAGTCGCTGACCGCCAGCGCCGCACAGGCCCGCAGCCAATTATCTGCGTCATTGAGCGCCTGCCGCAGCGTATCCTCCACAGTCCCGTGCGCCGTCGCAGGGGCAGACTCGGCAGTTTCCCAAACGCGCAGGAGCGGTTTGACCACCTGGGCGTCGCCGATGGCCTCCAGCGTCTCCAGCGCGTTGGCGCGCTGGTTGGGGTGGCGGCTTTGCAGATTTTCGACGGCGAGCGCAATCGAACCACGGTCGCCGAGCAGGCCGACCGCCCGCAGGGCGTTGACGGCGTGATATTGAGTCCGGGCGCGCAGTGAGTCGAACAGCAGCCGCAGGCGGTCATTGCGCTCCGCGTCCGCGCGCGCTTCGACGCCGCGCGAAAGATCAAAGTAATGCAGCGCCTGCGCAACCTGCCGGGCCGCATAATCGCGGATGGTCAGGGCGGCGCGGGAGGCCGGCAGGCGCTCCAGTGCGAGGAGCGCGCCAGTTTCCAGCCGGGGGTCCGCGAGGGCGGCGGTCGTCCGGTCGAGCGCGGGCGCGCCCATTGCGCCGATGGCCCTGGCCGCAGCCTCGCTCACGGAGCGGTCTTCATCCCCCAACATGCCGATCAACAGGTCCAGCGCCCGCCCGGTTTCGAGGCCGCACGCCGCCAACGCGCTGACAGCCGCACGGCGCACGGCGGGCGACGCATCCCGTAGGCCGTCGGCTACGAACGTCTCCATCTCGCGGATCGCGCCGCACTCGGCCAAAGCCTCCAAGGCGTTGGCGCGCGCTTCAACCTGCGGCGCGGCCGCCATTGTCTTGAGGGCTTCCAGCGCGGCGCGATGTGTTTCCTCCAGGGTCAGGCGCCCATCGGCGCGGAGGAGCGTGACGGCCACGCGGGCGCGGAGGGCCGGGTCAGGATCGGCGAGCAAGGGTTGGACGTGCGCGACGAGGCCGCGCGCGGAGGCGGCGAGGCCTTGCAGCGCGCTGACCGCGCTCAGGCGGACCTCCGCCTCCGGGTCTTTGAGACAGGCCGCGATCTCCAGCAAGGCCCGCGCGACCCCGGCCCGCGCCAGCGCGCGGAGGGAAGCCGCACGCACCTGGGCCGAGGGATCGGCCAACGCATTGATCAGCGCGTCCACCGCCTGGGGCGCGGGGATGTGGCCGAGAATCTCCACGGCCACGTGGCGCGCCGCCGGGTCCGGGTTCGACACGCCGCTCACCACCGCCGCGAGGGCGGCGGCGTCCTGCTGGAACCCGCCGAACGGTTCCTCTTCGCTGAAGAACACCTGGGGCTGCCCTGCGCGCAGGGCGTCCGTCAGCGCGCCGCCGTAAGCCCGTTTCGCGCGCCACACCGTGAAAATGGTCAGCGCGGCCGCACCGAGGCCGACGATGTACAACTGCTGCGGCGCCAGCGTCTGTTCGCCGACGATGAGGAGGAGGCCGGCGATCACAATGCCCGCCTGCCCCGGCACGCCGTTGACAAACGCCCACGTCTGGTCGCGCCGGCCCGCCGGGACGACGTTGAAGACCGCCTGCCAGACCGTATCCGCGATGCCCTGGCTCCAGATCAGCTGGACGAAGCGAAAGACGACGAGCGCCGGGAAAGAGGCGTAGACGAGAAGGACGGCGAACCCGGAGAAGTAGATGGCGGGATACACCAACAGCATGCTCACCAGGCCGAAGCGGGCGAACAGGCGGTTGGCGACGAGGAGCGAGGCGAGCAGCGCCAGGATGGTGTAGGCCCCCTGGAAGGTGGCGAAGAAACTCGCCAGCGCGTCTGCAGCGGGGTATTGTTCCGTAGCGGCGCGGGTGAAGGGCAGGAGGAGGGCGAACCACAGCACCGAGAAGAGCATGGCCGTGAAGGAGACCCAGCGCATGAGCGGCGAGCCGCGCACGAACTGGTAACCCTGCTGCATTTCGTGGAACACGCTGGCGCGCTGGGCCGCCCGCCGCCGGCCGGCGTCGCGCGCCCGCGCGGGGTGGGCCGCCGAGGCCGAGGCTCCCGGCTGCGCGCGGGCGCGCGGGCGCGCGAGCAGGCTGCACAACACGAACGTCAGGAAAAAGCCCATCCCCCAGACGAGCAGAAGATTTTCGGAATGCAGCCAGTTGACGAGGAGCGGCGTGCCAAACGAGCCGAGGAGCGTGCCGAAGATGGAGCCGGCGGTGAACAGCGGGAAGAGGCGCTTAGCCTGGCGCGTGTCACAAACGGCGGCGGCCAGCCCCCAGCTGAACAACCCGGCGAGCGAATTCAGGACTTCCTTGCTGAGCCACATCACCGGATAGAACCAGTACGCCTTCAGGATCACCAGCGCCCACTCGCCGAGCAGGACGAGGGCCAACGCGAAGGGCAGGACGACGTACAGCCGCTCGCGCGAGACGCGGTTGAGCAGGGAGGTCACCGCCATCAAGTTGACGAACGTGACGAGGCCCAGGAGGATGTAGTAATACGGCTCGATCCTGAAGCGCGAATAGAAGAGCGCATCCATGCCCGTGCCGCCGATGCTGCCGCCGACCGAAACGGAGAGCAGCAGCCCGATCAACAGCGCGGCCTTCCGCCCCTCGCCGGGGCGGATTTTGAGGCTGGAGGCAAGGCGCTCGGCGATGGAGTCCATACAAGTTTGAGGGCGAGATATTAGCCCACGTTCGGCAGCGAGGCAAGCCAGGGGGATGGTGGATGATCCGGGCTTGCGCCTCGCGCTTCGTGGTCCGGCCCGACGACGCGGACCGCGCCGGGGATAACGCGGGACGTGATCGGCGTCGGGCCGATCACGTCGCCGCCGATGGCGACGGCCTGCGGCGGGTCGGCCTCAACGGCGATCTCCCGCCCCCGCCAGTGTTGAATCTCGATCCCCAAATCTTCCTGCGCGAGATTGCTCGTCGCGATCTCGGCCAGCGCGAGCAAATCCACGCTCGCCGTAGTTTAACCCGAACTTGCG
>DATDRS010000279.1:0-10015 GCA_035291605.1 Anaerolineales bacterium | reverse complement strand
CTCGGCAAACGCGAGATGGAAATGCCCAAACAGTCTGAGAAGAGCGCAGGCGAGGCCAGCCGGGGGGCTAGAAAAAAGCCGGCGGGCCGAGGCAACGCCAAAAATAAGCCGAAGGGCAAGACCAGCCGAGGCCGAAAGCATTGAACTCACACTCCCATACTTCCACACTCCCACACAGACGCGCCCAGGCAGGGCGCGTCCTTATTTCATCACACTCGCCCTCAGCGGTTGGGTTTCCCGATTGTCACGCGGGTCAGGGCGCTCGGCGTGGGGTTTGCCGTCCCCGTCTTCCGGCTCCACAATCGGCACAGGTCCAGACGCGCCAGGGCGCGTCTCTTCGGGCAAGTCGAGGAACAGCATCTCGCGCTGGAACTGCTCCTGATCCTTGAGTTGCAGGTTGTAAATCTCCTGGTACAGCCCCGGTTGGTCCACCAACTCGGCGTGTTTGCCGCGCTGGACGATGCGCCCGTCCTGCAGGACGAGGATCAGGTCGGCGCGCTTGACGGTGGAGAGGCGCTGGGCGATGACGAACGTCGTGCGGCCTTTCATCAGCTCGTCGAGCGCCTGCTGGATCAGGTATTCGGTCTGCGTGTCCACGCTCGACGTCGCGTCGTCGAGGATGAGGATGCGCGGGTTCATCAGCAGCGCGCGGGCGATAGCCACCCGCTGGCGCTGCCCGCCCGAGAGTGTGACGCCCCGCTCCCCCACGACGGTGTCGTACCCCTCGGGGAACGAGAGGATGAAGTCGTGCGCCCGCGCGGCTTTGGCGGCGGCGGTGATTTCCTCCTCGGTCGCGTCCAGCCGCCCGTAGGCGATGTTCTCGCGGATCGAGGCCGAGAAGAGCAGCGAGGTCTGGAGGACGATGCCGATCTGTGAGCGCAGGGCGCGCAGGTCAACCGTCTTCACGTCATAGCCACGGCCATCGCTTTGGCCGGCCAGCACGCGCCCGGCGGTCGCGTCGTAAAAGCGCGGGATCAGGTTGACCAGGCTGGTCTTGCCGCTCCCGGTGGGGCCGATGAGCGCAATCACCTGGTTGGGCAGGGCGTCAAAGGAGACGTCGTGGAGCGCGCGCCGCTCGCCCCGATAGGAGAAGGACACTTTCTCGAAGGTCACGCGGCCGGTGAGCGCCGGGAGTGGGACAGGATCGCGGGGCGAGGCGATCTCTTCGGGCAGGTCGAGGATCTCGAAGATGCGCTGGCCGCCCGCGATGCCCTCGCCCGCCGAGTTCACGACGAAGGCGAGCTGCTGCACGGGCGCGGCCAGCAGCAGCAGGTAGGCGTTGAAGGCGACGACATCGCCGAGCGAGAGCGCGCCCGTGATGACCATGCGCCCGCCGAACCACAGGATGAGCGCGGTGGCGAGCATGACGAGGACGGTCATCGTGGGCAGGTAGCGACCCCAGGTGCTCACGATTTTGACGCGGGCGTCGAAGAGCTTGCGATTGGCCCTGGCGAACTTGTCTTTTTCGAAGAATTCGCGCGCGAAAGCGCGGACGACCTGCACGCCGGAGAGGTTTTCCTGCGTCGCCGCCGAGACGTCGCCCAGCGCCTGATCTACGCGCAGGAAGAGCGGGCCGACGAGCGTGCCGAGGTGGTACGTCAGGAGGGTGAGCGCGACCAGCGGGCCGAGGCTGATCAGCGTGAGGGTCACGCTCTCGCGGAAGAGCAGGAAGAGGATCCCGGCGAGGAGCAGGACCACGTTGAGCAGCTCGATCACGCCCTGGCCGACGAAGCGCGAGAGCGAGCTGACGTCTTCGGTGCAGCGGCTCATCAGTTGGCCGGTCTGCGTGTGGTCGTGGAAGCCGAAGGGCAGGCGTTGAATCTTGTCGTACAGCGCGTTGCGGAAGTCGTAGCCCGTGCGGTTCATGAGCCACTCGCTCAGGTAGCGCTTGCCGAAGTTGAACAGCGAGCGCGCCAGCCCCACGCCGGCGATGATCAGCCCGGCCTGCGCCAGCGCCCGCGCGGGGTTCGGGTCGTAGAGGCCCTGGTCAATCACGAACCGGATGATGCCCGGCGTGACGAGGCTCGTCGCGGTGACCACGAGCAAACAGATGATGAGCAGGACCTCCTGCCACCCGTAGGGGCGGAGGGATTTCAGGAGGCGGAGGAGGATACGCATGGCCGATGGCGGATCGCGGATGGCAGATCGCGGATGGTAGATGGCTTATGAACGATGGCGCAGGGGGATTGTAATGGCTTTGGGCGATATGCGATAGGCGTGCGGCCTACGCGCATCGGGCAGCTATGACGGAGGTCAGATGGGCGAGCGATATATCGCGCCCCATCCGCCACCCGTCACACTCTAAGCGCCGTCCACTTTCCGCTGCGGAAGCGGAGCCAGAACCACGTGGAGCGGGAGGCGAAGTCCACACCGATGCCCAGCCACACGCCAAGCAGGCCGAGGCCGAGGGTGATCGCCAGCAGGTAAGCGGCGGTCAGCCTGAGCGCCCATACCGAGACGATGGTGATCAGCATCGTCGCGCGCGTATCGCCCGCGCCCCGCAGCGCGCCGGAGAAGACGAAGGAGGCGGCGATGAGGGGCTGCAGCAGGCCGTCGGCGCGGACGACGATCATGCCCTCCCGGATCACGTCGGCGTCGTCGGTGAACAGGCGCAGGATGGGTTCGCTCAACGCAAAGATCACCAGCCCCATGCTGGTCATCACAGCCAGGGCGAGCAGGAAAGAGGCGTAGGTGGCGCGGCGGGCGCGGTCGGGCCGCCTGGCCCCCAGTTCCTGGCCGACCAGCGTGGTCGCCGCCACGCTGAAGCCCCAGCCAGGGAGGAAGGCCATCGAGACAATGCGGATGCCGATGTGATGCGCGGCGTAAGCCGCCGTGCCGAGCTGGGAGATGATCACCGCCAGATTGAGCAGCGCCAGTTGCAGCAGCACTTGCTCGGCCCCGGCGGGCAGGCCGATGTTCAGGATGCGGCGCAGGCGGGCGAAGTCCGGGGCGGGCAAGCGCCAGCCGAGTTTCAGATGCCCCCGGCCGCGGATGAGAATGAAGACGACAGCCAGCCCGCCGATGATCTGGCCGCTCATCGCGCCCAACCCGGAACCGACGACGCCCAGGTTGGGCAGGCCGAACAGCCCGCGGGTGAACGTCCATGCGACGGCGACGTTGACGAGGTTCACGATGATCATCACGCCCAGCGGGGTGCGCGTATCCCCCGCGCCGCGCAGGGAGGCCGTGCCGACGAGCAGCGCGCCCACGGTGATAAATGAGGGCGCGACGACGCGCAGCCAGGCGGCGCCGTCCACGACGACTTCCGGCGCGGCGCCCAGCAGGCGCATGATCGGTGCGGCGTAGATGAAAGCGATCAGCGCCGCGAGGCAGCCGATGGCGAGCGCCAGCACCAGCGCCTGCCCGGCGAGGCGATTGGCCTCGTCAGGCTCGTCAGCGCCGATATGGCGCGCGATGAGGGCGGTGGCCCCAACGCCGACCGCGCTGAAGAGCGCCGCGGTGAGGTTGAGCACCTGCCCGCCGAGGCCTACGCCGGCGATGGCCGCCGCGCCGAGATGCCCGACGATGTAGGCATCCACCAGCCCGACGAGCGTGAGCAACGATTGCTCCATGACCGACGGCCAGGCGAGGCTTAGGACGCGGTGAGTGACAGACCCTTCGGTGAGACGCGCCTGGAGACTGTAGGGCAGGAAGGAATACAGAAGGGCCGGGAAAGCCGCGAGCGAGAGGCCGGGGCGGCGCGTGCCGATCTTGAGGCGCGCGGTGAGTTGTTCCGGTTGCTCCGCCGCTATTTCGTCTTTGGCGGTGGAGGGAGGTTCGATGGGAGCGGTCATAGGGCGGAAGGAAGAGGTAAAGCGTGAAACGTAAAACGTAAGGGGCTGTGTCAGCTGAAGATGTAGGGCGCGGCGAGGCCCCAGAGGGCGGCGCAGGCCAGGGTGGGCATTTCGCCCGCGCGTAGCAGATCGGGAATCTGAGAGGCCGGGACAGCCACGACGGTGAGGTCCTCGGTGTGGTCGAGGCTCAGGTCCGCCACGTGGGTGAGGCCGCGCGCAAAAAAGAGATGCGCGACGTTGGGCATCCGGTTGGAGTCTATGCCCCAGGCGCCGAGCGGGATCCATGTCTGAGCGACGTAGCCCGTCTCTTCACGCAGTTCGCGTTGGGCGCAAGCCAGCGGGTCTTCGGCGGAGGAGTCAAGGTAGCCCGCCGGAAAATCCAGGATCACCCTCCCCAGGCCGTGCTTGTATTGCCGCACCAGCAGGACTTCGCCTGGGTCGGTGAGGGCGGCGACCATGCTGTAGTCGCGGGCGGGGGTGAGGAAGTAATCGTCCATCCGCGCCCCATTGGGCAGTTGGACGGACTGGCGGATGACGCGGAACCACGGCGCGAGGTCGAGGAGGGTTTCCGACTGGAGGACTTGCCAGGGGCGAGGGACGGGCATAAGGCGCAAGACTCAGGGGACGAGGCGCTGAATGCCCAGCCGCTGGTGCTCGACCATGAGGCAGCGGTTGACGACGGTGATGAGGCCCGCTGCGCGGGCGCGCGCTTCCGCCTGGGGGTGGATCACGCCCAGCTGAGTCCAGATCGCACGGGCCTGGACGGCAATCGCGTCCTCCACGACCTGAGGCAGGGCGTCCGGGCGGCGAAAGACGTTCACAATGTCAATCCCCTCCGGCGCGTCGGCGAGGCGGGGGTAAGCGGGTTCGCCATCCACAGAAGGAATGTTGGGGTTGATGGCATAGACACGATAACCAGCCTGGCGCAGGTAGCGGCCAACGGCATAACTGTCGCGGAAAGTCTTATGGGAGTGGCCGACGACGGCGATGACGCGGCTGTTCACGAGGAGGTCGCGCAGTTCAGAGTCGGTGAGGAGCATGGCGTTGGTGGTGGTCAACCGATGGAGCGGATTATTGGATGGCTGATTTCAGCCCGGATGGGCCCATCCGTGTCATCCGTTGATCAGGACTCTAAGGGGACAGCGCGACCTCGAACGTGAGGCTGTGTTCGGCGACGACATGACGGCGCTCGGTGGGCGCATCGTCGCCCATCGGGTAGAACATGGTCAGGCGGACGGTGTGCTCGCCTTCCGGCGTCGGCCCGCGCAGGTGGATGGTGAAGTCGAACTCGGTGTCCATCGCCTCGATCAAGCTCAGGGAGGCGACTTCATGGCCGGCGGCGTTGGTCACGGAGATGTCCACGCTCGGGCGTTCCGTGAACGGCGTGAGCTTGAAGTTGAGCTTCACCCGCCGCCCGTCGGCGTACGGCTGGACGGCCACAGCCGTGAAGCGCATGTCCTCCTTCGCGCGCGGCAGGGCGTCGTCGGGATCCTCGTAGAAGTGAAGTTCGGACATGGAGGGGATTATAACTCAGAGCGGATGGCCGATAGCGGATAGCAGATGCCTGGCTCGGTTTATCCGGCGCGCCAGCGATACGCGATCAGCCATAGGCCATAAGCCATACGCCATCATGGTGTCACGTCTAAGTCGAAGATGTAGGTCACCTGTTGCTGGTATGTCCACTCCGCCATGACTTGCAGTTTGTAATTGCCAGGGAGGGTGAGGGGGTAAGGGGTCATAGGAGAGGCAGGCGTGAGGGCGGCGGTCTTCGTCGGCGCGCCCTGGCTGTCGAGCTCCGCTACCCACAGCACGGCGGGTGGGGGCGCCAGGCTGACGACGATGTTCACGCTATGCCCGGCGGGGACGGTGAGGCGGGTATTCGCCGAGCCGGGAGCGACGCCCCCGCCGCCGCTCATGCTCATGTTGTTGGTTTGCCAGTTGTAGTAGCTCTCGACGCCCGTTACGCTTGTCCCGCCATATTCGAGCTGGATCTGAGGAATCACGGGGGTGGGCGGCGCGTTCGGAGGACCGCCGGGCGGAACGCGCACCGCGCGCCCGAACCCGAACCCAAAGACCCAGCAGCCGGTGGTGAGGAGGGAGAAGAGGCAGAGGAGCGCGAGGCGGGTGAGACGTGTGAACATGCAGGCATTATAATTCAGTCATCAGTTATCGGTGATCAGTGACCAGTTTTGCTGTTCGCTGATTACCGATAACTGGTCACTGATCACTATTCCGGGAGAGGCCGATGGATCACAACAAGCTGCGCATTGAGACCCTCGCCATTCACGCCGGGCAGGAACCTGACCCGGCGACGGGCGCGGTGATGACGCCGATTTATCAGACGTCCACTTTCGTGCAGACGGGCGTAGGCGAGCATAAGGGGTACGAGTATGCCCGGACGGGGAACCCCACGCGGACGGCGCTGGAGGCGTGTCTCGCCGCGCTCGAAGGCGCGGAATACGGGCTGGCGTTCGCCTCGGGCATGGCGGCGATTGACACGGCGCTCAAGCTGCTCAATCCCGGCGACCATGTGCTGGCGAGCAACGACGTGTATGGGGGGACGTTTCGGCTGTTCGACAAGCAATACAAAAAATATGGCATCGAGTTCTCTTATGTGGAGAGCACCGATTTGAAAGCAGTGGAAGCGGGCTTGAGGCCAAACACAAGATTTGTGTGGCTGGAGACGCCGACGAACCCGCGCCTGAAGGTCGCGGACATTCAGGCGATTGCCGAAGTCGCGCACAGGCATGACCCGGCAATCAAGGTGATGGTGGATAACACCTTTGCCACGCCGTACCTGCAGCAGCCCCTCGCGCTTGGCGCGGATCTGGTCCTGCATTCGACGACGAAGTACCTGGGCGGGCACTCGGACGTGGTGGGCGGCGCGGTAATGACGAACGACGCGACGCTGCACGAGCCGTTGAAGTTTCTACAGAACGCCGCCGGCGCCGTCCCTGGCCCGATGGATTGTTTCCTCGTCCTGCGCGGCGTCAAGACCCTGCACCTGCGGATGGACCGGCACGGCGAAAATGCGCTGGCCGTTGCGCAGTTCCTCGCCGACCACCCGAAAGTGACCGAGGTGATTTACCCCGGCCTGGAGAGCCATCCCCAACATGCGGTCGCGGAAAAGCAGATGCGCAACGCGGGCGGAATGATCTCCTTCTTTGTGCAGGGGGGCGAGGCGGCGGCGCGCCGGCTGGCGGCGCGCACCCGGCTGTTCGCGCTGGCCGAATCGCTGGGTGGGGTGGAGTCGCTCATCGAATTGCCCTCGGCGATGACGCACGGCTCGACGAAAGGCTCGCCGCTGGAGGTCGAGCCGGGGCTGATCCGGCTTTCGGTGGGGCTGGAGCATAAAGAAGATTTGATCGAGGACTTGGCGGAGACCTTGAAGGAGATTTGATTGAGGTCAAGCGGCCTCGGATTATGGCAATTCGTCTGCGTCCTGCACGACTTTGTAGTCCACCTCCAGCGCGTCTTTGAAGTGGCGCACGCCGAATTGAATCTTGCGCGCTTCGCCGGGGCGGAGTTGGCCGGGGTCGGTCGCGCCTTTGGTCTCGCGCACGAGGTAGAGGGTTTCCTGCGGCTGGCCGAATTCGTCGCGCTTTTCGAGCACGAGCGCCCAGTCGGGGTTGTACGCGCCGAGGGGGGTGTCCACGGTAAACCACCTGGGGAGTTTGAGATATAACTTCACGTCGTCGCGCTTCTCCAGGTCTGCGACGAATTTCCTCTCAAGGTCTGAATCCACGAGGACGTGGTCGTACACCGAACGTTCGGCGGGGACGAGGTAATCCTGCCAGCCGGGGATGTCCTCGAACTGCGTCATCTCGTACCAGGCGTTGACTTTTTCGTACTGCACGCCGTCCACCAGTTGCTCGGCCAGCCTGCTCTTGATGAACTGAACGGCCAGGGCCGCGAAGCCGTGGGGATGATCCAGCGCGGCGCGTTGATGGTCGGGCTTCACGCGCCGGTAGATTTCGACGAGGGTGCGGCGTGTTAAACGGATGGGGGGAGTGGCGCGGTCGAGGAAGGTGCTCATGAGTTCGACCAGATTCGGGAGGGAGTTTATCAACGGACTGAACGGATGAGATGGATCGTTAGAGATTTGACGCTCGGCAATGTGCAGGGGAGTGAAGGTGTCAGTGGTTGAGTCGGCCTCCAGGCGGGCGCGGGAGATGACGAGGCGGGGCGCGGGGATTTCGCTCTGGTTCAGCTCCGCGACGACGTCGGCGATCAATTTCTCGGAGTCAATCTTCACCGCGTAGCGCGTCTTATGCTTGATGCGCTCCCACAATTCTTTGAATTCCGGCCTGAGGGTGTATTCCTTGTGGAGGCGCGCTACGCCGCGTTGCCGGGCGTTCGCGGGCATGGGCGGGAGTTCGCCGAGGCCGAAGTCCTCGCGCAGTTCGGTTTGATATTGCGCGACGTAGCGCTCGTAACTCTCGTTGGCGACGACGGTTAGGACGTTCACCCGCTCGTCGCGCACCCGGTCGCCCTGTTGGTTCACGGCGAGCCGCACGCCGCGCCCGATCTCCTGCCGCTTTTTCATTTCGGAGGCAGTCTGGTTGAGGGTGCAAATCTGGAAGACGTTGGGGCTGTCCCACCCCTCGCGGAGGGCGGAGTGAGAGAAGATGAAGCAGGTTGGCTCGTCGAGGGAAAGCAGGCGCTCTTTGTCGCGCATGATCAGGTCGTAGGCCTCACGGTCTTTCTCGGATTCGCCGGTCTTGCTGTCCTCGTAGATGACTTCGCCGCTCCGGGTTTTGCGCGAGGCGAAGTAGGCCGCCTGAGTCCGCTCGGGGTCCGCCTCGCGCCAGGCGGGGTAGCGGGTCTTGAGGTCGTCGAAGGCGCGGTCAAACACTTGACGGATCAGGCCGTCCGCCTGGGCGTAGTTGTCCACCCGATCAATGAAAAACAGCGAGAGCACCTTGATGCCCACCTCCCGCAGCTTCTCCTGCTTGCGGAAGTGTTCTTCAATCGTGTAGCGAATCTGCGCGTCGAAGATGGCTTGTTTGTCTGCGCCCTGTGATTCTCCCAACCGAATCTCGACGCCGTTGGCGAAGCGCACGAAGCTCTCGGCGGCGTTGATCTCCTCGACTACAAAGGGGCGGTAGTCGGGGCGGCCCGTTTTCTTTTCGAGTTCGTCGCCGGGCCTGACCGTGACGGCCTGCTCTTTGACCTGCCCGCTTTTGAGCAGTTTGTGGACGGCGACCCGCGCGGTGAGCGTTTTCTTCTCGGTTTTGACCGTGTCGAGGCGCAGGAAGACGCGATTCGCGTCCGCCTTCTCCTCGACCCCCGCGATCTCGATGCGCTTGACCAGGCCCTGCCGGTAGGCTTCAAACGGCGTCAGGCGATAGACGAGGTTGTACGGGTTGCGGTGCGTGGCGCTGTAGCGGAGCGCGAAGAGCGGGTCGAGCGCGGCCAGCGCCCTCACGCGCAGCTCGCTTTCCATGTTCTGCGGCTCGTCGAGGATGAGGATAGGCCGCGCGGCTTGCACCAAGTGGATGGGCGTCTCGCCCTGCAGGCGGTCGGTCGTCTGCCGGATGACGTTGGAGGCCTTGTTGAAGGAGTCAATCGTCATCACCATGATCTCGACGCCGGCGGAGAGGGCGAACTGCCGCACCTGTGAGAGGTTCTCGGAGGCGTAGGCGTAATAGCGGCAGGGTGGGTTGCCGTAGAGTTCGCGCAGGTGCGTCTGGGTGATGGCGAGGGTCTTGAGCACGCCCTCGCGCACGGCGACGGAGGGGACGACGACGATAAACTTGCGCAGCCCGTAGCGCTGGTGGAGTTCGAGCGCGGTGCGGAGGTAGACGTAGGTCTTGCCCGTGCCGGTCTCCATTTCGACGGAGAAATTAGGGAAGCGCACGCGCCTGATCGTTGATTGCTGGTTGCTGATTGTTGATTGGACAGTTTCGATTTCCGACTCGATGAGCTGAAGTTCGGCGTCAACGGGCAGGTTGTTGGTTGCCTGGACGGTTTGGAGGTTTTTGAGGAGGGCATTGTCGTCAAGGTCGAGGCGATTGGCGACGGCGGCGAAACCTGCGCCGAGGGCGAAACGCAAATCGGCTTCGATGCGTGGCTGGCCCTCGAGGAGGGCGGTGACCGACTCGAGGGCGCGGAGTTGGTACTCCTGGTTAGCGTCGAATTTGAATTGCATGGAGTTTTTTGCCACGAATTGCACGAATTTCTCGAATTGATCCTTTCGTGTAATGCGCGGCGAATTTTTG
>DATDRS010000278.1:0-2271 GCA_035291605.1 Anaerolineales bacterium | reverse complement strand
ACGTCCACGGCGGGCCAGTCGGTCTGGCCGACGGCCAGGCCGTGCAGGACATCATCTGAGGTCAGCCTCAGGCGCAACGGCTCGCCCGCTTTCACGATGAGCGCGTCAGGCGTCCAACCCCCGGACTCGGCCATGCGAGCGTGAAGCTCAAGCGTTTGCGCGGGCCTGAGCCACGACACGGCCAAGATGGCCAGCGGGACGCCCAGCGCGAGGCCAAGCACAAACCAACGGGCGGCGCGTTCGGCGTTCATGCGACGAGCAATCCGAGGAGCGCCAGCGTGACTAACAGACAGTACAAGATCACCGGCAGGCTTTGCAGCGTCGCGGCGTGGGGCGGGAGGCCTTCAGCCGCGATGCGCCGCGCCGTCGCGCTGGCCCAGGTGAGGCCGCCGAGCAGGACCACCGCCTGAAGGGCGGGCGTAACGCCGGTGAGATACGGCCTCCAGGCCAGGTGGGCTGTGCCCAAAAGATTCCAGCCCCAGCCGAGCGGGTCAGAAAGCGCGGGCCAGAGGTAGGAGAGATTGGCGAAGACAAAGGCCAGGCTGAAGGCAATCCACGCGGCGAGGCCGAGCGGGACGAGCGCGTACGCGAGAGATACGAACATGCGGCGGGTTGAGGCGCCCGACCGAGAAAACACGGTCCCTATGCGAACGGCGATCCAAAACGCGCCGGGGAGCAGGACAAAAATCAAAAGCAGGAAAGCAGCCGTATACGCCCCCCACGCGGGCGTCCCAATCGCATAGGCCGCCGACTTGAGCGCTGCCCACGGCCCGAGCAGCACCGCCGAATAGGTCACCGCCGCGCCGAGCATGATGAAGGCTTTGAAGGCTTCGTCCAATTTGCGGCCGGCCGGCGCCTCCAGGTCCGCGCCGAACGCGCGCAGGTTGAGGGCGATGTTGTCGTGCGGGCAGGTGCGGAGGCATTCGACACACATGCCGCAGTAAGTGTTTTTGACGAGGCTGCCGGGGAACACCTGCCACGGGCACCCGTAGCCCGCCGCGCTGCCGGTGTAGCAGGTCTTGGCCGTGTGCGCGGCGCAGAGGGCCAAGTCTTTCACGCGCACCTCGACAGGCGCGAGCTGAGCGTAGAGGCCGATGAAGCCGCCGACCGGGCAGAGATAACGGCAGAACGCGCGGCGCTCGAAGACGAGGCTCGCGCCCAGCGCGATGAAGAGCAGCGCCGCGAGGACGAGCGCGGTGACGCGCGGCTGGGTGAGCACGACGGCGCTGAAGAGAGCGACGAGGACGAAGACGGCGTTCTGCAGCCAGATGTTGCGCAGACGGTTGGGCCAGCGCTTGCCGAGACCCAGTCCACGCCTTACATTCGTAGTGGCGACTTCCGTCGCCGAAGAACGACTGAAGTCGTTGCTGCTCTCTTGAGGCCCGAGGACGGCCCCGCGCTGCAGCCACTCGCCCGGCGCGGGGATAGGGCAAATGCTGCACCAGCCGCGCCCGAAGAGCGGGATGGCGATGAGCATGAGCGCCGCCCACCAGGCGATCCACACGAACACAATGCCGAAGTTACGGCTGCCGACCGGCGTGCCCGCCAACCCCGCGAGGATGGCGAAGACGAAGCCCGCGAGCAGGAGCGCCGTGAGGATGAACTGCGGCCAGCGGCTCTTCAACAGAGGCTTGACGAGAGGCAGGCGGGTGAGGTCGTAACGCATCATAGCGGCCGGCGATCAGCCTGTTGAGGGACACGGATGAACACGAATTGTTGCGTCATCGAGGCTGGCGATGGGTGGGGCGCGGTTGAACGAGCATCAGCCCGGCAAGCGCAGCCAGCACCGATAACCCGGCCGCGCGCCAGAACAGCCAGTTCGGACCGACGACGAGTTTGCCGGTCATGAAGGGATGCAGCGGGCCGCAGGTGACCGAACAGCGGAAACGGAACGCGCCTAGCCGGTCGGCGGTGAAGGTCAGGCGCGCGGTCTGCCCCGGCTCGGCGGTGAGGTCGAGGTCATACCCGTCGAGATACCAGCCGTGGACGACGTCGCCGGACGAGAGTTCGAGCGTCACGCGGTCGCCCGGGTTCACGGCGATCACCGCCGGGGCGTACGCGAAGCTTTTCGCGTCGAGATGAATGTGGCGCTCAATCGGCGCGGCAGAGAGCGCGGGCGCGGGGAAGAAGGCAATGGCGAGGGCGATCAGAAGGATCGCGCCAGGCGGCAGGCGACGAACGGCGGGCGAGGCCGGCGAGCCATATCCGCTAATGTAATGCGCATACCTGTTACTCAGCCCAGAGATAATTCTCATCACTCGTCACTCATGA
>DATDRS010000277.1:0-2443 GCA_035291605.1 Anaerolineales bacterium | reverse complement strand
GTGCTGCAGGCCGGCGCCAACGGCTACGTGCTCAAAACCGCCGATGCGCATGAAATCGTGGAAGCAGTACAGGCGGTGAACGAGGGCAAGTCCGCGCTCGACCCGACGATTGCGCGCAAGCTCATGGCTCAAATGGCGCGGCCCGAGGCTGCGGCGGCTGCCGTCGAACCACTCACCGAGCGCGAGCTCGAAGTGCTGCGGCTCGCGGCGAAAGGGTACACCAACAAGGCTATCGGGGCGCAGTTGTCCATCAGCGACCGTACGGTGCAGGGCCACCTCGCCAAAATCTACGACAAACTGCACGCTGCCAGCCGCACGGAGGCGGTGATGCGCGGGGTGACGCTGGGCTTAGTCTCCCCCGTACTGGACGAAGCCGATCCGTCGTAGCCTCGCACACCTCACCCGATCATGTCTCACTCTACAAAGATTCAACGGCGACTTCCGACCCCTCACTGGCGGGGATTATTGCTGCAACTATTCCTGTTCATCGTCTTGCCGCTGACCGCACTGCTGGTGGCGATCCCTTTGGGCAGCCTGACCCTGCACGCCCGCGCGATGCGCGACCTGGTGGGTGAACGGGATAACCGCGCCGCCCACGCTGCCGCCGATTCCATCACCGAGCAACTCAACCATCGGGCCGCCGCCATTCGTGGCCTGGCGCTACGGGCGGCTGACCCGGCCTCGCCCGAGGGCGCGCTGGCCAACTATGATTTTCTCCTCCCGGATTTTGAAGGCGGCCTGGCGCTGTTTGCCGCCGATGGAACTTTGCTCGCAGTGTCCAACACGCCGGAGGCCTGGCGCGACCGTCCCATCACGCAACTTCTGACCCAAGTGGCCGGTCAGGCTGAGCCGCAATTCTCGGCGGCCTTCAAAGACCCGGCGAGCGGCGAAGTCGCGCTGATGCTGGTCGCGGCCGCTCAACAGGGCGGTCCTTCGGCTACGCTCAGGGCAGGCCCGGTAGCCGTTGGCGCGTTCTTCCCGGCCAGCCTCGGTCGCCGCGCTCTGGCAGGCATCGTGCGCTCCGCGTCCAGCGATCAGATCAGCGCCTGGCTTGTGGACGACCAGCACCACCTCCTCTACCAGATGGGCACGCCTCGCCCCGAAACTGATCTGACGCGACACCCCGGCGTGGCCAACGCCCTGCGCGGGGAGAGCGGCACAATCTATCTTGTCATTGGGGATAGCGAGCACGTCGTCGCTTACACCCCGGTGCAGTCCGTCGGCCTGGCGCTGGTGATTGAGGAACCCTGGGAGGCGGTAGATAACCCGTGGCTGAGCCGGACGTTGGCCGCCCCCTTGATCCTGATCCCAGTGCTGCTCTTCGCGTTGGTCGCCCTGTGGTTCGGGATTCGGCAGATCGTTCAACCGCTGCAAGCCTTGGAGCGCAAAGCGGCGGAACTGGGCTGGGGGCGCTTTGAAGCCATCGAGCAGCCGGTGGGGGGCATCAGCGAGATTCGCCACCTACAGGCCGAACTCGTCCGCATGGCGCAGAAAGTCAAATCGGCTCAGCAAAACCTCCGCAGCTACGTCACCGCCATCACGACCGGCCAGGAAGATGAACGCCGCCGCCTCGCCCGCGGCCTGCACGACGGCGCTGTGCAGGCCCTCATCGCGCTCGATCAGCGCGTGCAATTGACTCAGCTCACGGTGAAGAAGACTGCGCCCGACGCCGACGACCGCCTGGCCGAAATCCGGCACATGATCGCTGCGCTTATCGAGGACGTCCGCCGCGCGGTCCGCGCCCTGCGCCCCATTTACCTCGAAGACCTCGGCCTGTTGCCCGCGCTGGAAATGCTGACCCACGATCTGGAAAAGACCGCCGGTTTACACGCGACCTTCGCCAGCGCTGGCGCGGCGGCCCGCCTCACCCCCGAACGCGAGATCGCGGTGTATCGCTTCGCGCAAGAAGCCCTGAGCAACGTCGCCCGCCACGCCGGGGCAAAGATGGTTCGCGTCAGCGCCGCCTTTGGCGCAGGCGAGTTCGTCCTGTGCGTGCAGGACGATGGCAAAGGCTTCACCGCGCCCGAACGCGTGAGCGACCTCGCCGCCGCCGGGCACTATGGGCTGATGGGGATGCAAGAACGCGCCGAACTGATTGGCGGGCGGTTGAGCATCCAATCCGCGCCCGGCGGTGGCGCCGCCGTCGAGCTGCGCGTGCCATTGTCGTAGGGGCGAGTCTGCCTGCGCCTGTGCCGCCGCTCGCCCTGCGTTGCCCGCAGGGCAAACGACAGGGCAGGCACAGGTGAGCCTCGCCCTTACAAGCCCCTGCCGTCCAAGCCCACCCTCATCCGGCGGGCTTTTTGATTCTCCCTCCGCCAAACGGCGTGTGTCAAAACCCGCTATTCGGCGCTAGGGTTTCGCCCCGCCTTGGCAGTAGAGTATCTCAAGAAAGATAAGATCATCAAGAGGCCGCCGCAGTCATTGGCGTGCTGGGCGGCTGGTT
>DATDRS010000276.1:0-3539 GCA_035291605.1 Anaerolineales bacterium | reverse complement strand
GGGCGGCCCTCCTCAAACGCCCCGCGCGTCGAAAGGTAGCCATTGCCGAGGGTGAAGATGGTCTCTTGGTGGTGCTGTTTCGCCGCGTCGAAGGCGTCTTCGGTGATGGTCCAGAGGTCGGTCATAGGCATGTGCTGGGTGACGAGTGACAAGTGGCGAGAGATAACCGTGTCACTCACCGTACGTCATCCGTCACCTTCTACCGGCTGGGCTGGGGCGGCTGGCCGTGCTCGTCCAGCCATTCCAAAAGTTGGCGAATGCTTCCGGTGGCAAGCGCAATGCAGGTGTCGGCCGCGCCGTAATACAGGTGCAGGGTGTCACCATCGGGGGCCAGGGTGTAGCCGCAAGGGAAGACGGCGTTGTCCACATCCCCGCGCCGCTCGTAGGGTTCTTCCGGGCCAAAGACCCACTCGTGGCCGCGTTTCAGGCAACGCTCCGGCGTGTGCAAATCAAACAGCGCCAGTCCGAGTCGATAAAGGGAGCCAGCGGCGGTCATTCGCACACCGTGGTAGATCACCAGCCAACCCTGAGGGGTTTCGATGGGCGGCGGCGAGAGGCCGATTTTGTTCGCGTCCCACCACGCGCCCCGCCGGGCTCCCAGCATCAGCTTGTGGCTGCCCCAGTGTCGCAGGTCGGGCGAATAGGACATCCACATGTGCGCGCCGGGCGCACTGACCGGACGATGGATCATCGCCCAATAGTCGCCAATCCGATGCGGAAACAGGGCCGCATCTTTATCTTCCGGCGGCATGATCACCCCATAGCGCTCGAAGTGGTGGAAATCTTCCGTGAGCGCCAGGGCCACGCCCGGGCCGCCGCGCGTGTAGGCGGTATAGGCGATGGCATACTTGCTTAATTCGGGGAGGTAAGTGATGCGGGGGTCTTCGATGCCCCACACTTCTTCAGGGAAGTGCTCGGGGTCGGATAATAGGGTGGGCTGGGGGTCCACCCGCCAGTCATCCACCCCATTGGCGGAGCGGGCGACACACAAATGGGAATGCCCGCGCCGGTCCTCCACGCGACACAAGAGCAGGGTGGTTCCATCCAGCAGCAATGTGGCGCCGGGGTTAAACACGCTATTGACCGGATAAGGCCAATCGGCGGCGGTCAGGATGGGATTGAGCTTGTGACGGCGAAAGAGTTCGGGATGTTGATTGTTCATTGAGATCGCGCCTCCATAGATTGCAGGGTATTCTCAGCTAGACGCAGTTCCAGCAAGGCTTGGAGAAAGGCGAGCGTCGACTCTGCACCCTGATTCTCGTTCGGGCGGTCGGGATGCAGACCGTCGCGACAACCGCCGGTCGTCGGATCGTAGATGGGCAGGTTCAGATCGTTGCGCCCGAGAAACCGCTCGAAGGTGATCGTAGCCGTGTCGCCGGAGGGCGAGCGCCAGCGCACGACACGGGTGAGCACACCCGTACGCAGGTCGAGCGCGCGCTGGAAGGCCTCAACCACGCCGGAGTCGAGCGAGAAGCGCTTCCCGTTCAGCCATACGGTAAACGGCAGCCAATCCGGCGCATTCGCCAACTCAGTGAAGACGATGGGGGCTGCGTCGAACACGCCGTGCATAAAGGTGGCCCGCCGGTCATGGGGATAGCCCTCCTCGAACGCGCCGCGTGTCGAGAGGTAACCGTTGCCAATGGTGAAGATGGTCTCCTTGTGATGGGGATGGCGAGCGTCAAAGGGGTCTTCGGAGATGGTCCAGAGATTTGACATAGGCCAACGAAAATACGGAGGGTGAGATGAATAGTGGCTACCGATGACTGCTGAAATAACCGATCCCTGATCACCGCTCGCCGGTCACTGCCCCACCGGGGCGCGGCGCGTACAGCATCAACATCACAAACGCCACCGCGTCGAGCAGCGTCACCACAAAAACCGTCCCCATCGCCACGCGCGGGCCAACCGGCTCAAAGAGCTGGCCGATGAGCCAGGGCCAGATCATCGCGCCGAGGCTGGAGCCGACGAAGAACAGACTGGACACCTGGGCGGTGAGGGGCATCCGTCGCCCCGCCAGATTCATGAACGTCGGGAAGATCGAGGCCATGGACAGGCCGGTCCCAATCGCGCTCATCCAGATGGCAGGCTTGGAGGCGGGGAAAAGGAGCGCGAGGCCCACGCCGAGGAGACACCCCGCCAGGTTCACCGCCATGATGGAACGCGGGCGAAAACGCGCCGCAATCGGGATCGCCGCCAGGCGGCCGACCGTGAGCGCCCCCCAGAACGCCGAGGTGAGGTAAGCCGCGGCGATCGCGTCGGCCAGGCCAAGCCGGTTGGCGTAGGTGTAGACCCATGAGCCGAAACTGACCTCCGCGCCGACGTAGAAAAAGAAGCACGCCACGAAGAGCGCCACAAGGCTGCGCCTCACCGGCTGGGCCTGCGCGGCCCGCGCCACGGCGTGCGACGTCGGGCTAGGCAGACGCGCCAGCCAGAACGCCGCCGGCAGGATCAGGATCGCCAATGCCCAGTACGCCCAGGCAACGTTGCTGCTCAACGCTATCGCCTGCGCTACAAGCAGCGGCCCCACAAACGCGCCGACGCCGAACGCGAGATGCAGGCCGTTCATATACGGCCCGACCCGGTCGCCATAGGTCCAGACGATCAGGGTATTTGCGCCCACATCAATGCTGCCCTCTGCGGCGCCCACCATAAACATGAGGGCCGCAAGCAGCCACAGCCACGGGAGTAACGGCGTCAGCGCCATGCCGGCCGCGAGGGTGACGACCGCCGAGGCCAGGACTGGATGGCCGGGGACGCGGTCGTAGGCGCGCCCGGCCAGCAGCGACCCGGAAACGTAGCCGGCCGCCCGCGCCACAAACAGCGCGCTGATCTCGCTCAGCGTCGAGCCGGTTTGCGCGGCCAGGTAGGAGAGCGTCGGCCCCAGCACACCGCTCAACCCAACGCCGCCCAATGCGGCGTAGTAACCGATCAACCTGGGCGTCGGCCGCGTTTCGGCGACTACGACCGTCGTATTATCCAAAGCGGGCGTACTCCAGAAGTTCGCCAAGCGCGCACGTGGCCAGGCCGACGACGTGATCGCCGCCGCCGTAGTAGACGTAGACCGTGCCGTCCCTGACCGGGTTGGCGCACGAGAAGACGACCTTGGGCACGTCGCCGCGCAACTCCCACAACTCTTGCGGCTCGAAGAGGAAGTCTTTGGGACGACGCACGACGCAAGACGGATCGTCCCCATCGAGCAGACAGACGCCCAGGCGGTACACGTGCTGCCCGTCGTAAGCATGATACAGCATCAGCCAGCCGTGCTCGGTCGCGATCGGCGCACCGTTGCCGCCCACGCGCCTCTCGTCCCACCCGTTGTCCAGGCGCGGGCCAAAGACGGGCCGCATCCACCGCTCCGGCCACGTGAGCAAATCGTCGCTCTCGGCCAGCCATACCTTGGGCGGCCCTCCTCAAACGCCCCGCGCGTCGAAAGGTAGCCATTGCCGAGGGTGAAGATGGTCTCTTGGTGGTGCTGTTTCGCCGCGTCGAAGGCGTCTTCGGTGATGGTCCAGAGGTCGGTCATAGGCATGTGCTGGGTG
>DATDRS010000275.1:0-10201 GCA_035291605.1 Anaerolineales bacterium | reverse complement strand
CCCCGCCGACCTGCTCAGCTCGCGCCGGATGGAATCGCTCATCTCCAGTCTCAAATCGCGCGCCGACATCGTGCTTTTCGACGCGCCGCCGATCGTCGCCGTGACCGATGCGGCCCTGCTGGCCACGAAGTTGGACGGCGTGCTGCTGGTCGTGAGCGCCGGCCAGACCAAGCGCGAGCACGCCCAGCGCGCCAAAGAACTATTGGAGAAGATCAACGTCCGCCTCGTCGGCGCCGTGCTGACGAACGCGGTTGTGGATACGAGCCTCAGCATATATTGACGCGTGAGGCATGATACGTGATCCGATCGCGTCATGCCTCACGCATCACTCAACAGGAACCTACAGCACAATATGAAAGGTCTAATCCTCTCCGGCGGCAAAGGCACGCGCCTGTACCCACTCACTTACACCCGCGCCAAGCAGCTCATCCCGGTCGCCAACGAGCCGGTGCTGTTCCGCGTCATCCGCGCCATCCGCGATGCGGGCATCGCCGACATCGGCATCGTGGTCGGCGACACGGAGGCGGAAATCCGCGAGGCCGTGAACGGCGGCGAGCGGTGGGGAGTCAACATCACCTACATCCGGCAGAGCGCGCCCGCCGGGCTGGCGCACGCGGTCAAGGAGTCGCTCGACTTTCTGGGCGAGGACCGCTTTGTGATGTTCCTCGGCGACAATGTGATCCAGGGCGGCATCAGCCCGCTCATCCGCCAGTTTGCCGAGAGCGACTGGAACTGCCAGATCGTGCTCAAGCGCGTGCCCAATCCTCAGCAGTTTGGCGTCGCCGTGCTCAACGGCGACGGGCACATCGAACGGTTGATCGAGAAGCCCAACACTCCGCCGTCGGACCTGGCGCTCGTGGGCATTTACATGTTCGATCACCACGTCCGCGAGGCCGTGCACGCCATCCAGCCCTCCTTCCGGGGCGAGCTGGAAATCACCGACGCCATCCAGTGGTTGGCCAATCACGGTTACGTCGTGCATCCGTACATTCACGAAGGCTGGTGGATTGACACCGGGAAGCCGATGGACATGCTCGCGGCCAACGCCCACGTGCTGGAGGAAATCACGCCGCGCATCGAGGGGATGGTGGACGCCGACTCGAAGGTTGACCCGCGCGTGACCATCGAGAGGGGCGCGGCGGTGATCCGCAGCACGATCCGCGGCCCGGCCATCATCGGCGAGAACACGCGCATCGTGAATTCGTACGTCGGGCCGTTCACCTCGATTCACCGCGATGTGTTGATCGAGAACAGCGAGATCGAGCACGCCATCGTGCTGGAGAACTCGCAGATCGTCAACGTCGGCGCGCGCATCCAGGACTCGCTCATCGGGCGCAACGCGCACGTCACGCAGTCCGGCCGGAAGCCGAAATCCATCAATCTAAATCTCGGAGACTACTCACAGATTGATCTGGTATAGGAGACGGTAAACCGCCACCGTGTGGAGTGGTCAGTCCTCAGTCAGCAGGGCCGGTCTGCGGCGATGGGTTGCGGTTACTGATCACTGATCACCGATTACGGATGATTGACCAACAGGCTGAGCCAACTATGAAAAACATCCTCGTCACCGGCGGGGCCGGGTTCATCGGCTCCAATTTCGTCCACTACATGATCCACACGCACCCGGAGTACAACCTCATCGTTTACGACAAGCTGACCTACGCCGGGAACTTGAACAACCTGCTCGACGTGCACGACGAGCCGCGCTATAGGTTCGTGCGGGGCGACATCGCCGACAAGCGCGCGGTCGAGCAGGCCATCCGCGAGCACCAGATTGACACGATCGTCAACTTCGCTGCCGAGTCGCACGTGGACCGCTCCATCCTCCAGCCGGACGCTTTCATCCACACCGACGTGGTGGGAACGTACGTGCTTCTCGAGGCCGCGCGGCAGTTCGAGTTGGAACGCTTCGCGCAGGTTTCCACGGACGAGGTGTATGGCTCTATCCCTGAAGGGCTGTTCGAGGAAGGCGACCCGCTGGAGCCGAACAGTCCGTACGCGGCGAGCAAGGCCGGGGGAGAATTGATGGTGCGGGCTTACCACGAGACCTACGGGCTGAACACCGTCGTCACGCGCGGGAGCAACACCTTCGGGCCATATCAGTATCCGGAAAAGGTCGCGCCGCTGTTCATCACCAACGCGATTGACGACGAGCCTTTGCCCCTCTACGGCGACGGGATGCAGGTGCGCGACTGGCTGTACGTGGAAGACCACTGCGCCGGGATTGACCTCGTTTTGCACAAGGGCCAGCCGGGCGAGGTCTACAACCTGGGGGGCGGGAACGAGCGGCATAACGTCGAGATCACAAAATTGATCTTGAAGCTGCTCGGCAAGCCGGAGACCCTCATCAAGCGCGTGACTGACCGTCCCGGCCACGACCGCCGCTACGCGCTCGACTCCACGAAGATCATACAGTTGGGCTGGCAGCCCGGCCGGGCTTTCGAGGCCGCGATGGCCGAGACCGTCGCGTGGTACAAGGAAAACGAGTGGTGGTGGCGGCCCATCAAGTCGGGCGAGTTCAAGGAGTATTACCGGCGGCAGTACGGCGAGCGACTGGCCATGGCCGAAGGGGGATAGCTCCCATATTGACCTTTGTTATTGACGCGGGTTGGTGAGGATGATAAAATCCCCAACGCATATGCTCGCTGCGGCCCCGTCCGCGGTGGACCCGCTGAGATCTAATCCCTGCCGGTGGCGGGCTACGCCACCGGCATTTTATTCGTCACACTAACCAGATTCTAAGGAGAATCTCCTGTCTATGACCACCGCCTCCGCTGCGCCTCCTGCCTTTTCCAAAGGCCTCGTCGGTGTTGTGGCAGCGCAGACCGCCTTATCCTCAGTAGATGGACAGAACGGCGTCCTCACCTATCGCGGCGTCAACATTCACGATCTGGCTGGGAAAGCCTTCTACGAAGAGGTCGCCTACCTGCTGTTCTACGGCAAACTGCCGAACGCCAAAGAACTGGAGGCGTTCCGGCAGGAGCTGGTCGCCAACCGCAAGCTGCCGAAGGCGGTGATGGAGCACACCCTCGGCGCGCCCAAGAAGGCCACGCCGATGGATGTGCTGCGCTCGGCGGTTTCGATGCTGGCGTATTACGACAAAGAGACAGAGGACATTTCCAGTGAGGCCACCCAGCGCAAGGCGCTCCGGCTGGTGGCCCAGTTCCCCACTCTCGTCGCCGCGATCCACCGGGCGCGCAAAGGCAAAGCGCCGGTCGCGCCCCGGGCCGCGCTCGGCCACGCCGCGAACTTCCTGTACATGCTGCACGGCGAGAAGAAGAGCGCGCTCGAAAATGACGCGATGAATCTGTATCTCGTCCTCCTGGCCGACCACTCGCTCAACGCCTCCACGTTCACCGCGCGCGTGGCTTCCTCCACCAACGCCGACTTGCACGCGTCGGTCACAGCCGCCATGGGGGCCCTCAAGGGCAACCTGCACGGCGGCGCCGCCGAAGCCACGATGAACATGCTGCTGGAAATCGGCGCGCTGGAGGACGTGGACGGCTTTGTGGACAATGCCTTCGCGACCAAGCGCAAGATCATGGGCATCGGCCACCGCATTTACAAGCACGGCGACCCGCGCGCCAAGCACCTGCTCGAATGGACGCGCAAGATGGAAGCCGCGCAGGGCCAAGACGCGCGCTACGTGGATATGGCGCTGGGCGTGGAACAGGCTGTGCTGCGCCACAAAGAACTGTATCCCAACGTGGACTTCTTCTCCGCGCCGATGCTATACTATCTGGGCGTCCCCACCGCGCTGGATACCTGCGTGTTCGCCGTCTCGCGCATCGCCGGGTGGAGCGCGCACGTCATCGAGCAGTACCGGGACGCTACGCTCATCCGTCCGGGCGCGGACTATATCGGGCCGAAAGAGACGGCCTACGTCCCGCTTGAGAACCGAGGTTGATGGCCGGCGCTATGGCTGACTCCGATCCCCGTTACGCGACCTTTCCCCCAGAACCAGGAGTTGCGCAACTCCGTTGGTACATTGAGAGCGTGGCCAGCGGCGCGCTGCCCGTGGAGGAGCTCATCCGCTCGTTTCGCAGCCTGCACGAGACATTGGAACAGGTGGAGCGGAACAAGTACGCCTCGAAGGAAGAAGCGCGCCTGATCTGGGATGTGCTTTGGGCGCTGGAGTTCTACTCTCCCGACCCGTCCAAAGAGCAGAATCCGGAGGAGTGGAATGACGCGGCGGCGGTGTGGGCGGAGGTGAAGCGGGTCGCCGAGAGGCTGAAGAAACTGGGAGGTTCCCCGAGGACAACGGAAATGCGTGCCGGAGATCCGCGCTTTGAGACTTTCCCCATCGAAACCCACGTGAATCAGCTGCGCTGGTACCTCCTCCAGACGGCCAAAGGCGTCCTGACCATTCACGAATTCCTGAAAGACTTTCGGGACTTGCACGAGGCGGTCGAACGCAATGGCCCGCCGGAATACGCCACCCCGGAGGAGGCGCGGGCGATCTGGGATGTGCTGTGGGCGGTCGAGTTCTGCTCACTCGACGTTTCTAAGGAAGACAATCCGGAAGACTGGTATATTCCCGAAGAAGTCCTGGCTGTGGTGAAACGCGCCGCCGAGAAGGTGGCGTGGCCATAGCCCGCCTCGCCTGGAGGTACAAACCGCGCGCCGCTGAGATAACGCAGCGGCGCGCGGCGTTTAAAAGAAACCCAGCTTCTTAGAGAAGCCGGGCTTCTCGCGCCGGCGAAGCAAGGGGCGCCTCTTGTATAATCTTCTCATGCTCCGCCGTCCTCCTGCGCGCTTGCCGATCTTCATCGCCCTGCCGGTCATCGGCTTGCTCGCCGGTCTCGCGCTGGCGGTTTTCTTCTCGCTCCCGCAGGTCACGGCCTTCTCCCCGGCGGCCGGGGCGCAGCTCGTCTCGGCGCGCGCGCCGATCCGCATTACCTTCAACCGCTCGATGGATCGGACGTCGGTCGAAAATGCGCTGCGCGTCGCCCCCCCGATGGAAGGCGCATTCGCCTGGGAGGGGAACACGCTCATCTTCACCCATCCACCGTGGCCGGTCGAAAGCGCGGTCACCGTCATGCTCGCCGGAGGCCGAAGCCAGCGCGGCCTGCCGCTCCTCGGCGCGCGCACCTGGACGTTCGCCGTCCGCGGCGAGCGCGTGGCTTATCTCACACCTGCGGGCGGCGTCGCCAATATCTGGGTCACATCGCTGAGCGTGGAGGCCGTTCCTCAGCCGACCACTGCTGAAGCCCACGGCGTGTACGACTTCGACGCCGCCCCGGATGGCGCGCGCTTCGTCTACGCGGCGCTGCGGGCTGACGGCGGCGCGGACTTGCGCGCGATCAATGTGGACGGGACCAGCGCAACCGACCTCTTGACTTGCCCCGGCGCGGCGTGCCTGTCCCCGGCCTTTTCGCCGGATGGAAAGCGCATCGCCTACGAGCGGCAGACACTGATCCCTGGCCTCACAGGGGCGGTAACATTCGGCAATCCCCAGGTTCACTTGTTAACCCTCGCCACGAGCGAAGATCAACCGCTGGGCGAAGCCGGCGGCCAAACGCGCTTCCCCCGCTGGGGCCTGGATGGCCGGTTGAGCTACCTCGATTCCATCCGGCAGGCGCTCGTCATCCGGGATCTCGCCTCCGGCGCAGTCACTTATATCCCTAACACCTCGGGCGGTAGCGGAACGTGGTCGCCCGATGGGCAGTTCATCGTGTACCCGGAGATTTTTTTCCCGCCCGAACCAACCGAAGCCCTCACCGGGACGGCTGAGACGGAACATACCGACAAATTCTTCAGCCATCTCCTCCGTGTGAAAATTGCGACGAACGAGGCCCAGAATCTCTCCGGCGAGGGAGTTGTGGAAGACGCCTCTCCGGTGTATGCTCCGGCTGGCGACTGGCTGGCCTTTGCCCGCAAGGGCCTGGACGCCTCACAGTGGACGCCCGGCCGCCAGTTGTGGCTGATGCGCGCCGACGGTTCGGAAGCGCACGCGCTCACTGCCGAGCCGTTTTATAATCACAGCGCATTTGTGTGGCGCCCGGACGGCCAGGCGATTGTCTACATGCGTTTCAACGCCGCCGATCTGGCCCAACCCGCCGAAATTTGGGTGATCAACGCCGACGGGACCGGCGCGCGCCGGCTGGTCGCCAACGGATATTTGCCGAGATGGTTGCCCTGAGGAGAGAGCTGCTATGTCTGAATTGACGGTTCGCCGCGCGCCGGATTTCTCGCTCCCCATGGTCGGCGGGGGACGGCTCACACTCTCCGAGCTGCGTGGGAAGATCGCAGTGATCAACTTCTGGTCGGCAGAATGCCCGTGGAGCCGCCGCGCCGACGTGGTGCTGGTTTATCGCCACATCACCTGGGAGCAGAAAGGCGTGCGCATCCTCGGCATCGCCTCCAACGTCAACGAGCCGGAGGAAGAAATCCGTTACGAGGTTGAGAACCGGCACGTGAAGTATCCCATCCTCCTCGATCCGGATCAGAAAGTCGCCAACCTGTACAAGGCCGAGACCACACCTCACTTTTTTATCATGGACCGCCAGGGCGTGCTGCGCTACACTGGCGCGCTGGACGACGCGACAGCCGGCCGCCGCCGTCCAAAGGTCATCTATGTGGACCGGGCAGTGACCGCGCTGCTGCAGGAGAAGACGCCCAACCCGACCGTGACCTCGCCGTACGGCTGTTCCATCATCCGCGCCGCGCCGACGACCGGCACGGCGCTGCAAAAAGTGGATATGTGACTATGCACCCCGAAACGCTTTTGCGCCTCCTCCGCCTCGCCCTGCGCGCGCTGGAAGTCTTCTTGTCCCGGCGCGCTCCCCAGCCGCGCCCGCCCACGCGCGCCGATAAAGTCGTCGAGCGGGTCGCGCCGCTTGCCGAGAAAGTCCTCGAACGGGTTCACCCCGAGTCATCCACCGCGCGCCGGCGTTCGCGGGCTTTCCCCCTCGCCCGCGCGGCCCTCTTGGGCGCTATCGTCGCAGGTGGAACGGCGTACATCGTCGCCAGGCAGCAGCGCCGCGTGCGCGACCGTTACCGGCGGCTGGCCGCGCGCCTGCCCGAAGAACTGCTCGACGTGCTGGCCGCGCCGGGCGGAGGCGGGCGGTTGGAGTTGGTCTATGGCGGCGAGGGGTTGAAAGACCCCGCGACGGGGAGACTGTACCCGGTGATTGACGGTATCCCGGACTTCATCGCCTCCCCCCTCACCGAAGCCGAGTACCTGGCCGGGATACCTGCGCTCGAGAGCGGCGACGGCCTGAAACTCGGCGAGTTGCTCGCCCCGGTGAAATCGCTGGCGCTGGGGGATGACCGCACGGGCAGCGCGGCCCTGGCCGGGGCGGTGGCTTCCATGGCCAGGGTGGATTGGGCGCTCTCGGTTCCGTGCGGCATGGGCGACTACGAAATCGAGATGGCCCACGCCAACCCGCAGGCGCGCATCTTGTGCATAGATCACCGCTGGGATGCACTGCTGGAGACGCGCCGCAAGGCGCGGGAAGCGGGCGTCGCGAATCTCTACTTCGCGCGCAGCGACGCGGCGTTATTGCCCGTGCAGGACAAAGCGGTGGAATCGGTTTGGGCAGCGCACGGCTTCCACGCCTATGCCGAACCCGAACGCGCGCTGACGCAAATCGCCCGCGCCGCCCGGCCGGGCGCGTTCGTCGCGGGCGTCGCGCTCATGCTGGGCGGGCCGCGCTATTACGACGCGCTTTTGCGCTTCAATCCGCGCCTGCCCGGCCTGCGCGATACGCAGACCTTCTTTAGTCTCCTCTCGGCCTCCGGCCTGGGGAACCTGCGCGTTTTCCGGGAGGGCGCCTTCGTGCGGTTTGTGGCCGTGCGGGAGTAGAGACGTTCCGGCGGAACGTCTCCGTCGCTAATCCAACTGCTGGAACGTCTCCGTCGCTAATCCAACCCCTGGAACATCTCAATCCATCCACACCGTCCGGTCTTCCGGCCCAAGTCGCTCGACTCTGCCCGGTTCGGCCAACGGATAGCCCACGTAAATGAAGCCAATCACGTGCTGGTCCGGCTCAAAGCCGAGGAAGGCTTTCACGTCCGGGTCGGTAGCCGCCCGGCCTGTGCGCCAGTAGGTGGCGAGGCCCAGCGCCTGCGCCGCCAGCAGCATGTTCTGAGTCGCGGCGGCCGCCGCGCACACATTTTCGATCTCGACCACCTTCGGCTCTCTGGGCTTGTCCACGCCGACGGCAATCAGCACAGGCGCGCGCAAGGGTCTGGCGCGCTCCACGGCAAGGGCCTCCTCCTTCGCGCCGGGATCGCGCTTCCGCATAGACTGCGCCATCACCGCGCCCAGCCGCTCGCGCGCTGCGCCGGTCATGACCACAAACCGCCAGGGGCGCACCTTGTAATGGTTCGGGGCCTGCGCCGCCGCCGCCAGCATCTTCTCGATCAGCTCGCGCGGCACAGGGTCGGGCTTCACTTTGCCGATGGATTGCCGGAGGTAAATGGCTTCGAAGAGATCCATGTTGAGAGGTTGGAAGTTGGAGATTGGAAGTTAGAACAGCTTGATTATACATCGGCTATCCGTTGAGGCTGTTGCCTCTTTCCTCGCTTCGGGGTAAAGTAAGGCCTCGTCTGTCAAAACCCGATCACGAAACATATGCCCATTGAATATCGTTCCGATCTTCTGCGCCGCACGTTAGCCAACCTGCACCGGGAAGCGCCCGGCGTGCGCGGCTCGGCCGTCATCACGAGTGACGGTTTTGTCATCGCCGTCTTTCCGCCCGGCTGGGACAGCGACATCCAGGACCCGACGGGCGGCGAGAACGTCGCGGCCATGTCGGCGGTGGTCGTGGGGCAGGCCGAGCGCACGATGGGGCGGCTGGCGCAGGGCGAGCTGGAGCGCGTCCTGATGGAGGGCGAGAAAGGCTCGGTGGCCGTGTTCCCGATCACCGACGACTCCGCCCTGGCCCTGTTGATCGAGAAGGACGCCAAGATGGGGCTGACCCTGCACGCCGCGCGCAAGGCTGCCCAGGAGCTCCGCGCCATCCTGAAAAAGGAAAAAGAAGAATAGGCGCGCCGGCAGGCCGCGCGCCTCTTGGGGTGCGACACACCTGGGTGAAGCAGGTGCGTCGCACTTTTTTCTCCCGAAATGACCTCGCCGTCACCCCGCCTGCGCTTTCAAATCGTCGCCGCCACGCTCGCCCGGATGATCGTCAACACCGCCCACCGGATGATCTATCCGTTCCTGCCCGCCTTCAGCCGTGGGCTGGGCGTGCCGCTCGAATCGCTGACCCTCGTCCTCTCGGTGCGCGGCGGCCTGGGCATGACCTCCCCGTTCTTTGGCGTCGTCCCCGACCGTCTCGGACGCCGGCAGGCGATGCTCATCGGCCTGGCGATCTTCTGCGCCGCCCTGGCGCTGCTAGGGCTGCTGCCGTCTTACCCGGCTTTCTTCGCGGCCATCGTGCTGGTCGTCGTCGCCAAATTTATTTTCGATCCCTCGCTTCAGGCTTACCTCGGCGACCGCACGCCGTACGCCCAGCGCGGCCTGGTCATCGCGATCACGGAGATCGGCTGGTCCGGCGCGGCGCTGATCGGCATTCCCCTCGTCGGGTTTTTGATCGCGCGCGGCGGCTGGCAGACGCCCTTCCTGCCGCTGGCCGGGCTGGGCCTGGCCTCCGGCCTCGTCCTGTGGCGCATGATCCCGCGCGACGCGCCCCACCCCGCTCACGCGGATCCACCGGGCGCCCCCGGCGCGGGGCGCCCTCCTAACCGCCTGGCCGCCGTCTGGCTCAATCCCCGCATCCTCGCCGCGATGAGCCTCGGCCTGCTGACTTCGGCGGCGAACGAGTGCCTCAACGCGGTCTACGGCGCGTGGATGGAGCAGACCTTTGGCCTCCCGGTCGCCGCGCTGGGCCTCTCCACGACGGTGCTGGGCGTGGCCGAGCTGGCGGGCGAGGGGCTGGTCATGTGGTTGGCCGACCGCCTGGGCAAACGCCGCTCGATTGCCATCGGCCTCCTCGCCAGCGCAGCGGCCTATATGCTCCTGCCCTTCCTCACTCGTCAACTGGCGCTGGCGCTGGCCGGCCTGTTCTTCATCTTCATCGCCTTTGAGTTTGCGATTGTCGCCAGCATCCCCCTCATGACGGAACTGGTCCCCGAGGCGCGCGGGACGGTGATGAGCGGCAACGTCGCCTTTCACTCGGCGGGGCGCATGCTCGGCGCGCTCGTCGGCGGCTACCTGTTTCGGTTCGGGTTTCTGTGGAACAGCGCGGCTTCGGCG
>DATDRS010000274.1:0-4175 GCA_035291605.1 Anaerolineales bacterium | reverse complement strand
CGCCAGCACCCGCTCCCAGACCCCGTTATCGCACCAGCGGGCAAACCGCTTGGAGACACGGTTCCAGTTCCCGTATTTTTCAGGCCGTAAGCGCCATTGTGCGCCACTACGGCTCACCCAGATCATGGCTTCAACGAATTGACGGCAGGTCCCTTCGTTGCCAAATTTTGTCAAACGTCAACAGAACCTAGACCGTGACCAGGCGATACATGCATTTCTGTGGCAGGTAGTGGACCGGCAGTTGTGGAAATTGCGCTTGCAACCGACTGGCCAGGCTGGCGATGCCAGCCAATTCGCTCACCGCATGGTTGACCACAATCACGGGGAGATGGATGTCGATGGCCAAGGCCGCATCCCGCCAATAAATGAGCCCGTCATCGGTGCAAATCGCCAGGTCAGCCTGATAGTCGTCTATGAACTTCAAGATGGGCGTCACCACCCCAGTGCCGATGCATACGCGAGTAACGGCCTGGTCGGACGGGCCAATGAGCTGTACGGCGTCCTGGCCGAAGGGTTGAGTGCGCGCTGCCACCTGGCGGGCAACATCCAGCGCGGTTCGCCCGGTAACATCGTAGACTCGGTAAAACCCCTCCCCATCAATCGGCGGGCCGAGCCCCAACAGCTTGCCCCAGGCATCGGTGATGCCGATGTCGGGCAACTGATCCCACAGATCGTGGCAGCGCAGGATGACGAGACCGCTCTCCTCGATGAATTTGCGCTTGGCCTGCGTGGCCGGGCGGCGCAGCATGTGCGCGTCAGTGTCGAGATGGCTGTAATACGTCGGTTCGTGCGTCACAAACACGTTGCAGCCGAGCGCGAGAGCCTGTTCCAGCGCCCAGCGATAGCTCATCCATGCGACGGCGATGCCCCGGACCTCGGCCTGTGGGTCGCCCGACTTAAAGGTATCAACGGTCTTGAGTGGGTCAACCCACCCACCGTTGAGGGAATTCAGAAAGGATTGTAATTCAAACGCCCGCATGGTGTCCCTCCGCGTTGCGAGTATGTGCCGTGTAAATGAGTGTGACCCTTAGGGTCTGGCCGGCCAAAAGCGTCGCGGCCTCATCCAATACCGCCACCACGGCCCCGTCTGATTTAGAGAAGGTCGCCGCCACCGACCGATCATCCAACGCCAGGCTGGCAGATTCCAACGCCTCACTCAGGTGCAGTCGCACCACCCGCACGTCGAGCGAGCCATACGCCACGTGGAGGCTGGCGGTCTGTTGGCCCGCGGCGATGGTCTGGGTAAACGTGCCCCAGCCATCCCGCGCCACGAAAGGAGCCTGGAACTGCTCGGGGGTCAAGGCGGGCGCGAATCCGAGGCTGGCCGCCGCGGCATCGTAGTCGTAGCCCGATGCGGATTCCAGCAGCGCCCAGGCCGACATGGCGCGCACGTAATGGTCGCCGCACTCGATGTCGTTCCAGGGGTTCTGCTTGCTCCCGTCGTAGCGGGCCCGGTTGGCCTCCAACAGGCGCACGGCCGCCTTGGCCTCGCCCGCATACAACAGCAGGGCGGCGACTTCGTATTCAATGCCCGTCCACACCTCGTCGGAATAAGGCGTGGGCACGGCCGGCCGGCCGCCCCGGGGCCAGGTGCAGTTCAACAGACCCTGGTCGTCGTCCGTGACAAAGACACGCGGCTGCTGCTGATGGCCGTGAAAGCCCTGGCGGAAGTTGTGGCGAAAGATGGCTTGCGTGGCGGCGCGCACACGGCTGGCGGGCAGCACGTAACCCAACCCTAAGAGGTGCGCCCACCACTGGCCCAGCAATTGGTCGGCGTGGCAGCCAGTGCCCCAATTGTGCTTGGGATACTGCTCCAGGTCGACCGCCTGGATGTAGTATTCGCCATTCCACAATTGCCCGTCTAACGCGGCGCGCCCGCGCTCGTAGACGGCCTGGCACGTCTGGGCTAGGGGGCGCTCGGCCTCGCCCTGCAGCCGGGCCATCTGCTGCGCGGCGCGCAAGGCCGCCAGGTAGAGCGTGCCGATGAAGGTGTTCAGGCCATAAACGGAAATGTCGTAGGTGTTCGGCTGCTCGCCGCTGATGGTGCCCGCCTGGTCTGGGTCATGCACCGTCCAGATATGGGTCAGGGCTTTCCTCACCCCGGGCCACATCTGGGCCAGCCATTCCGCCTCTCCGCTGGCTCGGTACTCGCGATACGTCTTCAAGATGCCGCCCAGTAAACCATCGAGCGCAGCGCGCCGCGGGCCTCCCAGGCTGTGCTCGCCTGGGCGCGGCCGGTCGAGCGGCAGTGGCACGCGATGCGGCAGCCAGCCATCCGGGTGCTGCTGGATGTTCCACTCGGTATCGCGCAGCGTGCGCTCCAGGGCCGGAAACAAACGCGCCAGGGCCATCTCGTAGTTCCAGACATGTGTGCAGTTCAGCGGACAACTGCCGCCCGCTATGTGGGCCGGGGTGGAGGCGCCTGAGCCGCCTTCAAAGCCATAGAAGCGGCCATCTTCCGTCCAGAAACACGTCGGCGAGCGCAAGACACTCACTTGTGAAGTTACCGCCTCGACCAGGGCGGCGGGGAGGGTGGTCGCATAGAGCGTATCGCGGGCGAGGCGGGTATTCTGGACGAGGCGCTCGCGGTTGGCGTGCACATAGGCGATGACCCCCCCGGCCGAGCGGAACCAGTTGTTGTACTGGTTGCCCAGGCGGAACTTGTCGCGCGGGCCAGCCCACCCCAATAAGCGAGCGTAGTGGTCGTTGGCGTAGTCGAAGCAGCGGTTGGGAAAGTGCCAGGCGATGACGAAGCACAGCGTGCGTGAGGCGCCCGGGTCGAGCGTGACGGGCACGGCCAGCGCCCCGTTCCAGGTGGCTCCGGCCACGCTGGGGGCGCCGCCATCACCGCCGCCCAGCGCGCCGTCGGCCGCGAAATCTTCCCACAACGCAGACAGGTCTTCCCACTGGGCCAGGCCGGTTGCTTCCGGGGCGAAAGCGGCCAGCGCCAGGCTGCCATAGAGCTCGTCACCTGCTGTCAGGCTCGTCGTGGTCATCTCAATTGTGGTCAGCCCATCCAGGCGCGCCAGTGTATTGCGATTGCCGCCATAACCACTGCTGCGCGTCCCTTCGATAGGGGCGATGCCATCCCAGCCGACCATGTTCTGCAGGCTGGCCAGCACCGAGACGCGCATGACCTGGTCGGTGACATTGGCGACGCGAAAGTTGAAGAAAATGGCGGGTAGGCCCGAGTCTTTGCTGTCGAGGGGAATGAAGGGACTGAACGCCTCCAAGGTCATCTGCATTGGAAGAGCGGGGTCCAGATAAGCCAACTCCGCGATCGGGTATTCGCCTACATATTCGACCGTGGCAACACCAGGCAGGTCTTGTAGCAGCGCCCGCGCGGCCGGCGGCACCAGGTGGTCGTTGGAGGTGGGCGGGGGCAGCGGGCCATCGGTGTCGTACAGCGCGCCCGACTGGAGCACGCGGGCGACGGCCGGCGCATCCGGTTGAACGGGCTGCGCCCAGACGGCGAAGAACGAATGCGGCACACACGCCAGGTGATTAATTTGATTGGTGATCTGCCATTGGCGTAGCGAGCCATCACCGCCCAGCGCGATGCTGCCGGTGCCCAGGCCGCCCAGCGGCATGGCGACGGCTCGGAGCGCTTGGCCCCGCAGTACATTCCGGTGGCGAGAAGGGTCGGCAGGCATGCGGTTCGGAAGTATGGCGGTGTTCATATGAGAATATACGAGTCATAGCGCTGCGTCAATCAAAGCCAGGCCCCTCGTTGAAAACGGCGCATGCGCGGTCGGCGGGTACCGGAACTGTCACGGTGCGCCGGACAGGATCACAGGTGCTCGGGTAAGTTAATGTTCTCCGGTCCGGACGCTGGCTCTGAGCTTACTCCCAGGTGAGCCGGCACAACTGTGTCCCCAGGCGCAGGTCGTGATTCGACGTGATGTATTCCTGACCCGATGCGTCGAAGATAATCTCAGGCGCTGCTACCGGCAACTCGCCCAGATACTTCTCGTCAGCCGCGGCGCCGACGCCAAAATCGCGCGGATTGTCGCTGCAAAAGACGTGGGTCCGGGCAGTGGCGTAGTCTTCCGTGCGAAACAGATAAAAGCGGCCGCCTCGCTCGACCACGTGTGGGCACTCATGCGACCACCTGCCGGTGGCGATCTGGTGTGCCGCGTGAACCAACCGCCAATCGGACCAGTGCAGCAGATCGG
>DATDRS010000273.1:0-14987 GCA_035291605.1 Anaerolineales bacterium | reverse complement strand
AGCATCATACTGGCAATGACCACATTCGTCGTGTTCAACGCGGGCAATCTAAGTAACGCTGCTCGTCCCGCTCCGGCTGATCTGGACCTGATCACCCTGGGCACCAGCCGGCGTCTTGGAGCGACCCTGCAACAGTTAGTTGACAAGCACCAGGTAACCGAGGGATATGCCAATCTGCCAGACACAGACCTCACCGCCTGGTCCCACAGGCCTCTGGCGACCGTGTCCTGGTTTATTGATTCCGATCTGCTGATCCTCCCGCAGAATCGGCCAGCGATCTATATCCGCCTCGGTCACGGGGGGCCACCCAAGCCATTTGTCTTGGCCCGGCGTGAAGAAACTTTGATCTTCCCCGGCAATGATTTTGTGGCTTTCGACGTGTTTCCAGCGCTGGACCGTTCCGCGGCAGCCGCTCTGCCGGAGATACGGGTGGACTGGCCGAGTGAAACAGGACTGACCCTACTCGGATACACATTGAACGACTCGATTCGAAGCGGACACATTGTCACAATGACCGTTTATCTGCTCATCGAAAGTCTGCCGGAAACCCGTATCAACTACATCTACCAACCTTATCTGCATCTCAACGCTTCTGACGGCTCGACACTGCTGAACACTGGCGGCTTGGGCTTGCCAGGCCATCACTATCGCGAAGGCGATCTGTATATTCAACCACTAATTCTCGACCTCCCCGCAACCATCCCACCTGGTGAATACCAACTGGAACTTGGATTGTACGATGGTCTCCACGCTATGGGCACCACCTTTTACCCGCTCAACGATGCCCCGCGCCCTTTTTACACTACCTCGGCGATAATTCGGTGACGACGCTCAAGCAGCCAGGATGAAACGCACCTTCTTCCTTATCAGCACCCTCGCCCTCCTCGCCTCGCTCCTCGGCACGACGGCGGTGGTCCACCAGCATACCACGCAGACCTTCGGCACGGTCAATGGCCTGCCCGATCCCAGCCTCGACCCGCGCCCGAGCGGCCTCGCCGTCAATGTCGCGCTCCAACAGTATGGCGACCTCAACCCCGTCCTCGACTCGCTCACCGCCTTCTACTGGCTGCGCCAGACGTTCCCGTGGGATGAGATCGAGCCGCGGCGGGGAGAGTTCTACTGGGACACGTGGGATCAAATCGTCGGACGCGTGGAATCACGCCGCAAAGAGTTGATCGCCGTCCTTAACTACACTCCCGCTTGGGCCTTGCCCGCCCCCTACCCTCCCGAAGAATCCTTCCGGCGCTCCGCCCCGCCCGCCTCCGTCGAAGACTTCGCGCGCTTCGCCGGCGCATTCGCCGCGCGCTACCGTGACCAGATTGACGTCTACCAAATCTGGGACGAGCCAAACATCCTGCTGGGCTGGGGAGGCCAGCCGCCATCAGCCGCGCGCTACGCCGCGCTCCTGCAAGCTGCCTACGCCGCCATTCACGCCGCCGATTCACAGGCCATCGTCCTCGCCGCCGCCCTCGCACCTAACGTCGAAACCGGTCCAGACAACTACAGCGACTTGATCTATCTGCAACAGCTCTACGATTTCGGGGCGGGCAAATACTTCGACGCGGCGGCTGGAAAACCCTACGGCTACTATACCGGCCCCGACCACCGCGCCGCCGATCCGGCTATTCTCAACTTCTCGCGCTTTACCCTTTTGCGGCAGGTGATGGAGGACAATGGCGACGCGCACAAGCTCTTGTGGGCGGGCAACTTCGGCTGGAACACGCATGAGGCGTCGGCGTGGGGAAGGGCCACGTCCGAGGCGCAGGCTGAATACACCCTCGCCGCCTATCGCCGCGCGCGAAACGAATGGCCGTGGGCCGGGCCGCTGGCCCTCGAAAACTTTCAACCCGCCGCCCCGCCTGACGACCCGCACTGGGGCTTCGCCCTGGTGGATGTGCATAACCAACCCGCCCCCTTACTCACGGCGATTAACGCCGGCAATTCGGACTCGGGACTTGCCGCGCCTCCTGGCAACCACTTCGCGGTGACCCCTTCCGCCCAATACTACGGGGACTGGAAGTTCTCCGACCTCGGCGCGGACATCCCGCAAACCTTTGAGACCGCGCGGCTCGAATTCACCTTTCAAGGCACTGACCTCGCCCTCAAAGTCCGCCGCGCCGACTATCGCGCCTACCTTTACGTGACGATTGACGGCCAGCCCGCGAACCGGCTGCCGCGCGACGAACGCGGCGCTTATCTGGTCCTCACCTCGCCTGACTTGAGACCACAGGTCAATACCGTCCCGGTCGCCTCCGGCCTCGACCCGAACCAGGTCCACATTGCGGTCATCCAACCTGACCGCGGCTGGGAGCAGTGGGCGGTGGCCGGTTTCTCGGTGGGCCACCGCCTGCCCATTACGGGTTACCTGGTCGCCCTCACCCTCGTTCTGATCTTCATCCTCCTCAGCCTCGGGGGCATGTGGCACTTTGGCCGCCAACTCGAATGGGGGGCCTTCAACAGTCTCATCCACGGCGAGTGGGAACGCCTCGGCGCAACCGGGCAACTCTTCCTCACGGCGATCATCGGCGCTCTGCTCTATCTTTCCTCGTGGCTGACTTTTGGCGATGATTTGATTGCCATCGCGCGCCGTTTCGGCGACACCGCGCCAATTGTCGTGACCGCCCTCACCGCCGGGGTGTTTTACTTTTCGCCCTCCTTCCTGTTCGCGCTCCTTTCGCTCATCGCCCTCTTCCTGCTTTTCTACCTCCGCCTTGACCTGGCTCTGGCCTTCGCCGCTCTCTTCATCCCGTTCTATCTCCAACCCCGCCCCCTCTGGCAGCGCGGCGCGTCGCTAGTTGAAATCACCACGCTTATGGCCCTGGTCGTGTGGAGCCTGCACAACTTCCGGCCCATATTGACAATGTTTACGGCGCAGGGCGCAAGGCGCAAGGCGCAAGGCCCTCTCCCTCGGCCTCGGGCTTCCGACCCCCAGTCTCCGGCCTCAAGCCGCCAACCTCCGATCTCTGATTTTGAGCAGCCTCTTTCATCCTCCATCCCTCATCCTTCATCCTTTTCTACCCTCGACTGGGCTTTTCTTGCCCTGCTGGTCGCCTCGGCCTTGAGCATCCCTACGGCGTCCCTCCCAGCCATCGCCCTGCGCGAGTACCGCGTCGTCATTCTTGAGCCGGTGATCTTTTATTTCATCCTCCGCTATACCCCACTCGACCGCAAAGAACTTTGGCGCATCGTGGATTTCTTCGTCCTCGGCGCGGTCGTCGTCGCCGGCATTGGCCTCTATCAATACGTTACTCAAACCAACCTCATCACCGCCGAAGGCGGCGTCGAGCGCATCCGCAGCGTCTATGGCTCGCCCAACAATCTGGCCCTTTACCTGGGTCGGGCATTCCCCATCACCCTCGCCGTGGCGCTGATGAGCAAAACAGTCTCCGACCTCGAATCTCGGATTACCATTTACCAATTACTATCCCGTCGCCGCTTCTTCTACGCTCTCGCCGCCGTTATTCTGGGCCTCACACTCTTCCTCACTTACTCCAAGGGTGCGCTCTTCCTTGGCATCCCGGCCGCGGTGGCCTTCATCTTCGTCGGCTGGCTGAGGCGCAGGGGGCTGATCGTCGTCGGGGCCGGGGCTGCCGCCAGCCTCGCCGCGCTCCCTTTTCTGAGCCGGATTCCACGCTTTGCCGCCTTGCTGAACCCGGCCAGCGGCACGTCATTTTTCCGGACCAAGTTATGGCTCTCCGCATGGCGCATGTTCCTGGATCAGCCGCTCTTCGGCGTGGGGCCGGACAACTTCCTCTACCAGTACCGGAGCAAATACATCCTCCCCGAGGCATGGCAGGAGCCGAACCTCTCGCACCCGCACAACATCGCCCTCGACTACCTCAGCCGTCTGGGACTCTTCGGCTTCGCCTCCGGCCTGTGGCTGCAAATCGGGTTCTGGAAAGCGGCGGTTGGCGTCTATCGCCGCCTGCGCTCATCTCCGACCAATTCCGCATTACTTCCCCTGTGCCTCGGCCTCATGGCCTCCGTCGCCGACATGCTGGCCCACGGCCTGGTAGACAATTCCTTCTTCCTCGTTGACCTCGCTTATGCCTTTTGCCTGACGTTGGCGCTGATGCAGCACCTCCAAAGACTCGCCCGGGAGCCGGGGCCATGAATGCGAGGCATCCCTCTCCTGTGATAAAATCCTTCTCGATCCTATCCGCTTGATCCATCGAAAGAAACCACCATGCGTATCCTCATCACTGGCGGGGCCGGGTTCATCGGTTCCCATCTCTGCGACCGGCTGCTGGCCGAGGGTCACTCGGTCGTCGCCATGGATAATCTCATCACCGGCGCGGCGCGCAACATTTACCATCTGGCCGGGCGGGAGGATTTTCTCTTCGTCAAGCACAACGTCTCGAACTACATCTACGTCGAGGGGCCAATAGGGGCCGTGCTCCATTTCGCCTCGCCCGCCAGCCCCTCGCAGACCGCGCCCACCAGCTATTTGCAATTGCCTATTCAGACGCTCAAAGTCGGCGCACTCGGCACGCACAACGCGCTGGGCGTCGCCAAAGCCAAGGGGGCGAAGTTCCTGCTCGCCTCCACGTCCGAGGTCTACGGCGACCCGCTCGAGCACCCGCAGAAGGAAACCTACTGGGGCCATGTGGACCCTGTTGGCCCGCGTTCGGTGTACGACGAGGCCAAACGCTTTGCCGAGGCCATCACCATGGCCTATCACCGTACGCATGGTGTGGACACGCGTATCGTTCGCATCTTCAACACCTACGGGCCGCGCATGCATCTCGACGATGGCCGCGTCGTGCCGAACTTCGTGGGGCAGGCCCTGCGCCAGGAACCGCTCACAGTTTACGGCGATGGCTCACAAACCCGCAGTTTCTGCTATGTCTCCGACCTGGTCGAGGGCATCTATCGCCTGCTCCTCTCCGACGAGCACACGCCGGTCAACCTGGGCAACCCGCACGAGATGAGCATCCTTGAGTTCGCCGAGACGATCAACCGGGTCACCGGCAATCCGGCGGGCGTCAAGTTCATCCCTCGGGGGCGCACGGAGGGCGATCCTCAGCGCCGCCAACCTGATATCACCAAGGCCAGGCAGGCGTTAAACTGGGAACCCGAAGTTGAAGTCGAAGACGGCCTAAGGCTCACCATTGACTATTTCCACAAAGTGATGAGTTAGGAGCAGAGTGAAAGCGGGGCGTCAAGACTATTCTATGCTGTCACCCCGCCGCCCCCTTACCTTGTCCCTCCTGCACTCTCCGGCCTCCTGGTTGGCGAGCGCGGCCTTCGTTCTAAGCATCCTTATCATCCGCCTGCCTCTCGAATACTCACTCGGCTTGTTGGTCGGGACGGGCCTGCTCGCGGCCTCTGCGTGGGAGCCTGCCATCGGCCTGAGTCTGGCAATCAGCCTCGGCCCGGCAAAGGCCTATCTTGCCGCGGCGCGTCCCGATTTGCCGGCCGATTGGGGCCAGATATTCTTCGCCTTCGCGGCCGCGGGCTGGCTCGCACGGGGGGCGCTGAACCGGAAGATCATCATCCCCTATGTTGGGCTTTTCCTCCCCCTGGGCCTTTATATTGGCGTCGGGCTGTTCTCGCTGCTTCCGGCGCTTTCAATCGAAGAGGGCCTGAAAGAGGCGCTCAAATGGATTGAGATTGCGGTCGGGATGGTGATCCTGATTACGGAGATGGAGCGCGGGCGAGTCAGGTGGATCATTGGTGGGATTTTGGTCGCGGGTCTCATCCAGGCGGCGATTGGGGTATGGCAGTTCGAATTCCGCGAGAAAGGCCCGGAGGCTTTCCGCATCCTGGGTACCCACTACCGCGCCTACGGCACATTCGAGCAACCCAACCCGTATGGGGGGTTCCTCGGTCTCATCTGGCCCCTGGCCGCGGGTCTGGCAATCGAAAGCATGAAGGAAGCCGGCAGAAGGAAGCCAGCGAGTCTCCTTCTCGCTTCTTCCTCCTTCCTGCTAGCCTCCTCTTTCATGCTCGCCTCCCTCTACTTCTCCTTCTCGCGCGGCGCGTGGCTCGGCGCGGCGGCAGCCGGTCTGGCCATGGCGGTAGCCCTGCCCCGTCGCTGGCCGGTGGGGGTAGGGCTGGCCCTCGCGGCGTTCGGCACCGGGTTCGCGCTGCTCCGTGCGGGCTTGATCCCGGCCAGCATCGCCAACCGGCTGGCGGAGGCCGCCGATTTCGTCGCCGTCACCGACGTGCGCGGGGCGAATATCAACGATCTCAACTTCGCCATTGTCGAACGGCTGGCGCACTGGCAGGCCGCGCAGGCGATGGCGCAGGCGAACCCCTGGCTCGGGGTGGGGCTAGGCAATTATGCCGCCGCGTATCCGCAATTCCGGCTGTTCAACTGGGAAAACGCGCTTGGGCACGCCCATATGATCTACCTGAACGTGCTAGCCGAAACCGGCGTGTTGGGACTTATGACCTATGTCATCTTGTGGGGTTCAATAATTGCCCTTACAATTCGGGCCACTAGTCGCACGACGGGGACTGCTCGCGGCCTGGCGTTGGGGCTGTTAGGTGCCTGGACGCATCTCAGTCTCCACCAGATCGTAGACAATCTCTACGTCAACAATATCCATTTTCTCATTGCCGGTCTTCTGGCTCTATTGACCTATGCTTCTCGACCTCCAAAGGACACCGCTCGTGTCTAGGTTCTATGCGTATGCGCATAACCTATCGCCGGAGCCGAAACGTTTCGTCAAATTCCTCTTCGTCGGCGCGTTCGGGTTTGTGGTGGATTTTGGCGCGTTTAACCTCATCCACCTCGTCTACAACCTCCCGGGCACGATCACGGACGAAGTGATCACGCAGGCGCTTTCGTTTTCCACCGCCGTCACCAGCAACTTCCTGTGGAACTACTTCTGGATTTACCCGGAAGCGCGTTCCAGCCCCGTGCTGAAGAAAATTACCATGTTCGTGATTGTCAGCGTGCTCAGTCTGTTCATCCGCACGCCGATCTTCGCGCTGACCCTGCCTCTCACCACCCGCGCCGTGGCAGCCCTGGGCCTGGACCGGATTGCGCCCATCAACCTGGGCAACAACCTTGCGCTGGCCTGCGCCGTGATCGTCGTCATGCTCTGGAACTTCTTCGTCAACCGCTACTGGACTTACCGCGATGTCGCCTGAGCCGCTCCCCCGCATTCTCATCGTTGACGATAACGAGCAACTGGCCTCCGTCATGCAGACGGCGCTCAAACGTGCGGGCTTCGAGGCGCACACGGCTTTCTCCGGCGATCAGGCGCTCGCCTGGCTCTCCCAGAACAAGCCGGATGTGATCATCCTCGATCTGATGATGCCGGGCATGAACGGCTTTTCGCTGCTACGCCAGTTGCGCGCGAGCGAACCTTCGCGCACCTTGCCGGTCATCGTCCTCACCGCCCGTTCGGACCTGGAAAGCCGCCGACAAAGCGAATCCGCCGGGGCAAGTGACTTCCTGACCAAACCGGTGCGCTCTCCGGAACTGGTCGAGCACGTCCGCCGGGCCTTAGCCAGCCGCGCCGACGGCGCACATGCGCATCGGGTTTGACGCCACCTCCGCCGTCCAGCAAGGCGGCGGCATTGGCCGATATACCCGTGAGTTACTAGGCGCAATCGCAGCGGCGGATCACCAGACGCAGTACCGGATTTTTTTTGCCTCGCGCGACCGGCCCCGGCCCCTGCCACCGCTCGGTCCCAACTTCCACGTCACCTCCCTGCCCTTCCACGACATCTGGCTCGCCCGGTTGTGGCATCGCGTGCGTGCGCCGTTGCCCGTGGAGTGGATCACCGGGCCGATTGACATTTTCCACTCCCCGGACTTCACTCTCCCCCCTGTCCGCCGGAGCACGCGCACCCTGCTGACGGTGCACGACCTATCGTTTGTCCGCGACCCCGGTTCCGCGGCTCCCGGCCTCCTGCACTACTTAAGCAGCGTTGTGCCCCGTTCGGTGGCGCGCGCCGATCACATCCTCGCTGTGTCGCAGGCTACGCGCGCCGATCTGATAGAACTGTACCATACGCCCCCACACAAAATCTCCGTCCTCTACAACGGCGTGAATGAGTCCTTCAAGCCGGTCGCCAATCCTGCCCGGTTGCAGGCCGTCCGCGCGAAGTATGGCATTGGCCCAGCCCCGTTCATCCTGGCCGTCGGCACGCTTCAGCCGCGCAAGAACTACGCCCGGTTGATCCAGGCCTTAGCCCGGCTGCGCCACACCGACCTCAAATTGGTGATCGCCGGCGGCCAGGGTTGGCTATTTGATGCCATCTTCGCCGAAGTCGGAAGACTGGGCTTGAGCCGGCGCGTCATCTTCCCTGGCTTCGTCGCCGACGCCGACTTGCCCGCCCTGTACTCCGCCGCTCGCGTCGTGGCCTACCCGTCCCTGTACGAAGGCTTCGGCCTTACCATCCTCGAAGCCATGGCATGCGGCACGCCCGTCGTCACCTCCACAGCCTCTTCAATGCCGGAAGTCGCCGGAGATGCTGCTCTGCTCGTCTCCCCCACCGACGTGGAGGCCCTGGAGGCTGCGCTGGACAAGGCCTTGACTGACGAAAATTTGCGCGCCGATCTGATCGCCAAAGGCTACGGACGTGTGCGCGAGTTCAGTTGGGGCGAGTCAGCGAAGCAACTATTCGGCATTTACTGTAACCTCTCCACCGCTTCGTAGCGGCGATCGTGCCCTCTCACCTGCCTGGGGCGTCCGTTCAATCCGTTGACAGACACATCCTTTGATCCTGCCCCAAGATAGCCTATAATCCCGGTGAGACCCACCTTAGATACTCGGAGCGTGTATATGCCGCAATTTCCACTTTATTCGACGCACGGTGATTGGACAGGTTTGCTGGTGGATGGGTATATTTACAGTCAGCGGGGCGAATGGGTCGGCTGGGTGGACCGGGAGAGCCGGGTCTTCTCAGTCGTGGGAGAGTACGTGGGCTGGCTCTCGAAGGATTTTCGCATCCTGCGCAAGCGGGATATCAGCGAGACCCTGCCGCGCCGCCAGCCACCGGCGCCACCGCCGGTGAAAATCAAGATGCCCAGCGCAGCCCCGCTGCCGCCGCTGATGTCCGAGCTGTCCTACGATACCGTGGATGTCTTTGACGAAATGCCGGAGCGTCTGCATACGCTGGACGCCGATCCGGCAGCGAAAGATATAGACTGATGGACACCCTGGCGAAACCGGTCGGCGCCTCGCGTGTCACCCTGGCGCACCTGATGCAGCCCACCGACGCCAACACGATGGGCAACGTGCACGGCGGCATCATCATGAAACTCATTGACGAGGCCGGCGGCGCGGCCGCCATGCGCCACGCCCAGCGGCCAGCCGTCACGGTCGCGGTGGATCAGGTGCTGTTCCGCGAGCCGATCCACCTCGGCGACCTGGTGACGTTCACCGCCGAACTTACTTACGTGGGGAGGACTTCCATGGAAGTGCGCGTCGAAGTGACGGCGCAAAACCTGTTGACCGGCGAGCAGACGCACACCAACACCGCCTACGTCGTCTACGTGGCGCTGGACAAGGCCGGACACCCGGCAACCGTTCCACCGCTCCGGCTGGAGACAGAGGCCGAACGCAGCCAATGGGAAGCCGCGCGGGAACGCCAGGCCTACCGGTTGGCCCAGCGCGCCAGGCATCAAACGGACTGACCTATGCCAGAGCAACCCGTTTCATCCCTCATGCAATTGCTCGAAGTGGCCGCGGGCAAACGCATCATCGAGGCCAAGCCTGCCGAAGACCGCGGGTTGGCCGAACCCCTGCCATTCCCTTTTCCTGCGCTGGTCGGCCAGGCAGAGATGAAGATCGCGCTCCTGCTGGCTCTCGTCAACCCGGCCATCAGCGGCGTCCTGCTCGTCGGCCCGCGCGGCACCGGGAAAACCACGGCCGTCCGCGGCCTCACCGACCTGCTGCCGCTCGTCAACCGTTCGGCCTGCGAATATGGCTGTCTCCCCGAAGATATCGAGACCGGCGGGATGGAAGCCGTTTGCCCGGACTGCGCGAAAAAATATGGCGAGGGGCGCTCGCTGACGTACCCCGACCCCGTGCGCCTGGTGGAATTGCCGCTCAACGCGCGTTTGGAGGACGTCGTCGGGGGGTTGAACGAGCGGGCTGCGCTCAACAATCGGATGCTCATTCAGCGCGGCCTCCTCGCCCGCGCCGATCAAAACCTGCTGTACGTGGATGAGGTGAACCTGCTGGCGGACGAGATCGTGGACGCCATCCTCGACGCCGCAGCGCAGGGGATTTACACCGTCCGGCGCGGGGCGCTGGCCGCCACTTATCGCGCCCGCTTCGTTTTGATCGGCTCGATGAACCCCGAGGAAGGCCGCCTGCGCCCGCAGATTCTCGACCGCTTCGGCCTGCGGCTGATGGTGCCCGGCCTGACCGAGCCGGCGGAGCGGCTGGAGGCCTACCGGCGCGTGCGCACTTATCTCAACAACCCGCGCGCGATGATCGCGGCTTACGCCGCCGAGCTCATCACCATGCGGAACGAAATTCAGGCGGCGCGCAATGTGGTCCAGGACGTCCGGCTCACGCCCGGAGCCGAGCAAGCCGGATTGGGGTTGGTGCACAAGCTGGAAGTAGACTCGCTCCGCGCGGAGATCACGATGTTCGAGGCGGCGCGCGCCCACGCGGCGGCCGATGGCCGGGCGGAAGCCACTCCGGCCGACATCCGGGCAGTCGGGCCGATGGCCCTGCGCTTGCGCCGCTCGCAGTTCATGGTGGACTACTTCAAGGCGCAGCAGACGGAAGAAAAAGAGATTCACCGCCTGATGGATGAATTGGTCCCCCAGCCCGAAGTCCCGAGGACCTGATCCCTGCGAACTTCCACCAAAGACTCACAAACCCGGTTTTTCCGAGAACCCGGATTTCCACCGACTGCGTGAGCTAACTGCCTGCACAGCCAGCTATGCGAATAGCATCCCGCCGGCCCCAGGCCTCAGACCCCCGGCTATGGGCCATCGTCGCCTTGATCGGCTACTGGAGCCCCTGGCTCACACACCCGGCTGCCTCCCTCCGCCTGAACGGCTATGAACTATCCGAGTGGGTCACGTTTTTGCCGGGCGTGCGCGATGGCTCCGAGTCCTTCGGCCGTCTCTCATTCCTGGTCCCTCTCGCCGGCTTAGCCTTGCTGTTGAGCATCGCCGCTGCCCGATATTCGAGGCCTCACACGCGGCGGCGCTGGATTCCACCCCTGCCCGCTTCTCTCTTTGAGTGGTGTCTGCTCATGCTCGCCTTGCTTTGCAACGTCGCCGTCTTTCCACCCTATCCTTACCTCCTCACGGCGTATAAAGAGGCTGAATTCCAGGCGCAGTTTTTCATCGCCGGCGCTTTGCCGTTTGGCATTCTCCTCACGCTTTACCTCCCGGCCGAACTTAATGACCTGGTCCAGATTTGCCTCGCCGGATTGGGCGGCGCGTACGGCCTGTGGGCTTTGCTCGCCGTCCGGCCTGTGGCGTCCGAGCTGCTCAACGCACCCTGGGCCATCGGGATCGGTTGGCTTGCTATGTTGGCGGGTTTTGCGGGCCTGGTCCTGGCCGGACTGGCGCACGTCTTCGGCCCACGCGCCTCGTGAATCAAAACGGGGCGAGAGACGCGCCACGCATCTCTCGCCCCGCTCCACGTTCCATTCCACCAGTTCGCGCCGCTACTTCTTCAGGCGAGCTTCGAGATATTGGACGGCCTCGCCCACGGTGGTGATCTTCTGCGCGTCCTCATCCGAGATTTCGCCGCCGAATTTCTCCTCAAAAGCCATGATGAGTTCGACGAGGTCCAGCGAGTCAGCTTCCAAATCTTCGCGGAAGCGCGCCTCGGGGATGACTTTAGTCGGATCAGCGCCGAGCAATTCGACGATGATGCCTTTTACTTCTTCAAGCGTATCGGCCATGGTGTCTTCTCCTTAATTAGGACAGTGTAGTATCTGGGCAGACGCGCCCCATTGTATGTGTCACGGCGAGGCCTTGTCAAGGCGAGACCGATCAGAATCTGACCAACGGTCAGTCCCGGGCGAGTCAATTCCGCCCTCTCGTACATTCGTTTGACAGTCACTAACCCGGCTGGTAAGATTGCCGCCGCTCAGATAATGGAAACCCCGCTGCATGGCTAAAGTTACGGGCATCGAAGCGCGTAAAGCGGATCACATCCGGATTAACCTGGAAGAAGACGTGCGCTCCGGCCTCACCCTGGGCCTGGAGCGCTATCGCTTTGTCCACCAGGCCCTGCCGGAAATTGACCTGGCCCAGGTGGATACCCGCGTGCAATGGTTCGGCAAGATGCTGAGCGCCCCGCTGCTCATCTCCTCTATGACGGGGGGAACGGAGAGCGCCCGGGAAATCAACCGCACCCTCGCGACGGCGGCCCAGACGACGGGGATCGCCATGGGGCTTGGCTCGCAGCGCGCCGCCATCGAGCGCCCTAATCTCGCCCCCACGTTTCAGGTCCGCGACGTGGCCCCCGATATTTTGTTGTTCGCCAACCTTGGGGCTGTCCAGCTCAACTACGGCTATGGCGTGGATGAATGCCTGCGCGCGGTCGAGATGATCCAGGCCGATGCGCTGATTCTGCATCTCAATGCGCTGCAGGAGGCCGTGCAGCCTGAGGGGGATGGCAACTTTGCCGGCCTGCTCAAAAAGATTGAAGCCGTGTGCCGCGCGCTGCAACCGAGGGGCGTGCCGGTGATCGCTAAGGAAGTCGGCTGGGGCGTCTCGGAACAGGCCGCGCGGCAGCTGGCGTCGGCCGGCGTCGCCGCCATTGACGTGGCAGGGGCCGGAGGCACCTCGTGGTCGCAGGTGGAAATGCACCGCGCTAAAACAGAGTCGCACAAGCGCGTGGCGGCCGCTTTTATTGACTGGGGCATCCCCACCGCCGAGGCGATCCAAAACGTGCGCCGGGCGGCGCCCCAAGTGCCTGTCATCGCCTCCGGCGGCTTGCGGGACGGGGTTGATGTGGCTAAATGCGTTGCGCTGGGGGCGGGCCTGTGCGGCCTGGCCGGGCCGATGCTCAAAGCCGCCGCTGTTTCAGCCGAAGCCGTGATTGAAACCATCGCCGAACTGGCGCGCACCTTGCGCATCGCCATGTTCGCGGCCGGGGCGGGCACCATTGCCCAACTCCAAACGACGCCGCTGAGGCGTGAGGCGTGAACGCCTCACGCCGCTCGTGCCTTATGCTCTCCCAACTTGCCCCGGTCTACCTCGACGCTATCGAAACGGAGTTGCGCCGCGCGGTCGGCGCTGGCCCCGCGCACCTGAGCGAATACTATGCCATGCTCGCATATCATCTGGGTTGGCAGGATGAACAGGGCCACCCGGCGCCGGCAAGCGCGCGCGGCAAGCGCCTCCGGCCGCTGTTGTGCGTGCTGAGTTGCGCGGCCGCGGGCGGCGTGTGGGAGCGCGCGCTGCCCATCGCCGCCGCGATTGAGTTGCTGCACAATTTTTCGCTCATCCACGACGACATTCAGGATAACAGCCCGCTCCGGCGGGGCCGGCCCACCGTGTGGGCCAGGTGGGGTCAGCCGCAGGCGATTAACGCCGGGGACGCGATGTTCATCCTCGCGCACCTGGCCCCGCAGGCGCTGCTCGCGCGCGGCGTATCTCCCGCCGACGCGCTGAGCACGCTGGAAGACTTCGACCACACCTGCCTGATGCTTACGCAGGGGCAGTATCTCGACATGTCTTTCGAGAAACGCGAGCAGGTGAGCGTGACCGAATACATGGCGATGATCGAAGCAAAAACGGCGGCCTTGATCGCCGCCGCCACACGCCTGGGGGCCTGCCTCGCCAGGGCCGACGAAAAGCGTGTCGAGAGCCTGTATGGTTATGGGCGCAGCCTCGGGCTGGCTTTCCAGGTTCAGGATGATCTGCTAGGCATCTGGGGCGACCCGGCGGTCACGGGCAAATCCGCCGCCAGCGACCTGGAGAAGAGAAAGAAGAGCCTGCCGGTCGTCTACGGGCTTGAGCATTCGCCCCAGTTTGCCAGGGCCTATGCCCAGCCCCACCAACCCGGCGAGAGCGTGGCCGACCTGGCGGCGACGCTGGAAAAGCTGGGCGCGCGGGATTACGCGCAACAGAAGGCGCACGCCTTAACCACGGAAGCGTTAGCGCATCTGGAAGCGGCGGCTGTCGGCGGAGAAGCCGGCGTCGCCTTGCGCGAACTGACCGACCAGTTGTTGAACCGGCACAGTTAGACGCTCGAACTCTCCACGCCAACTCACACAAATTCTCGAAACACCCGGTTCCCCAACAACCGGCCCTGTTTCGTCAAGCGCGCCCCCGTCGAGTCCCATTCAATCAGTCCCAACGCCTTCAGCCGCCGGAGTTCGCGCGGATATTTCTCGCCCAGCCCCAGGCCGAAACGCTCGCGAAAAATATCGTCTCCCACGCCCTCGCGGGTCAGCCGCATTCCGAGCATCATCGTTTCGCCCATCGTCTCGTCCGGGGTGGTTGGAGTCGCCTGCGCCACGGCCGGAGAGAAAGGGAAGTCGGCCTTATCCGCCTGCCCTATCCGTTCAATGTAAGCCGTCGGAGCGAGGACATTCGAATAGCGCCAATCGTGCATGTATCCATGCGCCCCCGCGCCAAAGCCCAGGTACGGCAGGTTGCGCCAGTATTGCAGGTTGTGGCGGCAAGCGTAGTGGAGGTTAGAGGTGAGAGGTCCGAGGTCAGATTTGGCGTCCTCCGACTTCCGACTTCCGATCTCTGACCTCTCACTTCGCACTTCTGGCTTCTCCCCTCGCGCCCAATTAGAAATCTCATACTGCACATACCCGTTTTTCTCCAGCGCCTCGCTCGCCCATTCGTACATCTCCGCCGCGAGGTCGGGGTCAGGCATGGGGAGCAGGCCGCGATAGACCCAGGCCCGCATGGGGGTGCCGTGCTCCAGCGAGAGGGCGTAAGCGGAGAGATGCTCCGGCCCCAGCGCCAGGACGCGGTTGAGGGTCGCCTGCCACATCCCGAGGGTTTGGTGCGGAATGCCGTAGATGAGATCGAGGTTGAGGTTCTCAAAGCCTGCCGCCCGCGCCCACGTCACCGCCTGGGCCGC
>DATDRS010000272.1:0-4244 GCA_035291605.1 Anaerolineales bacterium | reverse complement strand
GGCAGGCGCTGGTTAATTCGACGTGGCGGCCCTCGCGGGCGGCGTCGTGGAAGGCGTGCATCAGGTCGAGGACGTGGTAGGCCATCTCGCTGCTGGCCCGGTGCGCGCGGCCGGAACGCAGGGCGCGCGCCATGTCCGCCGCGCCGAGGCCGCGCTCGTTGCCGGTGTTGACGTGCGTGAGTGGAACGTCGCGCCACTCTTTGTCGCCCCTGAGCCACAGGCGGACTGGTCCTCCGAAGGTGTTGGGGTCGGGCGCGCTGAGCGTGCCTTCGCTTCCATAGATTTCGATGCGCGGCTGCTGGTGAGCCTGCACGTCGAAGGTGGTGACCACCGTGCCGATGGGGCCGCTGGCGAACTCCAGCACGCCGGCGACATGGGTGGGCGTGTTGACTTTGACCTTTTGTCCGCGAATGTCGGGGTGGCCGGCCGTGCGCCCCGGGAACGAGGCCCGCGCGGCGCCTGTGACCCGCCGGGCGGGGCCGAGCAGGTGGATCAGCGCCGTGAGGTAATACGGCCCCATGTCGAACATCGGCCCTGCGCCCGGCTGGTAGAAAAAATCCGGGTTGGGGTGCCACGCTTCGGGGCCGCTGTATCCCATGAAAGCCGAAAAAGCCACCGGCCCGCCGATCACGCCCTCGTCCACCAGTTTGCGGCAGGTCTGCGCCCCCCCGCCGAGGAAGGTGTCGGGGGCGGCCCCTACGCGCAGGTCCTTCTCGCGGGCGAGGGCCAGCGTCTTCTGCCCCTCCGCGCGCGTCGCCGCCAGCGGTTTCTCGGTGTACACGTGCTTGCCCGCGTTCAGCGCCGCGAGGTTGACCACGGCGTGCGCGGCGGGCACGGTGAGGTTGACGACGATTTCGACGGCGGGATCAGCCAGCAGTTGCTCGACGGTGAGCGCTTTGATGCCGAACTCGGCCGCTCTGGCCTGCGCACGGCTCATCTCGATATCCGCGCAGGCGACGACGTTCAGCCCCAGGCGCGGGGCGTTCTTCAGGTAGACGCCGCTGATGTTGCCGCAGCCCACGACGCCGACGTTAGTTTCTTCCACGCGCTAATCCTTTCCCGGCGAGATAACGATAGCTTTTTTCGACGGCTTCCAGCATGTCGGTCGCGCAGTCGTCGAGCTCCACAATCCACCATTCCGCCGCGCTGGCCCGAGCGATGGCCGCGAAATCCATCACGCCGTCGCCGACCGCCGTCATCGGCGCATCCTTCGCCGCCGGGCCGTCTTTGATGTGCAGGAGCGGCGCGCGCCCGCCCAGCTCGCGCAGGACGGCGGCGGGGTCGGCCCCGGCAGTCTTTATCCAGTAAGTGTCAATCTCCAAGAACACCTCAGGCGAAAGGTGCTCCAGCATGACCTGGTAGGCGCGGCGGCCATCGCCCTCCACTGGCAGGAACTCCCACCAGTGGTTGTGATAGCCGAATGTGAGGCCGCTGTCGCGCGCGAGGGTGTTGGCCTCGTTCAATATCGCGCACACGCGCCGGATGCCGTCCGCCGATTTGAAGTGCTCCGGCGGCTGCCAGGCGCACACCAGGCGCGCGCAGCCGAGCGCAGCCATTGCCTCCAGCACTTCATTCTTTTTGTCGCCGAGCGGCAGGGGGCTGTGCGCGCCGCAGACCGTCAGGCCGAGGTCGTCCAACAGGCGTTTCGCGGCGCGCGGCGTCACTCCCTCTGGGAAGCCGGCCGTCTCCACGCCGACGTAGCCCATCACGGCGATGCGCCGGAGCGTGCCAGCGAAATCTTTCGCCAGCGCCTCGCGCATGGTGTAGAGTTGAAGAGCGATCGGGGGCGCCATTCGTATTACGGATTGCGTCGTACGCATATACGAATGAAGGCGTAGCCCAGCATCCCCACGCCGACTTCGGGCGCCGGCTGCTCGATCTTCGCCCCCGCCATCGTGGTGAAACCCGTTGCGGCCATGTTTGTTCTCCTTACTGCCTCTCAAACGCCGCGTCAAATGCAATCGCCGACGGCGGGAAATCCAGCCGCCGGACGAAGGCGCACGCCTCCGCCGCGCCGTGCTCACGGTCCATGCCGTTGTCCTCCCATTCCACCGAGAGCGGGCCGGTGTAGCCGATGGCGTTCAGCGCGCGGATGACCTCTTCAAAATTGAGGCTGCCCCGTCCCAGCGAGCGGAAGTCCCAGTAGCGTCGGCGGTCGCCGAAGGCCACGTGCCCGCCGAACACGCCAACCTCGGTCGGGCGCGGCGACCAGTACACGTCCTTCATGTGGACGTGATAGATGCGCTCGGCGAAGCGGCGGATGAAGGCGACGTAGTCCACGCCCTGATAGCCGAAATGGCTGGGGTCGTAGTTGAAGCCGAAGGCCTCGCGCCCGTCGAGGGCCTGCACCGCCCGCTCCGCGCTGGCGATATCAAAGGCGATCTCGGTCGGATGCGCTTCGAGGGCGAACTTCACGCCGGCCTCGTCGAAGACGTCGAGGATGGGGTTCCACATCGTGGCGAAGAAGCGGTAGCCCGCGTCAATCATCTCCGGGGGCGCCGCCGGGAACGAGTAGAGCAGGTGCCAGATGGACGAGCCGGTGAAGCCGGTGACGACCTTGACGCCGAACAGCGCGGCGGCGCGGGCGGTGTTCCTCATCTCTTCGGCGGCGCGGAGGCGCACGCCGTCTTGTTTGCCGTCGCCCCACACGTGCAGGGGCACGATGGTCTTGTGGCGCCCGTCAATCCGGTCGCACACCGCCTGGCCGACGAGGTGATTGCTGATGGCGAAAACCTGGAGGCCGTGCCGCGCCAGGATGTCCCGGTGCAAGCGGATATAGGCGTCGTCGCTCAGGGCTTTGTCCACCTCAAAGTGGTCGCCCGAGCAGGCGATCTCCACGCCGTCGTAGCCAAACGACCTGGCTTTGGCGCAGAGCGTCTCAAACGGCAGATCGGCCCACTGGCCGGTGAAGAGGGTGACAGGACGTGTCATGGCTTGCCTCCTGAGTAAAATGGAAGTTTCGCAGGTGTACTGCGTCTATGGCAACGAGACCCAGGCGCCTTTCCGTTGAGACTCCACGGCGGCGTCAATCACTTCTTGAACTTTAAGCCCATCGTAGAAGTTCGGAGATACCGGCCGGTCGTCCAGGATGGCATCAATGAACAGGCGAACGCCCACCGGCTGCTTATCGAACACGCTCCACGAGTCGCTTTTGTCTGCGGCTCCCCAAAATGAATCCGGGACGGGGAGCGCCTCAAACTCTTTGGCCTCGGCGCGCGCGCCGCGAATGGCCTCACCCGCATACGTGGCCTGGGCCTCCAGTGTGCCTGCCTCCCCGTGGAACAGGATTTCCTGCTCCTGACCCCGCTCGCCCACATGCGCCACCGCGCTGACATGCATCGTCCCGTGCGCGCCATTCGCGAATTGCAGAGCGAGCGAGGCAGAGTCATTGGCTGGCTCAAAGGGTTGCCCTTCCGGGCCGGACCGCTCCACAAACGTGCCCAGATGTGCGCTGACTTTGACGACATCGCCCAGATACCACTGGGCCAGATGGATCATATGTGAGCCGAGATCGCCTAGAATGCCATTGCCGCGTTTACCGTCAAATCTCCATCCGTACTGGTTAGCGCGGCCATAACCGCCTTCATAACGCATATGACAATGAAAACAACGTCCAATGTAGCCAGCCTCAATGAGCGTCTTCAAATATTGGTAGTGCGGCAGCCAGCGGTAGGTGAAGAACACCATGTGTTTGACGCCAACGGCCTCTGCCTTCGCATACATTTCTCTGGCCTGTGACGCATTGAGCGCCAGCGGCTTTTCACATAGAACGTGCAACCCCGCATCAAGCGCCGCCATCGTCAAAGGGTAATGTAGATCATCAGGCGTCAAGACGACGAGCGCCTCAAGACCACCTTTCTCGATCATTTCCCGGTAGTCGGTGAAAACGGAGGGGATTTCATATTTCTTTGCCAGTTCCTCCACGCGCTCACGGTTACGGCCACAAATGGCGGTGACCTCCGCGCGAGGATAGTCCTTCAGCTTTGGCAGGTGAAACCAATCCGCCCACCATTTGCTGGTGCCAACGACACCGACGCGCACTTTTTCAGACATGTTCAGGCCTCCCAATCTTGTCTTGTTTATGGCCGCGTTGCCCACAACAAGCCGCGACGCACAATCTCGCGCGCTTCCGGCGTATCGAAGTCGCGGGCCTGATGGCCGAGGGAGCAGTAAAAGACGCGCCCCTGCTGCCACCGGCGTTTCCAGACGACGGGCATGACACAGCCCGCAATCCACGGCGCGGC
>DATDRS010000271.1:0-2385 GCA_035291605.1 Anaerolineales bacterium | reverse complement strand
GTCGAGTTCGTATTCGCCGGCCACGAGATAGGTTTTCTTCTCGGGCACGTCGGCCAGCGCGATGTTGAACGTCTCGCCGTTATAGGCTGTGTCAATCATCACGCTGTCCACCATCGCCCGCCAGTCGTCAATCTGCGGGGTGAGAATGCCCGCCTGCTGTTTTAACCGTTCGAGGATGGTCGGCGAGATGAAGTCCTTGATTTCGACCTTGATCTTGTCCCGGGCGCGTTTGATGCCCACTTTGGCGCGGGCGGGCTGGTGGGCGAGGACGTCTTTGTTGTCGCCGTGGAAGAGGAGGGCGGCCCTCGCCCCCGGCCCCTCTCCCGGTGGAAAAGCGCCATCGGGAGAGGAGGGAAGGGCAGAGAAGGTTTCGACGAGTTGAGCGGGGAAGGCGGCGACGTGGCGGAGGGGGCGCTTGCCCACCCAGGTGAGCATGGGGCGGCCTTTGGCGGGTTTGATTGCCACAGCCTTCTTTTTGGGCGCGGAGGGGGTGGGGCGGCGCGCCGCGTCGCCTCTACGGGCGGTTCGGGTTGTTTTCGTCTTCATGCCATTTTGCCGGGTTGTTCACGATGTATTGACGAATGCGCTGGAGATCGGTCTCGCCTCGAATGACGTGTTCGTAATAGTTGCGTTGCCAGACGGGCTGGCCAGGCGTTTGGCGCAGGGCGTTGATGCGGCGGGTGGATACGGATTTGAAGTTTTGAACGATCGCGCCCAACGACCTGGGAGCCGTGCCGTGCGGCCGTTCCGGTAGGGGCGAAGCATCCGCCCGCCGCGTATCGGATATATCCGGCGACCCTGGGGCGGATGCTTCGCCCTTACGCATGCCCCCCACCTCCCCGGCGAGAATGACGATGCCGTGCATGTGATTGGGCATCATCACCCACCCATCCAGGGTCACGCCGGGGAAGTGGTACGGAAGCGCCTGCCAGACTCGGGCCGCCGCCTGCCCAACGGCATTCAGCCGCATTTGCCCCGTGGTCACCTTGCCGAACACACACTCCCCGTGGCGAGCAAGAATGGTCACGAAATACGCCCCGGCCTGCGCGTAATCGTACCCCTTGAGACGGATGGAACGGCGATGGTGTTTGGCCGGATCGTATTTCATCCGTCGCTCCCCTCCACAAACTTGCGCGCGGCTTTCACGTCGTCGAAGCCGAGGGCCTCGGCGCTGGTGAAGATCATCTGGTATTTCAGCCGGTCGGGGTTCAGGTTCTCCCACTTTTTCATCGCCATTGCCTTGCGCCCGTGCTCGCCGTCAATCGGATGCGCGCGGTCGTGGTCGCGCTTGATTTCCACGATGTAACAACGGCCGTCTTTCCGGCGGAGGACGAAGTCTGGCGTGTAGTGATGCCACTTGTTGTCCTCGCCCCAATACTCCACGTAGAAGTCCGTCTTGTCCGGCGTGGTGAGCGCGCCAGTGAAGTAAATGTCTTCCACCTCGGCGGGAGGCAGGTTGAGCCGCTCCAGCACTTGCTCAAAGAAACTGAGCTCCGGGCGCGAGTCGAAGTTGTACGGCGAATAATGGAAGCCGAAGTCGCCCGTGTTCTTGTCCCTGAAATCCTCCCACCGGGCGAGCAAGCCCTCGCGGTCAACGGGATACGCAATCTCGGCGGTAAACACCTCCGCGCCGTCGGCGTCCACGGTTCTCTCAAAGCCCTCCGGCTTGACGAGGGCCAGCGCACGCTCGATAGTTTCCTCGCGCACCTCGTAGCGGCGCGTGCGCGCTTCAATCTGCTGCGCGAGTTCAGGCAGGTGGGCGGCGGGCAATTCGCCGGAGGGGTATAGCCGCTTGAGTTCGTCTAACACAGCCCATAGTTCCAGCCGGTACACCGCGCATAGCTCGGCGGCGGCGGCATATACGTCCAGCGTGCCCGGCGCGGCGGCAATGGTGACGCTCTCGCCGATCTCCTTGAGCACACTGACAGTAGCGGCCTGCTCGGCGATGTCCAGCGTCACTTTCGTCAGCACAGGCGCGGGGGCTGTGGGCCGGGTCAAGTGTAGGGGCGACTCGTCGGGGCGCTCGTACTCGCGCGGGACGACGGTGCGGACGATCTGCCGGACGACGAGCGGCGGGATGGTGAGTTTCCGCAGGCGGATGAGGGTGGTGCGGCTCCGGTTCTGCGCGTTGTTCAGGTCGGCGATCTTCTCGCCGTACGTCTCCTGCAATTGGCGGTCGAGGATGCTGTAGTTGTCCATCGAGAGATAGATGCGGGCCTTCTTCCGGTTGCCCGGCACCTGCCGCAGGCAGCGGCAGGCGGCCTGCAAAACGAAGTTGTTGCTGGAGGTGAGTTTGCGGGCGAGTGCGCAGGCGAACAGCGCGGGCACGTCCCAGCCTTCCACCCCGCGATCTACCAGCAGGGCGATGCGGTGCGGCGAGTCTCT
>DATDRS010000270.1:0-11116 GCA_035291605.1 Anaerolineales bacterium | reverse complement strand
TTGAGGTCGAAGAAGTCCATAAGGGTGCGGTCGGAACTTTGCCAGGCGAGTGGATCGCGCGGGCCGGTGAGGGCCAGGGCCAGCCGACGCGGCTCGTTGGGCAGGGCCTCACCCTCCTCCATCAAATACACCGCGCCGATTTCGAACAGGGCCAACCGGTCGCGTACGCGGCTGTTCGCGGCGAGGACGTCAAGCACGCCTGCCAATATAGAGTGGCGCATCACTACCCGGTCTGCCACCATCGGGTTGACGAGCGTGATGTAGGGGCGGTCGTCGGGCGGCGTCTCGCCGGGGAGGACGCGCTGCTCGCGTTCGGGCGAAGTCAGGCTGTAGGTGACGATCTCCTGCAAGCCGGCGTTCACCAGCAGGTCACGCGCGCGCTCCTCCAGTTCGAGGCTGCGGTTGCCCCGCTGCGGCGGGAGGGTGTCGCTCATCTGCGTTTCGGGGATGCGCTCGTAACCGTAAATGCGCGCGATCTCTTCGATGAGGTCGGCCTGCCCCACCACGCCCGTGCCGATGTCGAGGCGATGATCGGGGACGGTGACGAGGATCGTCGTGCGCTCGGCGTTTTGCGGGTTCACGACTTCGCACCTGAATTCGAGCGATTGGAGAATCCGGACGATCTCTTCGACGGTCAACTGAATCCCGAGAAGGCGCTCGACCTCGGCGGGGGTGATGTCCACCACGACGGTCTCGGCGGGCTTGGGGTATTCGTCCACCAACCCGGCGGCGACGCCGCCGCCCGCCCACTGGCGCATGAGTTCGATGCCCCGGCTCACGCCGCGCGCCGTCATCGCCGGATGCACGCCGCGCGAGAAGCGGTAGCCCGCCTCCGATTGGAGTTTTTGCGCCTGCATCGTCTTGCGGATGTTGATGAACTCCCAGGCCGCGCCTTCGAGCAGGACGTTGGCAGTCTTCTCGCTCACTTCGGACTCGGAGCCGCCCATCACGCCGCCGATGGAGAGCACGCCCTGCGCGTCGCAGACGAGGATGGTGAAGTCGTCGAGTTTGCGCTCCACGCCGTCGAGCGTCGTCAGCGTCTCACCCGGCTCAGGCAGGCGCGTGATGATCGCCGGCGGCTTACCTTTGGCCCTGGCCGCCAGCACGTCGTAGTCGAAGGCGTGCAGGGGCTGGCCGATTTCGAGCATGGCATAGTTGGTCGCGTCCACGATGTTGTTGATCGGGCGCATGCCGGCCAGGCGCAGGCGGCGCTGCACCTGGTAGGGGCTGGGCGCGATCGTCACGCCCTTGATCAGCGCGGCGGTGAAGCGCGGGTTCAGGTCAGGCTGGAGGATCTCGATGGCAATCTGCCCCTCGATGCTTGGCCCCTCGGCGCGGATTTCGTAGGAGGGCGGCCTGAGCTTCTGCCCGGTGAGCGCGGCGATCTCGCGGGCGATGCCGAACATGTTGATGTTCCGCGCCATGTTGGGGTTGGTCTTCACGCTGAAGACCACGTCGCCCATGTAATCGGCGAGCGGCAGCCCCACGGGCGCGTCGTCGTCCAGAAGGATGATGCCCTCGTGTTCGTCGGAGATGCCGAGCTCTTTTTCCGAGCACGCCATCGAGTACGACTCGACGCCGCGAATCCTGGTCTTCTTCAAGGTCATCAGTTTTTGGCCCGGCTCGTGGCCGTCGTACAGGATGGCCCCCTCGCGGGCGTAGGCGGCTTTGAGAGGTTTGGGCAGCGGGCCGGCGCCTTTGTATGGGAACAGGTTGGGCGCGCCGGTCAACACCGTTTGCTCTGTGCCTGAGCCGTCGTCGAGGCGCAGCAGGGTCAGGCGATCCGCGTTCGGGTGCGGCATCACCTCGAGGATCTGGGCGACCACGATTTTGGCAGGGTCCCAGGCCAGGCCTTTGGCCTTCGGCCCTGAACCGCGCGCGGCTAACCCGTCAATGTTTCCACCCTTCGGGGCCAGGCCCACGTATTCGAGGTCTTCCACCTCCATCCCGCCGAAGGTAAGCTTATAGGCCAGTGCCTCGGGGGTGAGAGTGATGTCAACGAAGTCACGAAGCCAACTGAGAGGGACTTTCATATTGCACTCCAGTAGTCAGTCGCCAGATGCCAGTCGCCAGCCGTCAGTAGTCAGAAGATCAATCTGGCGACTGACTACTGATTACTGGCGTCTGTTTAGAATTGCTCCAGGAACCGCAGATCATTCGCCAGGAAATGCCGGATATCCTCGATCCGGTGCATCAGCATGGTGATGCGCTGCGGGCCCATGCCGAAGGCGAAGCCGGAATACACCCTCGGGTCGTAACCGCCGTTCCTGAGCACGGCGGGGTGCACCATGCCGCCGCCGAGGATTTCCAGCCAACCTGTGCCGGAGCACACGCGGCAACCTCGGCCGCCGCACAAGAAGCACTCGATATCCATTCCCGCCGAAGGCTCGGTAAACGGGAAATGGTCGGCGTAGAAACGGGTGCGCACTTTCTGGCCGAATAAGCGGCGGGCAAAGTCACTCAGTGTGCCCTTGAGGTCGCTGAAGGTAATGTGTTTGCCCACGGCCAATCCTTCGATCTGGTAGAACTGGATTTCATGGCGCGCGTCCGGCTGCTCATAGCGGTAGCACATGCCGGGGAGGATCACACGGATGGGCTCCGGACAGTATTCCCGCATGGCGCGAATTTGGCCGGGCGAGGTGTGCGTGCGCAGGATCACGCCGGGCGTGAGGGTGTGGAACGTGTCCCACATGTCGCGCGCCGGGTGGTGCGGCGGGATGTTGAGATAGGTGAAGTTGTAATCGTCTGTCTCCACTTCACGGGAGCGATAGACCTGGAAGCCCATCTCCGCGAACACAGCGTACATCTTGCGCAGACCCTGCGTGGCTGGGTGCAGGCGGCCGCGCGCGATGGGGCGGCCTGGCAGCGTCACATCCACGGCGCCAGCGGTCAGCGCGCGCTCCATCTCGGCGCGGCGCAGGGCTTCGGCCTTTGCCGCCAGCGCGTCTTCCAGCGCCTTCTTCACTTCGTTCCCGCGTTTGCCGATGGCCGGGCGTTCTTCTTTCGAGAGTTTGCCCAGGTCGCCGAGGATAGTCATCAACGCGCTGTTGCGCCCGAGGTGCTGGATGCGCCAGACTTCGAGTGCGGCGGAGTCCGCCGCAGCGTTCAACCCGGCGAGGGCGTCTTTTTCGATTGCGTTGAGTTGGTCGAGCATAGAGACTCCTTGTATCTTGCCGCGCTGTCCAAAATAAAAACTCCCGTCCCTCATTGGGGCGGGAGTCGCGTAAACTCTCGTGGTGCCACCCAACTTGGCTTGCGTGGGTAATCACAAGGATTACCCTTACAAGCCCACTCGGCGCGCCAACAACCATCTGCCATCGGCTATGCGCCATCTGCCAGATTGCGATTGGCTGTCCCTGTAACGCTGGACATGCGGAGGCAGCTACTTGGTCAGGACAATCACATAGGATTGTCCCTACGGATTCACCGCTCGGCTCGGGAGGGAACTTCGGCGGGGTTCGTCCGGGGCTGGCTCACAGTCTACGGCCTGCCTTCCCTGGCGGCGTCCGCCCGCTTACTTTCCTCCGTCACAGCCTTTGGCTGATGCGATTACACCTGATTATCCGCAAATCGGCGCGGGTGTCAAGGCATTCACGACTCGGCGCACAGCGGCTCAGCCAGCGTCTGGCCGACGAGGCAGTGAAAACGCAGGCCGTTGTCGAACAGCACCTCCACCCAGATCGTCTGCACGGCGGACGAATCGGCGAAGCCCAGGTCGGCGCCCACCTCCACCCGCGGATCGAGGGTGTAAGACCCGGCGGCGCGGGCGCTAAACCCCAGGATGTTCCGCAAGGGCCGGGGCACCTGCGCCTCCGAACGAGCGGCCAGGCCGTTCTGAATCATCAAATTCACCTGGCGCAAGGCGGCCTGTTCGTCTGCCGTCATCCGCGAAAGCGACCCGGCCAGGAGGCCGACAGCGGCGACGCCCAGCGCCAACCGCCCCAACCGGAAGAGGCGGGGCCGCCCGGAATAGCTCAGCGCGTCGCCGTACCAATTCACGCCCAGGCGCAGCAGGCCGGTGATGGGCAGGGAGAGCGCGACGGAGGGCAGGAAAATGGGGATCAGGACAAGCACAGCGCGCAAGAGGCTATCTAACCCGGTGGCCTGCGCGACGACGGCTCTGAGAGTCAAAAAAGCGGCAATCGCGCCCGCGCCGCCAGCGACGCCTTTGAAACTTGATTCCGGCCAGGCGGTGAGATACCCGGCGGCCAGCGCGCCCAGCCCGGCGAAAATCGTGTCGGCGATGATCGCGCCGGCATCCAGCCGGAGCGGGACGTCCGGCAAGGCCCAGGCGTTGATGGCGCCGGAGGCGCCTCCATACAGAACCCCCAGCACCAACCCCAGCACAGCCCCCGCGATCCGCCGCGAACGAGTGGACATGATCATGTCTCCGAACATCTATTCCGACTACAGATTACTCAAAACGATCCCCGCCGGTTCAGGCCTCGGAGAAAACAAACTCCCGCCGACGCGCGGGCGGGAGGGTGCATACGCGCCGCAGGGGCGTTCCCTTGAACGCCCTTACTTAATGCGATAGGCATCCATTTCGTTATTTAGAATCCAGCCCACCACCGCGCCAATCGAGATGCCATCCGACAGGTAGGCTTGCCGGGTGATGGCAGCGGAGCCGCGCCCGCGCAGTTTTTGCGCCTCGCGCTGCATGCGGTTGAACCGCTCGCGCCAGCGTTCAAAATTTTTAGGGCGCAGGTCCACCCAGCCTTTGTCGGCCCACTGCTCGACGTTCTCCGGCGTGAGCCGCACGGCGTTCAGCCCCGGCGCTTCGGGGATGCGGATGAACGGCCCGCGCATCAACGAGCAGCCGTCGGGCGTGAGAACCGGCAGACCCACCGAGGTGATCGTCTGCCTCAAGTTGGCGTCTCCCTCGACCAGCGCGAAAGTCTCCGCCGAGAGGACCTCCGCCGGTCGCTCCAGCACGGCGCTGAGCGTGCCGAACTTGAGCTTGAGCAGGTGAGCCTCCCACAGCAGCTTGCCAAGTTCCGGCGGGCCGAGCTGGCCGAGCGCGACCGAGTGCGAGTTGGTTTCCTTTTCGAGCCAGGCGATCTCCTCCAGCGCGAAGTGCCGCAGGTATCCGGCGCGGTAGGTCGGGTTCATCACCGCGCTGTCAATCGCGGCAATCACGTCGTAACCGGTGTTGCTGCCTTTGACCTCCAGCACCGCCTGCCGCGCAATCTCCTCGGGCGTGATGAATTCCATCTGCCGCAGGTGGGTGATCGCCTCGAATTCGCCTTTGGTGAAGAGGCCGTTCTCGCCCGTGTCGGCGACGACCATTTGCAGCCGGCCCAGGCGCTCGTAGTCTTCTTCCGGCTGGTGCAGGACGAGCGCCTCGCCGAGCGGCTCGGTCCGGCTGGTGAAGACGAAAACCGGTTTGCCGCGCTCGCGGATGGTGCGCCGGGTGATGTCGGCGTAGCCGATCATGGCGCCGGGCTTGATCTCTTTGACAACCGGTCCACCGTAGGTGCGCGCCATGAGGAACATCAGGCCGGTGTGCGCGAACGCGATTGCGGTTTTGGTCATGAGTTTGGCCGAGGGTTTATCTTCGGAATGGGTATAAGGGATGTTCAACCCCATGCCGCCCGTGCCGGTGGTGCCGATCTTGAGATACAGCCGGGTCTGGGCCTCGACCATCGCGCGGTGGATGACCAACACGTGCCGGACCAGTTGCGGGACCGACTGGGAGATGAGCAGCAAGTCCAGCGCCCGCGCGGCCGTGGTCAGCGTATCCCGCGCCTCGGCGAGGGACTCGGACGCCGGCGCGTTTTCGTGGTTGAACCGGGCGGCCAGCGCCTCGAACCGGCGCTTGGCGACGACCGAGGCGGTGTAGACATCCTGATAGCTGATCGCCGTGGCGGTGTTGATGCTGTCCACGATCACGTTTGGCCTGTGCTCGAGGATCAGCTGGACGAGCTGCGATCTGGCGTAGGCGGCTTCGAAGTCGCCAAACAGGTCTTCGTACAGCGCGGCGCGGTGCTCCGGCGCGCCCATGAGCTGTGCACGGGTGACTCTGCGGCGGCGGTCGTGGGAGTTCCACTCGGAGCGCAGGAAGACGTCCCCCCAGAAGCCGAGGAAATGCACGGCAGGGTGTTCGCGCGTGAAGCGGGTGAGCACATCGCGGACTTCCTGCTGGTACAGCGAGGCGACGATGATGCGGCGCGGGGCGAGGTTGCGGGCAATCTGGTCAACGACCTGCGCGCCGACCATCCCCCCGCCGCCCAGGACGAGAAAGGTTTCGTCGGTGGACATGTTTCTCCTTGTGTCGGGCGGCGTGGAGCGCGTCATGCTTCGCGATCACCCGTCACTTACCTGGATCGCGGCGCGAGGTCGAACGCCTCGTTTCCGGCGAACAGCCCGCCCAGTCCAGAGGCGCGCGGAGCCAGGACGCAGGTGGGGGCGAAATAGGGAAACTCGAACGCCACCGCGTCCCCGGCCTTTTTGCCGGGGATGGGCATCAACCGCGCGGTGAGCGGCTTGTTCAGCCGGAGGGCCAGCGCCCCCACGTCCACGAGGATGGCGGCGAGGGCCTCGACGGTAATATCGCCCGGCAGGGGCACGGTATCCAGGCCCGTGCCGCACACGCTCGAATAGAGCAGCAGGTCGTTGGTGGTCAGGACTCCCTCCGCCGCGCGCGCCGCCAGTACTGCGTCCTCGAAAACCGGCAGGAAGAGGCCGGAGAAGCCGACATTTTTGAAGCGGGTCCGGCCCAGCGCGTCGGCGATGAAAGCCGCAGCGGCCAGCGTGCCGTGCTCGCCCACCTTGCTGCCGCTCAACCGCTCGAGCGCGGTGCCGATGGAACGCGACGTCTCAGGATAAGGTGCCAGCGAAAAATCGATCCCGCCGAATTGCAGGCCGCGCACGCCGCCAATGCGCTTGGCAATCTGGGAGATCTTCTGGGCTTCGGTTTCGACATGGTGGATCAGGGTCGTGCGCGCCTCGGCGAGCGAGGCGGCCTGGTCGAACGCGCTGACGGCGAGGTCGGCGGCCTCGACGCCAACCGAGACGATCGGGGCGTGCCCGTCGTGGTACGCCGCCGGGACGAATGGCGTTCCCGGGGGGACGTTGGCGAGCGCGCCAAAGCGCAGGTTGCCAAAGCCGTCCGGCGCCAGGGTCGCGCAGCGGTGGATGATGGCGGCGGCGAGGCGCACAGCCGGGAGGCTGACGCCCGCAAGAGGGTCGGCGATGATGGCCGAGGCCATGATATTTTGCGTTGCGCTAATCGCTTCGGGGATGACGGTGAAGAGTTCCGGCGCGTCTCCAGGGCGCGCCGGGCCGATGGCCGCGTAATCAATCTCGTTGACAAAGCACGCCGCCTCCAGATCCTGCGCGAAGGAGACGACTTTAGCGGCGTCGCCGCCGACGATCAGCGGGAATGGCGTTGAAGCCAGGCGCATCACCTGGACGGTGTAGCCGGCGTCTCGCAACGCGCTCTTCATGCTGGACAGGACCTTCCCGGCCGCTGCGATCCGGTCGGCCATGACGGGGAAGGATGGATCCACGAGGTAAGTGAGGGTGCGGATGTTCATGGCAAAACAGACTCTGCGTCCAGGGGTCTAGCCCTTGAGTTTTCCATTCAATCGCTCCAGCCGGTGCTGCAAGGCTGCGACGGCCTCGGCGCGCCGCCAGCCGCGCGGCCAGCCGTTGACGACATTCAGCGCGCGCCGGGTCCACGCCGCAGCCTGGAGTATATCGGTTTCGTGCCATTCGTAAAACTTGGCTAACTCGACAAACGGCTCGGGATCGTCGAGCGTGAACGAGGCCAGCTGCTCCCACAGGGGTGCGGCCTCGGCGCGGCGGTCTATGCGCTTGAGCAATGCCGCCAGGCGGGTGAGGCCCGCACGGCGCGCCTCCAGGCCTAATTCCCCCTCCAGCGCGCGGCGATAGGCGGCTTCGGCTTCGGCGGCGCGGCCGTTGTCGTCGTGCCAGTGGGCCAGGCGCAACAGGTCTTCGGGTTGCAGAACTGACGTTCCTGGCGGCGAACTTCGGTTTGCGGCTTGCAGATAGGTGGAAGGCGAGGTGTGAAGTGTGAAGTTTGAAGTTGCGGGCTCAAGTTTGGTGGCAAATACCTCCAGCAGATGCGTCGCCAGGGTGACCGTCGAGAGAATGTCTATCGCGTTGTGATAAATCACGCGGCGCATGTCGCTGGCGTCGCCGGTGCGGAGGTAGTCGAGATACATTTGCGGGATGAGCGCGCCAGGGACGTCGTCCTGCTCACGGATGATTTTGAAGACCGAGTGCTCGATCTCGCCTAGTTTGCAGGACGGCAGGCGGCGCTGGTACAGGCGGCGAGCGGGAGGCAGCAGGTCGAGGTGCGGCCGCTGCCCGAGCGCGCCGCGCTGGCCGATCAGCGTCAACCGCGTTTCGAGCAGAGGCAGATCGAATGAACGGCCGTTGAACGTGACCCAACCCGCCCGCGCGGCCAGGTCGGCGACGAGCGCATTGAGCAGAGCTTCTTCCTCGCCCGGATCGCGCATGAAATACTGGCGCAGGACGAAGCGATCGCCGTCAAACACGCCCGCGCCCACGAGAAATACGAGGGTCCCGGTCCCCCCGGCAAGGCCAGTCGTTTCGGTGTCAATGAAAGCCAGTGACTTCAGATCAGAACCAACCAGCGTTTCGTCGCGGGCCAGGAGCGCCGCCGTCGCCGGACTGTGCGCGAGCCAGTCGCCGAAGCGCGCCGGGCCGTGCTGGTAGTCCAGCGGGTAGACGCTCTCGACGAGTTGAAACGAGCCGAGGCGGGTTGTGACTGCGCGGCCGGGGAGCGCGGGGGCCGGGGCGCGCGGGGGCCGGGGCGCCGGGGAGGCGGGAGGAAGTTCGCGCTTGACTTTTTGCAGGCGCAGGCGCTGGAGGCGGGCGCGGAGGTCTGATGGCATATGGTGGATGGCGAATGGCTAATGGCACATGACTGATCGCATATGGCTTATAGCCCATAGCCGCTGACTGCTATTTTACCGCGATAAGGAATACGCTCTCTGTCATCCGCTCTCTGCTATCCGCCAGCGGCTGGCCCGGCCAGGGAACAGGCTCATATTCCGTCTCACAGGGCGCGCCGCGCGCGTAGGCGATGCTGCGCGCGGTCAGGTCGGCGGTGAGGCTCCAGAGGGTGGTGTGACCACCGGAGTGGCCGCAGAGAGACGAAGGGTGATCCGTGAGCAGTGAACAGTGATCGGTGAGATGCGGCGCGTGAGCGTAGAGGAACGCCAGCCGGTTGCGTGAGAGGACGAGTTTGCGATTACGCTGGAGACTAGTCATCTCCGGGTGGCGGAAGTGGTTGGTGCATGCGATGAATGCTTCGACGCCGCCCGGGGCGCGCTCCGGTTCAATGACCCGCCTGCGGATAGCGTGGGCCTCGACCACCGCCAGATCGCCGTCGGCGTCGGCGAGGAGATAGTTGAAGGAATGCAAATGCCGGACGCGCGTCAGGAGGTCAACCGCTTCGCGCGTCGTCGCGCAGGTCTCCAGCACGAGCCGGGGCAACAAGTGGAAGGGTAGGCCGGGCGCCAAGTCGTCTGGCTCGTCGGAGAGCGCGACGTGCAGGCTGACGAACAACCCCGCGTCGTTCGCGCCGTCGTAGCGCCCGCCAGGGACGGAGCCGCGCATGCCCAGCGACGGGCGGCCCTGCTGGGGCTTGAGCCGGACGCGCTGACGCACGCGCTGGACAGGATGAAAGTCGTAATTGCGCCCCACGCGGATGTGACCGTCCTCATCCACGAGCGCAAAGGAGGAGCAGCCGCCTTCAGGGTAGAGGGATGCGCTGTAGGGCGCGCGGAGGCGCATCGAGCGGCGGCACACACCGCGCAGCAGTTCTTCATAGGGCAAACGCTGCCCATCGGCGTAGCCGCGCAGTTCTTCGAGGATAGGGGGGTGGATCTCAGCCATCTGTTGCGCGCAGGCCTCGGCGAAGGACAGTTCGGGCGGGGCGGGCCACCAGGCGGGGACGACAAATCGCTCGGTGCGCGCCCCCTGCACGAAGCCGAGGTTATAGTGCGGGCCAGCCAGGTCGAAGGTTTGGTAGTCAGCGGTGCTCATTGCGTGGTTGCCAGCCGTCTGGCCTGCTCCAAATCTTCGGGCGTGTTGACGTTGAAGAACGAAAGGCGTTGGGGATCGAAGTGGTCAATCTCCGGCTCGTCCACGAAGCGCACGCGCACGCCGGGGAAGAAGCTGATGACGCGCATTTTGCCCCCTTCGAGCGCGGCGCGGATGGGGCCGAGGCAGGCGTGGGCGTAGATCGCCCGGAAGGGTTCGGCCTCCCCCGCGAGGCGCGGGACAATCGCATCCCCGGTCGGGATCAGCGAGATCAGGTAATCCAACAGCGGGTAGACGACGAAAGGCATGTCGCAGGCGAGGCAGAGAGTATGTGGTTGCGACGAATGATAAAGCGCCGTGTAGATGCCGCCGAGTGCGCCTTTGTCGGGCAGGACGTCGGCGAAGAGCGGCGCGCCGAGATAACGATAGTCGTCGGGGCGATTGGTGATGAGGATTGTTTCTGCGCCGATCCCGGCGACCTGCGCCAGGATGTCTTCGATGAGCGGGCGGCCCAACACGCGGACGAACGATTTGTCCACGCCCATGCGGGAGCTTTTGCCGCCGGCGAGGACGGCGACGGTGAGCGGGTGCTGCATAAACGCATTATAGCCTGATTGACGCCCCCCATGCCCAGGCTTACAATGTGAGCATGCGCTCGCCGTTTCCGGGGATGGACCCGTACCTTGAGCATCCGGCGCTCTGGCCGGATGTGCATAACCGGCTGATTATTGCGATTGCCGATGTGCTCTCTCCCATCCTTGCGCCGCGCTACTACGTGGGCGTGGAGAGCCGGACGTATCTCCTCAAGCCCGCTGATCTAGTCTTCATCGGCCGGCCCGACGTCTCAGTGATCGCCTCGCAGACGCCGCAAAAACTGAGTTCCCTGCCTCTCGGCGATGCCGCCGTGCTGGAAGTGGACGTGCCGATGAGCGATGAAGTCGAGGAGACCTTTTTGGAAGTGCACGAGGTTGTCACCGGAAAGCTGGTGACGGGTCTGGAGCTGCTTTCCCCAGTCAATAAGCAAAGCCCAGGACGGCGCGATTATGAAGAGAAGCGCGGCGACTATTTCCGGACGCGC
>DATDRS010000269.1:0-5687 GCA_035291605.1 Anaerolineales bacterium | reverse complement strand
ATGGCGTCCACGTCGCCGCCGCCGAAGGCCGGCTGGGCCGGGTCGCGAGTCGGGAAATCGGCCGATTGCGTCCAGCCCGAGACGTAGGCGCTGCCAGAGGCGTCCACGGTGATATCAAATCCATTTTCACGCCGGCTGCCGCCCAGGTAGGTGGCGTAGATGAGTTGATCCCCGGCCGGGCTGAGCTTGACCACGAAGAGGTCCTGGTCGCCGCAGACGCAGACCGGCTGCAAGGCGTTCGCGACGGGGAAGTCCGTCGAAGCCGTGAGCCCCGTGATGTAGGCGCTGCCCGCAGTATCTACGGCGATGGCATTGCTGATGTCGTTGTCGGCCCCGCCCAGGTACGTCGAATAGACGAGCACCGGATCAATCACCAGAGGGCGGCTGGCGTCGTAGGTGCCCACGCGGAAGCCGATCTCCGTCCGACCCATTGTCTCCAGCCGCCGGAAGCTGCCCGCCACCGGCTCCCAGACGCCCTCGCGCTCCTGGAAGATGACAGGTCGGCGCATCCGCACCTGCTCGCCGGCGACGTGCAATACCAGGTTACCCTGGGCGTCTATCTCCAACTGCTCCGCGCCTGTGAAGCCCAATCGGATGTCGTTGGGATCTGCGCCTGGGGCGATGACGAAGTCGTACTCCAGCTGGCGCTGGTTGCCGTAAAAGACCAGGTTTATGCCCGGGTACACCGCCTGATATTGGGCTTTGGCGTAAGTGGGCACGTTGGTTCGCCATTGCGCCGGGTCATTGCCGATGAAGTAGTTGACCTTACCGGGTAGTTCCTCAAGACCCACGATGTGGGGCGCGGCGTTAGCGCCGACCAGTTGCATGCGCAGCACAGCCGGCTCAGTGGTCTGGGCATCCCCAGTTTCGGCAATCATCGACTCGAAGTCTGTCTGGCCCCGCTGTTGTGGAGCCGAGGGCTTGCGCAGGGCCAACACGGCCTCGCTGGAGGTCAAGAACAGGCTGTAGCCGCTGCCACGCGACAGGAATTTGACCTGGCCCTCAACCTGCCCCTGGTTCGCCTCGAAGCTCAAGGGTAAGCGGCCGTAGGTTCCCGTGATCTTAGCCCGGCCAAACTGGGCGAGATCACGATGGGTGGCAGGCGCGGCCGGGAAGGGCGCCTGGAACGGCCCACCTGCAAGGAAAAGCATCATTACGACCCTCAAGCATAGGCTGGTCCGAGTTGATTTTACACTCATGGTCGGCTCCTCACGCAGGTGATAGCCTAAACCTCGTGTAAGGCGCTAGGCCAGCACCGCACCAATCCTGCTGGGTTGATTTAGCCGCCGAGCGCGGCGATGATCCCGTTGGCCGCGTCAATCAGCGGCTGCCCTTCCTCCGGCGAGAGCATGCCAGTGGCGATCAGGTCGGTGACCTGGTTGACGCTTGAAGGCGGGGGAACTGCTCTTTTATTTAATCGTTCAACGCGCGGACGTAGATATGGCAGTACAGTTAGAAGTTCGTTAAACGGTGCGGTGGATGCGCCGGGGGTGGATCCGGAAGATTTTAGTCAGCCGTGGGGTCGTTAATGAACCGCGCAGGCGCAAAGATCACAAAGAAAAGATCATATAGATGCTCTTTCACGCGGGCGGTCGTGGGCCGGTGTACCCCTGCGCCCTCGCCCACTCGTCCAGGGCGCGCGCCCATTCTGCCAACGAGACCGCCGGCGGCTCGCCTGCAGCGTCTTCATCCCCGCCCGTGACTTTCAGCGCCGCAATGATCGGATGCAGCTCGGGCAGGGCGATGAGGTCCTGGTCGAGGCTCCAGAAGTTGACGCCGATCAACCGCTCGCCGAGATTCTCCTCCAGCCAGTCCAGCGCCGCCTTAAATGCGTCGGCGGGCGGCTTCCAGCCGACCGCGTTCTCAAATGCGCCGCCGACGAAGGTTGGCAGCGTGGGATACCACGGCATGTTCGGGCGGGCGGCGAGTTGGAGTTCTTTCTCGTGGCTCTGCACGTCACGCTTGAACTGCCGCACCCACTCAGCGACGGTGACGGCCTTGATGGGATACAGTTGATGGGCGAGGCCGTCAATGATGAACGCGCCGGTTTGCTCATCCTTGTAGGTGTACCACTTCTGCCAGAGCATCTCCCGGTGCGCGCTGGCCAGGCGGTACGACTGGAGATATACCGGGCAGGGCAGGCGGCCCAGCGAGCGCAGAAAATACCCCAGGTTATTGGGCGCGTTCTGCTTGAACGCGCCGCCTTCCGCGTCGAGGAAAACGGCCGTGGGCCGGTAGAGATTGACGGCGTCCCGGATGGCGGCCGCCTCGGCCGGCGGATTCTGCAAGGTGAACACGCACCAGATAGACAGCGTCAGCCCGGCGTCTTTGGCCTCGCGTTCCAAGTCCTGGTGCGTCTTGCCGCCCCATTTGTTGCGCGTCACGTCGTCCAGGCCATAGGGACGGCTGCCGACGACGGCGCGGATGCACAGGTCGCGGCATTTGAGTTTCTTGGCGTGCTTGATCACATCCGCGACCGACAGGTTTTCCTCCCAGGGCCAGGTCGTGGAAAGGGTTTTGGTTTTCATCGGGGTTGCCTCCTGGTCGTCGCCGTTATTTGGGAAGTGTAACCCTCCCGCTCTCTCTTAACTTCGCCAGCGCCTCAGCCACCTCGCGCCCGCTGGCTTCAATCAAGTCGAGCAGTTCTTCCGGCGTCCGTGTGTCCGCGTCCCCCTTCGCGTTAGGGTTCACGGCTTTCAGGTCGTAGTTCTTGGCCTCGATTTCGGGCCGGGTGACCGTCCAACTCCGGTCGCTGGCGGCGCGGTCAGGCAAAAGTCGAAAGAAGTCTTCCAACAGTTTGCGGGTGAACGGGTTCTTCTTGGTGACTTTCACATCCGAGATGTCGTAATACCAAATCCGCTCAGTCTGTTCGCCTTTGGTGAAGAAGACGAGATTGGTCTTGACGCCCGCGCCCGCCGCCGTGAATACGCCGCCTGGCAGGCTCACGATACACCACACATTGCACTCGTTCAGCAGTTTGCGCTTGACCTGCACAAAGGCGGTTTCGTTCGTGCGGAACAGCACACCCTCGTCCAGCACAATCCCGCACCGCCCGCCCGGCGCGAGTTTTTCTATGGCGTGTTGTAGGAAGAGCACTTGTGTCGCGCCGGTCTTGTAGGCGAAACTCGTCTGCGCCTCTTTGCCTTCCTTGCCGCCAAAAGGGGGATTGGTCAGGATGACGTTGAACTGCGTGGGCGCATCTTGAAACAGCCCGCCGTAAGTCTCGCCGCCCGTGAGGGTATTGCCATGCCACAGGTTCGGCTGGTCAATCCCGTGCAGGATGAGATTGGCGAGGGCGATGGGGTAAATCAGGTTCTCTTTCTCCCGCCCGTAGAACGTGCGGTGCTTGAGCAGTTCGCGCTGTTCGGGAGTCAGGTCGTCGCCCGCCTTCGCCAGCCTGTATTCAAAGCTCTGCGCGAGAAAGCCGCCCGTGCCGCAACACGGGTCGTACACCATCTCGCCAGTCTGCGGCTGAATGACATCTACCATCGCCCGGATGACCTCGCGCGGGGTGAAGAACTGCCCGCCGTCGTTGCCCTTCTCGCCCATCTTGAGCAGCAGGCCCTCGTACACTTGCGAGAGCGGGAAGATGTGCGTATCGTCAATATTGGCCGCGCTGAGGGCGTGCACCCGGTCGAGCACGTCGAGGAAGTTGCGCTCGGTGTCTACGCGCGTTTTCTCCACGCCCGACATGATTTCGCTGATGACTTTCTGCCGGGGCGAGGCGTCCGGCTGGTTGCGGAGTCCGCGCAGGTGAGGGATGAGTTCGCCGTTGACGAAGGCGAAGAACGCGCCCATCTGCGCCATTTGCAGTTCGACGCGCTTCTTGCCATCAGGCGCGGCCCAATCCTGCCAGCGGTAAGGGGCGGATAGCGAGGGGGTGAAGTCCGCGCCCACCGCCTCGGCGGTTTCGGCTTCGCGGGTTTCGGTCTCGTCCAGGATGCGCAGGAACAGGATCCACGTCAACTCAGGGACGTATTGAAGCGCGCCCGCGCAGTTGGAACGGCGCAGGATGTCGCAGATCGTCTTGATGGCGCCGTTGAGGGATTGTTGGGTGGTGAAGGCGCGTCCTTTGGACGCAGCGCCGTTGGCGGCCCGGTTGGTTTTGGCTTTAGGCATATTCACTTGAGCAATCGGGTCAACGCCTCAGGGCCGTCTAGCAACAATCTGAGCCGGTTGAGCGCGTTGCGCCCCAGAATGCACTCTGGGCCAAGTTCGTCTCCAACGACGTACAGGCTAGGTAAGAGCACGTCGGCAATCTGGAGGTCTACGAGATAAAGATAGACCGAGCGGCGCTCGCCCCACTGGCTCCGCAGCCCGGTTTCGATAGCGCGCTGCGCCCGGAGTTCGCGCAGGTAGCGCACCGGGATAATCGTAGCATCCGCACCTGTATCTAAAATAGCGGTGACGGTCACGCGGTGGCCAGCACGCTCGTTGATCAGCGTCAATTCGCAGGCGGGCGCGGGAGGCGAATAGGCCGCCGAGTAGGGAAAGTCGCTCATGAGGTGGGCCTTTCGTCCAGCCGACCACCCACCCAGCGCAACTCACGCGGCGACGTGACGGGCGCGATCAGCACAGGGAGGACGCCAAAACGTTCGCGCACGCGCTTTTCCAGGCGGGACACGTCCGTATCGTGGTCAACGACCTGCCCCTCGCGCATGGCAATGTACTCATCCGGGTAGCGTTGCGACAGTTCAGCCTGCTTCGCCCGGAAGTGTTGCGTCTCGGCGTGAATCGCTGCCCGTTCCAGTTCGTCCAGATAAGCCTGCACCGCTTCCTCCAGCACCTGCTCGGCGGGTTGTTGGGTGGCGGAAGCCAACTGCTCAATATGCTTGACCAACCCCGGTTCTTTGAGTTCAAGGGTCATTCTAGTTGCCTCCGAAAGAACTTGCGCTTGAATGCGCTGCTGTAATGATACTTTACTTTCGTTTGGCCCGGGCTAAGGATACTTGGGAGTGAAAAAGTATCGTTGCAATCATCAATGTCCTCAGCGCCGTCAGTGTATCAGTGGTTCAAAGCTCCCCCGCAAACGCCCGCCGCAACAGCGCCCCTGGCAATTGCTCGATGGCCGCGAGTTGGGCTTCCAATGCCGCACTTGTCTTTTGCGCCTGTGTCAGTTGGTCGCCCAGCCGCGCAAGGATGCGGCGTTGCATTGGAAGGGGCGGTAAATTGATTTCCACCGAGGCCACTTCTTCCGTTCGGATACGTGGCAGTTGTCCTGGTGTGGTGGTGATGGGCGCTCGGTTGAGATACGTCGCGCTTCGCATGAACCAAGCAATAAAGTCTGTCTCGGCTCTTTCAGCCAAAACTGAATAGACGTATTGGTCAACTGAACACAAGCCGTCGAACTCAGCCACCCAAACTTTATTGAGATAGGGACGCAAATAACCATAGACAATGTCGCCCTTGTAAAACTTAGGCTTGCGCCCTGTCAACTGTGACATCTCCACTTCCAATTTGCCAGCTCTCGCCCCTGTGCCTGACTCGATGTGTTCCAATCCTACGAACACCGCAGGGCCGGAAGGGTTGTCATACGGATGAATAATTTCCTTGCGAAGAGTCAGCAAGTCTCCCAGTCGCACCCTCTCCCACCCCCTCGCCTCCTCACCCTCAAACACCTCCCGCAAATAGGCTGCTGGCAAGGCGCGCGCCGCCCCCAACTGCGCCTGGGCCGCCGCCCGCGCCTT
>DATDRS010000268.1:0-2223 GCA_035291605.1 Anaerolineales bacterium | reverse complement strand
CTGTGCAACGCCTGCCACAAGAGCCTGGCCCTCCACGGCACCATCCGGCAGAACACTGAATACTGTGTGCTGTGCCACAACCCCATGGGCACAGACGAGGCTCAGCGCCCGAAGGAGGTCATGCCGCCGACGAGCATCAACTTCCGGGTGCTGGTCCACCGCATTCACCGGGGCGAGGAGGCGACTGAGCCGTTGCAGGTGTACGGCTTTGGTGGTCAGCGGATTGACTTCAGCGGAGTCGTCTTCCCCGGCAATCTGGCCGCGTGCGAAACGTGTCACCTGCCCGGCACGTACGATCTGCCTCTGCCGCGCGCGGTCCAGTCCACCATCGTCACACAGGCGGGCAAGACGGTGAGCACTCTGCTCCCCACCCGCTCGGTTTGCACAGCCTGTCATGACAGCACCGCGGCGGCTGGTCACGCCGAACTGCAAACGACTGCCTCAAGCGTGGAGACCTGTGAGGTGTGCCACGGGCCGGGCCGCGAGTTCGACGTCACCGCCGTCCACCAGTAACCAGGTGTCAGCAGACCTGCGGGGCCGCGCTGACCCCGCAGGTCTCCAATCAGTGTGTGAAATGAAACGATCTCTTTCTCGCCTCATCCGCTTGCTTCGTCGCTCAGCCTTGGTCGCGCTGGCGTTGGGCCTCTTCCTCGGGATGACGCTGTGGGTTGGCAGCCGGCCGGTTCAGGCCCTGCCCGAATATGCCACGCGCACGGGCGAGCCGTGCGCTGCCTGCCACGTCAGCGCCGGCGGCGGCGGCCCGCGCACGCTGCGCGGACTGCTGTGGGCCGCCCGCGGTCGGCCTGACCAGGTGCCAACTTTGCCGGGCGTGCTCCTGGCCCCTCGCGTCAACGACGGCGGGGAGCTGTATGACATCGCCTGCGCCGGCTGTCACGGGACCAAGGCCGAAGGGCTGTTCGCCATCGGTTTAGTGGAAAGGCAGATCCCTGGGACGGTAGTGCGGTCTTTCATCCGGCGGGGCATCCCCCTGCTCGGAATGCCAGCGTTCGAGGGTCAATTCACCGAGGCGCAATTGGACGCGCTGGTCACCTACGTGACCGGATTAGCCAGCGGGGAAATCCCCCCCCCACCTGATGCCTATCCCCTTCCGCCCGCCCGATTCAAGTGTGAGGCCCGCGCCGCGTCCCCAAGCCTAACGCTGGCCTGCCAAAATCTGCGGCCAACGAAGACCAAAGGCAACTGACATGGCTGCGTCTCCTTCAACTCCACTCAAGGTGGGTTTGACCCGCCGCCAATTTCTAAAACTCGCGGTCACCACGGGCGCCAGCGTGGGCGCGGCGAACGGCCTGCAGAGCCTACTGACAGGTGGGACCGTGCGGGCTTACGGCGGTACACTGGTAACCGCAGCCGAAGAAAAAATCGTGCCCGGTGTGTGCCTGCTGTGTCCCAGCGGGTGTGGCGTGTTGGCTCGCGTGGCCGCAGATTCTCTTCAGGGGACTGATGGGCGGGTGGTCAAGCTGGAAGGCAACCCGATGCATCCGATCAACCTCGGTTCGTTGTGTCCCAAGGGCCAGGCCGCGCCGGAGTTGCTCTACAACCCCGACCGACTCACCGGCCCGATGAAACGCAGCGGCGGGCGCGGCTCCGGGGAATGGCAGTCCATGTCGTGGGGCGAAGCAGTTCAACTGGTCGCGCAGAAACTCAACGATCTGCGCGCCGCCGGTCACCCCGAACGCGCCGCGCTGATGTACGGCGAGACGCGCGGCCAACTCCGCTCTTTCCTCGAGCGCTTCATGCAAGCCATCGGCTCGCCCAACGCCATTTCCCACGACAGCCTGAACATCGAAGCCGCCAAACTGGGGATGTATCTCACGCAGGGCATCTACGATCTGCCCGCTTACGATCTGGAAAACAGCAACTACGTGCTGGCCTTTGGGGCGAGCCTGGTGGAAGCCGGCCGCGTCCCGCAGCGGATGGTCTCTGGCTATTCATTTCTGCGGCGGGGTCGCGCCGAGCGCGGCAAGGTAGTCGTCATTGATCCACGCCAGGGCGTGACTGGGGCCAAGGCCGACGAGTGGATCCCCATCGTCCCCGGCGCCGACGCGGCTCTCGCTCTGGGTCTGGCTCACGTCATCATCCGCGCCGGGTTGATCGATTCGGACTTTACCCTCAACTACGCTTTCGGCTTCAACGATTTTGCAGACGAGGACGGCAAACTGCGCCAGGGCTTCAAATCGTTTGTGCTGGAGAACTACGAGCCAT
>DATDRS010000267.1:0-2949 GCA_035291605.1 Anaerolineales bacterium | reverse complement strand
GCTGCTGACCGAGGCGGAATTGCTGCATCCCTATTTCCGCACGCGCGCCATCGAGAGCGCGCTCACCGGACGTGTGCGTCATCCCACGGTGATCTTTTACCCTGGCCGCCGCGTCGGCCAATATGGATTGCACTTCCTGGGCTATTACCCCGAGGACGGGAATTATCGCTCCACCCTGATTGGGGGACTGGAATAATCTCGCCGTCCAGAAATTATTGGGAGAGATCACATGCCACTGATCCGAGAGTTGTTCTCCACTCGCCGCAGGATTGACCGGCGGATCGAAAAGGTCATTGATTACGCCGCGCTGGCGGAAGAGCGGCTGTCCGCCGAGGTCGAGGAATATGAGGCCACCGACAACGTGGAGAATTGCTTTCGGAAATTCCTGGAAAACTATCAATTAGGTGTGGAAAGCGGGCAAGTCGCCGAGATCGGGTTGTGGGTCTCCGGGTTCTACGGCTCGGGCAAAAGCTCATTCACGAAATACCTCGGATTGGCGCTCGAACCGGAGTTCCGCGTGGGCGGCCAGCCGTTCCTGGAATTGCTCGCCGAACGCTTTCGCTCGACGGATTTGCAGGCGCTGCTGCGAACGGTGTCCAAAAGAGCGCCGACGGCAGTCGTGTTCCTGGATCTGGGCGCGGAGCAGTTGGCCGAGAACGCGGCGGCGCCGGTTTCAAGCGTGCTGTACTGGAAGGTTTTGCAGTGGACAGGCTACTCCAAAGATAAGAAGCTGGCTCAACTGGAATTGACTCTGCACAAGCGCGGCAAGTTGGACGAGTTTCGCCGCCTGTACCGCGAAAAATGGGGCGAAGAGTGGGAAAGCATCCATAACGACCCCCTGGTGGGCAACGCCCGCGCGGCGCAGATTGTGAGCCAGGTGCTGCCCGCCGAGTTCCCGACGCCGGAGAGCTTCAGCAAGCTCAAATTTGAGCTGGCGGAGAATCTGCGCGACCGGGCGCGGGAGATGATCGAACTCATCCGCAATAAGACCGGCCGGCAGAACATCCTGTTTCTGATTGACGAGGCCGGGCAGTACGTGGCGCCGCGCGGCGAATTGATCTTGAACCTCGATGGCCTGGTGCGTGATTTCAAGGAGCTGGGCCAGGGCAAAGTGTGGATGATGGCCACCGGCCAACAGACTCTGGCCGAGATCGTCACCAGGGCCACATACAACTCCCCTGAACTGAACAAACTCCAGGCGCGTTTCCCCATCACCATCGAACTGGACGCGCGGGACATCAAAGAGATCACCCATCGGCGCCTGCTGACTAAGACGCCCGAAGGCGAGGCGCAACTGAAGGCGTTATTCAAGGCCAGCGGGCAGGCGCTCATCACCCACACGCGGCTGACAGGCACTTCGCTTTACAAAACCGACCCCGACGCAGACACCTTCGCCCGTTTTTACCCGTTCCTGCCTCATCACTTTGACCTGCTGCTGGAGCTGATCCGCACCCTGGCTCGCTCCACTGGCGGCGTTGGCTTGCGCTCGGCGATCAAAGTGATCCAGGATGTGTTAGTTGACGTGAACCGCCTGCGCGCGGTGAGCACGTTACCAGCCACGCCCCTTCTCGCCGACCGGTCCGTGGGCGCATTGGCTTGCGCCGACGATTTCTACGACACCCTGCGGGCCGACCTCTTGAAGGTGCTGTCTCACGTCGTGATGGCCGTGGATCGGGTCGCGCAGATTTTTCCCGACCATCCGCTGGCCGTGCGCGTGGCGAAGACCGTGGCGGCGCTCCAGCCGATTGAGGGCTTCCCCTGCACCGCCGAGAACATCGCGGCGCTGCTGTATCCCGCAGTGGACAGCCCGAGCCTGCTGCCCGAGGTGCACGAGACCCTGCGGCGGATCCAGGCCGAAAAAGAGATCGGCCTGGTGGAAGACCCCAAAGTCGGCGGCTACGTCTTCCTCTCCGACAAGGTGCGCCCATTGCAGCAAAAGCGCAACGCCCTGACCGTGACGTCTGGCGATACCCTCCGCATCCACAACGAAATTCTGGGCAAGACCATCTTTGCGCCTCAGCCCTCCGCCCGCCTGGAAAATACCAAGGAAGTGAAGGCCGGGGTGCGGTTCGGGAAACACGTCGTCGTGGGAGATGACGAAGATATTTTCTTCCGGCTGGAGTGGGTGAGTGATACGGGCTGGGAGGCGCGCCGGACGGCGCTGCTCACCGACACTGCGGCGCAACCCGAGTGGCGCAATGCGATCTCCTGGCTCGCCCGGACGAACGATGCGGTGGAGGAGCTGCTGCCGGAGATTTACCGCTCGGAGCAGATCGTGCGGCAGATTGACGAGCGCAACGCCGACCGCGACGAGGTGCAGTTCTTGCGGGCCGAACTCAAACAAGCCGAGCGCAGCCGCGAAGAGGTAGAAAAGCTTCTGCGGGCGGCGCTGCTCGGCGGCACGATGATCTTCCGTGGACGTCCTACCCCGACGGCGGAACTCGGCGAAACGGTGGAGGCCGTGGCCCGCGAAATCGTGGGGAGGGCCGCCAGGGATGTCTTCCAGTATTACCACCTGGCGCCCATCCGGCCCAACACGGACCTGGCCGCCCGGTTCCTGAGTGTGGAGCGGCTCGACCGGATCCCTGCCGAACATGATCCTCTGCGCCTGGTGATGAAGCAGGGGAGCCGCACCCAAGTGGACGCGGCCCTACCGCCGCTGGCTGAGACCCTGCGCGCCTTCTCCGCCAAGCTGGAGGAAACGGGCGGCGGGCGATTACAGGGCAACGCGGTTCAAGACTTCTTCTCCGGCCCGCCGTATGGCTGGTCGAAGGACACGGTGCGCTATTTGTTCGCCGCGCTGCTCTTCGCGGCCCAGGTGGAATTTCACACGGCCGATGGCGTGCTCAAGGTGGCCGGGCAGAAAGCGGCGGAAGCGTGCAAGAGCACACTGGCGTTCAATAAGGTAGGTGTGGCGTTGCGCGACGCCCCGCCTGACCTGGAAGCGCT
>DATDRS010000266.1:0-2702 GCA_035291605.1 Anaerolineales bacterium | reverse complement strand
TGCAGCGATCCGCTGACGTAATTGAGCGCCGCAGGCAAGGTATCCCTCAGCGAGGCAGCCGTCGCCGTCCATGCGCCAGTGTTGACCAGGCGCATGGTATAGGTGAGCGGGACGCTCCCGGGCGTCGTCAGCGTGGGGGTGACGGTCTTGATGGACAGGATCAACTTCGGCGCGCCGCCGGGGAGCGGCTCGGCGCGCGCAATTGGAGAAGCCGCACGATCCACCATGAAGAGCAGCCCAGAGCACACTAACAAACCCAAGAGCGTGCTGAGCGGCAGGCCCAGCCAGCGCAAGTTTCCCCTCCGCTTCTGATCGGGATTCAGGTGCATCATTTGACTCCTCCAAATACTTTAAGCGGCACATTCCGGGTGGATCGCTCAACGATCAGGCTGAGAATCTGTTCTCAAAGCCGCTTAGGATTGTCATTCTGAGGCGTGACCCCCCCATGCGGGGGCAGGTCGCCGAAGAATCTCGTGCCCTATCATTATAAGGCTGGAGTCAATAGGAGCGCGATCTAACCCTTTTTTGTGAAAGTTAATCCCCAAATTCCCGCTTGACCCGCGCCAATTGTTTTTGCTATAATCGCCGCAACTTCATCACCCAACGACGATGGAGACACATCGCCGGGTAACCTGCCAGAGAGCCGCCGGATGGTGCGAGGCGGCAGGCCAACCGGGCGATTTCCACTCTTGACGGTCGCCCTGCGAGGAGCAGGGCCGGGCGCTCCCGTTAGCGAGCAGATAATGAGGCCGAATTTCCCCGGCCTTCCCCATCTCACGAGGATGGGGGAGAGGGGTTCGGCGAAAGCAGGTGGCACCACGGGCGGCCCCTCGTCCTGCAAAACTGGATGAGGGGCCGTAATCTTTTTTCAGGAGGTGAGCGATTGATGAGTATCCTGCTTTTGCTCGTCCTGGGCCTGGGCGCCTGCGCCATTCTCGCGGCGGTCGTCGTGGCGGTCGTCTGGGTCATTCTCGACGAGCGCAAACACACAGAAAAGAATTAGCCAGCATCGGAAGGAGGCAAGAATGCTAGACATTAACATCATCCGCACGCAGCCGGACGTGGTCAAACAGGCCGTCGTCAACCGGCAAAGCCCGGAACTGGCAGCCACCGTGGACGAGGCGTTGGCAGTGGACGCCCGGCGGCGCGAATTGCTGAAGGAGGTCGAGGCGCTCAAGGCCGAGCGCAACGCCGTCAGCAAGGAAATCGGCAGGATGAAGGATGCCGCCGCGCGCGAGGCCAGGATCGCCGAGCAAAAAGGGCTGGGCGACAGGATCGCCGCGCTCGACAACCAGGTGCGCGAGGTGGAGGTGAAGCTGGACGAGTTGACGAGCGCCATCCCTAACCTGCCCGACCCGCGCACGCCGCCCGGCCAATCGGACGACGACGACGTGCTGCTGAAAACGGTGGGCGAGCCGAAAACGTTTGACTTCACCCCGCTGGCCCACTGGGACCTGGGGCCGAAACTGGGCATCATTGACTTCGAGCGCGGGACGAAGCTGGCCGGTTCGCGCTTCTACGTGCTGAACGGCGCGGGCGCGCGCCTGCAGCGGGCGCTCATCGCGTGGATGCTCGACCTGCACACGCGACAGCAGGGCTACCTGGAGGTGTACTGCCCGTTCATGGTGCGCGAGGAGATCATGTACGCCGCCGGGCAGCTGCCCAAGTTCCGCGACAACCTGTACCACGACGTGGAGGACGACAAGTGGATGGTCCCGACGGCCGAGGTGCCCATCACCGGGATGCACAAGGACGAGATCCTCGAGGCGGGCGAGCTGCCGAAGCGGTACACCGGTTACACCCCCTGCTTCCGGCGCGAGAAGGTGGCCGCCGGGCGCGACGTGCGCGGCATCAAGCGCGGCCACCAGTTCGACAAGGTGGAGATGTACATCTTCTGCCGGCCGGAAGAGTCGGACGCCGAGCTGGAGTTGATGCGCGGGCACGCCGAGCAGACCTGCGCGCAACTCGGGCTGGCCTACCGCGTAAAACAATTGAGCACGGCCGGCATCGGCTTCAGCGCGCGCCTCACGTACGACGTCGAGGTCTGGGCGCCGGGATGCGACGAATGGCTGGAGGTTTCCTCGGTCTCGAACTGCGGCGACTTCCAGGCCCGCCGGGGCAACGTCAAGTACCGCCCCGCAGCCGGGGCCAGGCCGGAGTTCGTGCACACGCTCAACGGCTCGGGCCTGGGCCTGCCGCGCACGCTCATCGCGGTGATGGAGAACTACCAGCAGGCCGACGGCAGCATCGTCGTCCCGGAAGTGCTGAGGCCGTGGATGGGGGGTGTGGAGGTGGTGCGGGGGGCGTGAGGCGGGAAGCGTGAGGCGTGAACCGTGACCCGTGTCACGCCTCGCGTCAGCGTTGCGCACAGGTCGCGTCAGCGTGGATGAAACTTTCCTGATCGTCGTCACTTTTCTGATCATGCTCGTCGGCGTGGCGGGCGTGATCCTGCCCGTGCTGCCGGACGTGTGGCTCATCTGGCTGGCGGCGCTGGGCTACGGGATTTTGCAGCAGCCGCTCTTCGACGGCTGGATCGGCGCGATGGCGATGTTCCTGCTGACCGTCCTCGCCGTCGTCGGCGTCGCGGCGGACTGGGTGTTGAGCCATGCGGGCGCGGCGCAGGGGGGGGCGTCGGGGCAGGCGATCCTGGCGAGCATCGCGCTCGGCGCAGCGGGCCTGGTCTTCCCACCGCTGGGGCCGCT
>DATDRS010000265.1:0-2287 GCA_035291605.1 Anaerolineales bacterium | reverse complement strand
AAGGCCTCGTCGTATTTGTTGTTATCCATCAGCCAGCGCGTAATGCCGAGGAACAGCGCGGCGTCGGTCGCCGGGCGGATCGGGATCCAGTAGTCGGACTTCGTGGCGGGCGGCGAGTATTCGGGCGTGATGGTGACGATCTTCGCGCCGCGCTCCATCGCCTCGATGAAGAAGTGCGACTCCGGCATCTTATTCTCGACCAGGTTCTTGCCGCACTGGATATGCAGGCGCGAGTTGCGCAGGTCGTTGAGGTCTTCGTCGGAGGCCTGGAGGCCGGTGGTGAACGGGTGGCCAGGCGCCTGATCGCCGTGCCAGGTGTAGTTGGACCATAAGCGTCCGCCTTTGACCGCCTCGTGGCCTACGCCCCGCACATGCTCATCCAGCAACGCCAGCGTGTTGGAGAAGCGGTACATGCCGTATTTGCCGATCACGCCGAGCAGGCCCATGCCGCCGCGGCATTTGAAGGTGCGCGTCCCAGCCCCGTCCATCGCCTCGATCATTTCCTCGGGGTAGCCCTGCGCGCGCAGCAAGGTCCAACCCTCCTCGGTGGAGTAGCGTTCGGCGATGGCGATCATGCCCCGCGCGATGTAATCGTAGGCGGTTTCCCACGCGACAGGCATGAGCTCGTCGCTGCCCCGCGCGTCGAATTTGTACTTGGACTGGTTCTCCGGCGTGAGGAGCGGGAAGCCGTCGTCGGCCCATTCCTTCCAGCCTTTCCGCATGAGCGGCCCCTTGAGGCGGTGCGGGCCGTACATGCGGCGGTGGAAGGTCTGCCCCTTTTTGCAGCCGCGCGGGTGCCAGTGCGCTGTGGCCGTGTTGCCGTATAGGTCGCTGTACCTGGCTACGTCGTAGTTCGTCTCGGAACGGAGGATGATCCCGTTGCGGACGAAGGCGCGCAGGCGGCAGGCGTGCGTGTCGTTCGGCGAGCAGATGTAGGTGAACGACGAGTCGTAGCGATATTGGTCGCGGTAGACCTTCTCCCAATCACGGTCGGGATACGCCGCCAGGGGGTTGCCCACATTGATCGGGTCGAGCAGCCGCAGCTCCAGTTGGGAGGCCGCCAGGCTGAGGGCCGCGGCCCCGGAAAGTTTCAGAAAGTTGCGCCGAGAAAAAGCACCCATCTCATCGCCTCCGTGATCCGCTGACTTGCGTCAGGCTATGGCCTTGACCTCCTCAAGTACTGTGCGCAGCGCAGCCACGCATTGCTCATTCTGTTCGTGCGTGCCTACCGTCACGCGGAAGGCATTGGGCAGTCCCATGCTCCCGGCCCAGCGGATGATGACGCCTTTGCGCAGGACCGCCTCCACCAATGTCTTCGCGTCAATCGGCGGGTTGACGACGAGGACAAAATTGGCCTCGCTGCGCAGATAGCACAAATCCAGGTCGTCGAACGCAGCGTAGAGATACTCCCGCTCCTGCTGCACCAGTTGCGTGCTCCGGCGCTGATAGTCATGGTCGTCCAGGCTCGCCGCGGCGGCCACGAGGGAAATGGACCCGGTATTGAACGGCATCTGGGCGTGGTGGAGGTATTCGATGATCTCCGGCCGCCCGATGGCGTAGCCCACGCGAAAGTTTGCCAGCCCTGACTTCTTGGAGAAACTGCGTACCGTGACGACGTTCTTGCCCTGCTTGATATACGCGATGCTGTTCACGTGATCAGGATCGGCGACGAAATCGCCGTATGATTCGTCAAACACTACGACGACATGATCGGGGACTTGAGCTATAAACGCATCCGCCTCGCGCCGCCGGAGGATGGCGCCGGTGGGGTTGTTGGGCGTGCAGAGGAAGATCAGGCGCGTCCTGGGCGTGACCGCCCGCAAGATGGCCGGCAGGTCAAGGCCATAGTCCGACGTCAGCGGCGTCTCGATGGTTTGCCCGCCGAACATGGTCGTCAAGATCGAAAACATCGGGAACGTAGCCTCGGCGGTGATCGCCTCGCCGCCTTCGCCCATGAAGGCCTGCGTCACGATGCGCAGCACGTCGCAGCCGCCGTTGCCCGTGAGGATGTGATGCTCGGTAAAAGCCGGGTCAATCGTCGGCGCAAGCTTGCGGCGCAGGACCTTCTCCCAATAGTTCGGGTAGCGATGCGCCTCGGTCAGCATATCCTGGGCCGCCGCCACTGCCAGCGGCGAAGGTCCCAGTGGATTCTCGTTCGAGCCTAGCTTGACGATCTCGTCGAGGCCAAGCTCCTCCTGCACCTCCTCAATGGACTTTCCGGCGATGTAGAGCGGGACCTTCAGCAGATGGGGATTGAATTGAAGTTGGGTCATCAGCCTCTCCTAAT
>DATDRS010000264.1:0-4064 GCA_035291605.1 Anaerolineales bacterium | reverse complement strand
CTGTCACCCGACACCCGCTACGCCCTGCTCGACGGGCGGGCGCAGTGCTATGAGGCTCAGGGTAAATTCGTGGCCGAACAGTCCGACCTGATGGCCCTGGGCGAATTGGCTCAGGCCGTGACCGATCTACCCCGCCAGGCCGACGCCCTCGCTCACCCGAGGATCAGCTCACCCTCAAGGCCGCCAGCGTCATCGGGCGCGTCTTCCCCGTTGATCTGCTGCGCGAGGTTTACCCGGACGAAACGGACCGGGCCAACCTGGCCGAGCGCCTGGAGACGCTCGAAGACCTCGATACTAATTGCCCAGCACTCGTTTGTGAGAGTAAGCGAAGCCAGAAGAGAGGATGATATGTCAACTCTTTTAGGCACACCCCTCATTTAACTGCGCCTAATCTGGCCCCGCTAGAATGAGGTGCTACGGGGGCACAGGAGGTAGTCATGACCCGAAAGACTAAAACTAAGACGGCCAACAAGACCTCTTTAGCGGTCAAAAAGCTCGATCATCATATCCGCGCTCAATACCCTCTCATCGTCATCGCCAGCTACGACGAGGCGCGAGTGACGGATGCGATTGCGTACGTCGCCGAAAACCCCGGAGGCGAAGACAAACAGCCCAAGTCCGTGTTTGAGTGGACCTTCTCTCAAGGGCTCCGCCACGTCGCCGGGCCAGAGCTCAAACACATCCTGCCCGCCGCCTCCGAGACAACCGACCCCGGCGCGGCGCTGCGCACTCTCCTTGAATGGAGCCACCACGACAACCCCGCTCCGACGCTGTTCGTCTTCAAAGACTTACATGCCTTTCTCGGGAATGGCGCAGAGGCCCCAGCCAGAGATGTGGTGCGTCTGTTGCGTGACATCGCCTGGGTTTTCCAGGCTCAGCCCATGACGCTGATCATCGTCTCTCCGCAGTTCAACGTTCCGCCCGACCTCGAAAAAGATGTCGTGCTGCTGGACTGGCCCCTCCCCACACCCGAGGAGTTACTGGCGATCCTGACGCAAATCGCCAATGAGATCAAGACGCAAGAGGTGACAGTCAACCTGGGGAATGGCGCGCAGGAGCAGATCGTGAGCGCCCTGCAGGGCTTGACCGCCAACGAGGCGGCCAACGTGCTCTCGATGTCGGTCATCACCAACGGCAAACTCGACGAGTCGGCCATCCTGATTATCCTTGCCGAGAAAAAACAGATCATCAAGCGGACCGGCTACCTTGAGTTTTGGGAGGCCGACATCACGGCCAAAGATATCGGCGGACTCAAGACCCTGAAAGAATATACGGCCCTCAAGCGTGCATTGTTCAGCGCCGAGGCCGAGGCCTACGGCACCGACCGGCCTAAAGGCTACCTGATGGTCGGCGTGCCTGGCAGCGGTAAGTCGCTCACGGCGAAGGCCACGACCGGAGGCATCATGCCCCTGCTTCGCTTGAACATGGCGGCCCTGATGGGTGGTCCGGTGGGGCAATCGGAAAGTGATCTGCACCATGCGCTCCGCTTGGCGGAGGCCGCCAGCCCCTGTGTACTGTGGATTGACGAGATCGAAAAGGCCATTGCCACAGACGGCGGCGAACTGGCCAGCGGCGCGTCCAAGCGGATGCTCGGCGAAATCCTCACCTGGATGGAGGAGCACACCGCGCCGGTATACGTGGTCGCGACGGCTAACCGCGCCGAGATCCTGCAATCCGAACTCCTCAGCCGATTTGACGACATTTGGTTTGTGGACTTGCCCGCGGTGGCCGAGCGTGAGGAGATCATCAGAATCCACCTCGCCAAACGCGGGCGCAATCCAGAGGACTTCGACATCTCCGCCGTGGTCGAGGCGACGGAGGGTTACGTCGGGCGCGAGATTGAGAAGATCGTGAAAACGGCCCTCAACCTCGGTTTCGTGGACGGTTCGCGCCCAATCACAACGGATGATTTGCTGTATGCTGCAAAACGCGTCATGCCCATTAGCAAGGTCAAGCCCGAGGAGATCGAAGCCATGCGCAAGTGGGGCGCAAAGTACGCCCTCAATGCCAGCGGCGACGGCGACGAATCCGCCGAGGCTACAACGACCAAGCGCGCCCGAAAGTTGGAACTATAGCCAGGTACGGTCATGGCTGGCCCCTATCTCAGACAAAATACGGAATCCCAATTCATTGTATTCTGCAACCTAAGCCATCACCTGCTCCGTGATCATTCCCCCGGCGGGCACACGCACCCCGGCCAATAGCACCGCCTCTCGGATCGTCGCCCCATCTCCAACCTGGCAATCTCGCTCGATCACGACGTTCGGCCCGATCACGCAATTCGCGCCGATGATCGTCCCCTCTTCGATGTGCAGTGGCGGGACGAGTTGAGTGTTCGGCCCCACCGATTGCTGTGCGAGGCGGGGAGCGCCGTGGCCGAGGTAGCGGCGGTTGATCGCCAGCAGGTCGGCGGGGCGGGTGAGGGTGAGTCTCCACTCGACAGGCAGGCCGCGCACGCGCCCGCCCTCGTCAATCAGCCGCTGGATGGCGTCTTGCAGTTCGTACTCGCCGCGCGGGGAAGGGGGCAGGTCGGCCAGGTGGGCGAGCAGGCGCGGCGAGAAGATGTAGAGGGGCAGGCTGGCAATGTTCGAGGGCGCTTCTCCCGGCGCGGGTTTTTCCACGATGCGCGTCACCCGCGACCCGTCCAGCGCCACGACGCCGGCGCTGCGCGCCTCGTCCGGCGTCACTGGCATCAGCGTGAGCAATGCCTCCACGTCCTGCTCAGCCCACCGCGCGATCATGCTGCGCACGTGCCCGGGCGGAAACAGGTTGTCGCAGGCCGCGAGGATGAAATCGCCGTTGATCAACGGCGCAGCCTGGCAGAGCGCATCACCCGCGCCCAGCGGCTGGGGCTGGTGGACGAAGCGCACCCGCGCGTCAAGCCGGGCCTCCCCGGAGAAGTACTGGACAATGCGCCGGTCGTCCGGGCTGACGACGAGGATGAAATCACGCACCCCGCCGAGAGCGAGCTCGTCCATCACCCGCTCGACCATAGGCTTGCCCACGATGGGCAGCATCGCCTTTGAACGAGCCTGAGTGAGCGGCTGGAGGCGCTGGCCCCGGCCCGCGGCGAGGACGACGCCTTGCTTCACTCGACTTCCACGACGAGGCCGCGCCGGGCGATCCCTGGCCGAAAGATGTGCGCCTTCGTCAGTCCGGCCTCCGCGGCTACCCGCTGCCACGCTGCGACGATCCGTCCCTCGTCGCCGGGGTGGACGAGCGCGAAGGCCGAGCCGCCCCCGCCCGCGCCGGTCAACTTCGCGCCCAGCGCGCCGTTCGCCAGCGCGGTCTCGATGAACAGGTTGTTCGCCCACCCTGCGCCGTCGGCGAAGCCGCAATACGTCATCATCTCGTTCACCAGCCGGTGGTTCTCGTTCATCAGCGCGCCCACCGCCGGCCAGTCGCCCGCGAGGAGCGCAATTTTGCCGCGCCAGGCCGTCTGCCATGCGCCGGCCATGAAGCGCACCATCGGCGGCGGCTCGCCGCCCCGCGCCTGCCAGGCCTCGTGCTCCTGGAGATAACGCGGGCGCATCCGGGCGTGCACGTCGCCTGAGTCGCGCGCCACGCCGCTGGAGACGACGACCAGCGGCAGGTCGGCGACCCAGTTGTCCAGGCGCTCGTAGGTGACGAAAGGCTCCGTGCCGAGGTCGCGCTGCTGGAGCTTGTCGCGATAATCGAGGTACGCCACGCCGCCGAACAGCGGCACGTAGCGGTCGGCGAACCCGCAGGTGATGCCCAGTTCCACTGCCTCGACGCGCTGCGCCAGCTCGGCGAGCACGTAATCGTTGTGCGCGCCGGAGTCGAGGTCGTAGAACGCGCGCAGCCCGGCCAGCGCGAGCAGCACGAACAGCGACGACCCGCCGAGGCCGCTCTGGCGCGGCACGTCCGTCCAGGTTGCGAGCCGGGCGCCGCGCCGCGTGAACTTGTCTCGGAACTCCGCGCTGTGCTGATACAGGCGGTTGACCGCGCCTTTCAAGAGATCGAGCTGCCCATCGTAAGGCAGGGGATGGGCGCCAGGACGGAATTCGAGGCGCAGGGGCGGCAGGCCGGAGTCGTCCCGCCGG
>DATDRS010000263.1:0-2039 GCA_035291605.1 Anaerolineales bacterium | reverse complement strand
CAGGCGGTGGTCGTCAATTACCGCGACATCACCGAGCGCAGACAGGCGGAAGAGAAGCTTCGCCTCTCGGATGAGATTCTGCAGCGGGTCAAGGCGCTCATTCTGGTGGCCGACTCGCAGGGCCAGATGGCTTACGTCAGCCCCGCGGCTAAAGAGATTCTCGGCTACGAGCCGGCCGAGCTGCTGGGAGAGGGATGGTGGAACCTGAGCCGGGTCACGGTTGTGGCTGCGGAGCGCGAAAGAGACTACGTCGCCCGCGCCGCCCGGGGTGAGCTGCCTGTCTCTGAGGCGCCTTACGAGCGGCTGGTCATGGCCCGGGGGGGTGAGGCGCATACGATTGTCTGGCAAGATGCCAGAGGGCCAGGCGGCCTCCTCATTGGCGTCGGGCATGACATCACCGAACGCAAGCAGGCCGAGGAGGAAATCCGCCGCCGCGCCGCTCACCAGAGCGCGCTGAATGCCATCATCGCCGCCACGACCCAGGCCAGCGCCGGCCTGAAGGAGGTGTTGCAGGTCGCGCTGGATCACACCCTGCGCGCGTTCGGGCTGGAACGCGGCGCGATCTGGCTAGAGACCGGCGAAGATGCCGTCCACGGGCTGCCAGAGGAATTTGCCGCCTCAAATGAGCAGATCACCCGGGACCTCGGCTTTGTCGTCGCCAGCCCGATCCCGATGGAGGACTGGCAGGGGGTTCCCAACGAAGGCCCTACGGCGAGTCTCGCCGCGCTGATGACCCGGTTCGGCATTCGCGCTTCCCTGGCCGTTCCTCTTGTGCTGGGGGAACGAGGGATTGGGGGGTTGAGTGTGTTTTCCGCCGAGCCGCGCGCCTGGCCGGATGAGGAGGTCGCCTTGCTGGAGGCGATTGGCCGCCAGCTCGGCATTATGGCCGAGCGCGCCCGGCTGTTGGAGCAAATGCGCCGCCGCCTGGCCGAACTCGAAGCAGTGAACCGCGTGTCCACGTCCCTGCGCACCGCGCAGACGCTCGACGACCTGCTAAGTCTGTTGCTCGACCAGACGTTGGCCGTGATGGACACGGACGCTGGCGCCATCTGGCTGTACGACCCGGACGGCGACCTGCTGCGCCGCGTGATCGCCCGGGGCTGGTTTGCGCAGGTCAGCGTCCCCGCGATGAAGCCGGCTGAGGACATGGCCGGGACGGTCTTTGCCACTGGCGAAAGCTTGCTCACCCGCGAGTTTGCCAGCGAGCCACATAGTCATCCCGCCCTCCACCCGCAAATTCCTCCCGGTTGGGGCGGCGCCGTCGTGCCCGTCCGTAGCGCACACGAGATCGTCGGCGTGCTCCTCGTCGCCGTGCCGCCCCCCCGCGAGGTGACGCCCGACGAGGCGCGCCTGTTGACGATCCTGGCGGAGATCGCCGGGAACGCCCTGCAGCGCATGCGCCTGCACGCGCAGACCGAACGGCGGGCGGCGCAACTGGCCGCACTGCATGCGATTGATCAGGCGATTGGCGCCAGCCTCGACGTGCATATCACCCTCAACGTCCTGCTCGACCAGACCCTGGCGCAGTTGGCGGTGCACGCGGCGGCGGTCCTGCTGTACAACCCGTATGCCCACGTGCTCACCTTTGCCGCCGGGCGCGGCTTTCGCACCCGGGCCATCGAAGGCACCCAACTGCGCCTGGGCGAGGGCCACGCTGGCCGCGCGGCGCTGGAGCGCCGCATCGCCAGCATCCCTAATCTGGCTGAAGCGAGCGATTTCGTGCGCGCCCCCCTGCTGGCGGGTGAGGGATTTGTGGCATATCACAGCGCCCCCCTGATCGCCAAAGGCCGGATCAGAGGTGTGCTCGAAATCTTCCAGCGCGCCCCGCTCGAGCCAGACCCGGAGTGGCTCGGCTTTCTGGAGACGCTGGCCGGGCAGGCGGCCATCGCCATAGACAATGCCGAGTTGTTCGAGGATTTGCAGCGCTCGAACACCGAGCTGTCGCTGGCGTACGACGCCACGATTGAGGGCTGGTCGCGCGCGCTCGACCTGCGCGACAAGGAAACCGAGGGCCACACCCAGCGCGTCACCGAGTTGAC
>DATDRS010000262.1:0-19139 GCA_035291605.1 Anaerolineales bacterium | reverse complement strand
ACTGGACTCAGACCCATGCGCAGGTTGCGGAGATGGATGCCCTGATCGAGTCGTTCAATGATCGGAGTGGCCTGCTGAGTAGACTCTAGCGGGAGAACTCTAGTGTCCATGTCATTTCGGAATGATGAGCCAGTTACTTTCTAGCCCATCGGCTACGTGGAGAACGATTTTGACGAGCCTGCAGCGCCGGATCAGATACGAGCCGCCGTGTCTCGCATCGTCCTCGACCCGGCCCTTGTCGAGGGGTTGCAGGGCCTGGAGGCAGGCCAGCCGATCATGGTCGTCTTCCACTTTCATCGCTCTCAGGGTTACGCTTTGCGCCAACATCCGCGCGGCGACGAGAGCCGCCCCCCGCGAGGCGTCTTTGCTTTGCGCAGCCCGCGGCGGCCGAATCCGATCGGCGTCACCGTGGTGGACCTGCTGGCCGTGGAAGGGAACGTGCTCCGGGTGCGCGGCCTGGACGCGATCAACGGCACGCCCGTCCTCGACCTGAAGCCGGCGTGATCGGAAGGAAACAGAGAGGCAGCTCATGAAAGAGGCCGCGCTTTATGAGAAACTGGCGGACAACCGGGTGCGCTGTCACCTGTGCGCGCATCGCTGCGTTATCACGGACGGAAAGAAAGGCGTCTGCCAGGTGCGCGAGAATCGCGGCGGGACGCTGTACACGCTGGTCTACGGCCGCACGATCAGCCAGAACGTGGACCCGGTGGAGAAGAAGCCGCTGTATCACTTTTATCCCGGCTCGTCGGCTTACTCGATCGCCACGCCGGGCTGCAATTTCCACTGCCCGTGGTGCCAGAATTGGGAGATCTCGCAGATGCCGCGCGAACAGCATTTGATCGCTGGCCGTGAAGCCACTCCTGAGCAGATCGTCGCCGACGCAGTGCGCACCGGCAGCCGCAGCCTCGCCTACACCTACACCGAGCCGACCATCTTCTTCGAGTACGCCTACGACACGGCCCGGCTGGCCCAGGCCGCAGGATTAGCCAATATCTTCGTCACCAATGGCTACATGACGGGAGAGATGCTGGAGACCTTCCACCCTTACCTGGACGCCGCCAACGTGGACCTGAAGGCCTTCCGCGAGAAGACTTACCATCGCTGCGTGGGGGCGGGCCTGCGGCCGATCCTCGACAACATGAAGACCATGAAGCGGCTTGACATCTGGCTGGAGGTCACCACACTGATCGTCCCCGGCATCAACGACGACCCCGCCGAACTGCGCGACGCGGCTCGATTCGTGGCGCAAGAGTTGGGCGTCGACACGCCCTGGCATATCAGCCGCTTCTTCCCCGGGTACACAATGACCGACCGGCCACCCACACCCATTGCGACTCTGCAGCAGGCGCGGGAGGTCGGCCTGGCCGAAGGGCTGCACTACGTGTACCTGGGCAATGTGGCCGACGAGAGCAACACGCTCTGCCACCGATGCGGCCGATTGCTGATCCGGCGGCGCGGCTACTGGATTGCCGAGAACGACGTGCGTGATGGGCGCTGCTTCGCCTGTGGAGCGCTGGTGGCCGGCGTGGGGATGAACGGAACGTCCGACCGGAGGACGTCATGATCGTCCTTGTGCACAGCCTTCATCCTGTGCTCCAGGCCTTGCTCGGAACGTGTTTTACGTGGGGCGTGACGGCGTTGGGGGCGGCCACGGTCTTCGCACTCAAAGACCTGAGCCGGAAAGTGCTCGATGGGATGCTGGGTTTTGCTGGCGGTGTGATGATCGCCGCCAGTTACTGGTCGCTGCTCGCCCCGGCGATCGAGATGGCGGAAGGCCAAGCGCTTCCGGCCTGGTTCCCGGCCACGGTGGGTTTCCTCTTGGGCGGTGTGTTCTTGCGTGTGGCAGACCGGCTGCTGCCTCATCTCCACGTCGGCTATCCTCTGAAAGAAGCCGAGGGAGTGAAAACAACCTGGCGGCAGACCACCCTGCTGATTCTGGCGATCACCCTGCACAACATCCCCGAGGGTCTTGCAGTGGGGGTGGCCTTCGGGGCGGTCGCCGCCGGTCTGCCGTCCGCGACTCTGGGTGGAGCGATAGCGTTGGCGCTGGGCATCGGGCTTCAGAACTTCCCTGAAGGCTTGGCCGTTTCGATGCCGCTGAGGCGCACGGGCATGTCGCAGCTGAAGAGTTTCTGGTACGGGCAAATGTCCGGGATGGTGGAACCGATCGCCGGTGTGATCGGAGCCGCCGCTGTGATCGCCGCCAAAGCGATTCTGCCTTATGCATTGGCGTTCGCCGCAGGCGCCATGATCTTCGTCGTCATCGAGGAAGTCGTCCCAGAGTCGCAACGGGGTGGCAATACCGATCTGGCCACGCTGGGAGGAATGTTGGGGTTCGCGGTGATGATGATGCTGGATGTTGCGTTGGGTTAGATGTCGCGGAGATTATCAATGGAAATTGACGAAGAATTGCACCAGCAAGCGCTGGCCTTCCAAAGAAACGAGATCACCGAACACCACATCTACCGCCGGCTGGCAGGGGCGATCAAGGCCGGTGAGAACCGGCGGATCCTGAAGAAGATTGCCGAGGACGAACTGCGCCACTACCGGGAGTGGGAGAGATACTCCGGCCAGGATGTGCCGCCCAACCGGCTGCGGATTTGGGTCTACTACCTGATGGGTCGGCTGCTCGGTTTTACCTTCGCGATCAAACTCATGGAGCGAGGCGAGGCGGACGCTTCTGAGAGCTACGCGAAGCTGAAAGGCAGGCTCGACGGACTGGACGACCTGATCCGCGACGAGAACGAGCACGAGGAGGCATTGATCGGCCTCCTGGACGAGGAACGGCTGCGCTACGCCGGCTCGATCGTCCTGGGCCTGAACGATGCGCTGGTGGAGTTGACCGGCGCGCTGGCGGGGCTGACCCTGGCGTTGCAGGACACGAAGCTGATCGCGCTCAGCGGGTTGATCACCGGGATCGCCGCCGCCCTCTCGATGGGCGCGTCGGAGTATCTCTCGACGCGTTCAGAAAAGACGGAACGGCACCCTTTGCGGGCTTCTTTGTACACGGGGACGGCCTATATCCTGACGGTGCTGATCCTGATCCTGCCCTACCTGATCCTGGAGATGGCAGGGCTGAGCCTGGGAGTGGCGGCCTTCAGCTTCGTGATCGGTTACATCTTCCGTGCCCTGCTGGGTGTGGAGGTCTGATGCGTGGGGAGTCAGTGAGAATATCGGCGTGATCCGCAATCCTTTCGACGACCCAGCACTGGCCGCCGGCTACGAGGCCTGGTACGAGACCGAAGGCCGCGCCGCCGACCGGAGGGAACACGATCTTCTTGGCTGGTTGCTAAGCGGCTTTCCCAGTGTGCGGCCTGCCCTGGAGATCGGCGCCGGCACGGGTCACTTTACGCGCTGGATGCATGCGACGGGTTGGAAGGTGATTGGTCTGGACGGTTCTGAGCCGATGCTGGCCGAAGCGATCAGGCGCAGTGGCCCGCGGTACGTTCGCGCCGACGCAGGCGCGCTGCCTTTCGCCGCTGGCGCGTTCGACGTGGCGCTGCTGATCACGACGCTGGAATTCCTTCCCGACCCGGCCCGCGCGCTGCGCGAAGCGGCACGGGTCGCGCGTCGTGGGATCGTGTTGGGCGTGCTCAACCGCTGGCACCCACTGGCCTGGCAGCGCAAGCGATCGGGATTGCCTCTGTGGCAGGCAGCGCATTTCTATTCGCCACCCGAACTGGCGAACATGCTGCGCCGGACGCTGAGCGCGCAGGCCAAGGAGATCACGTGGCGCACCACACTGCTGCCACGCTTCTGGCTTTGTCGCCATTCGCGCGTGCCGGTCGGCGCTTTCATCGGCATGCGCGTGAGGCTTTCTGAGCAGGAGGACGAACGAAAATGGCAGTCAAACATGCCTTGACGGTCCCGGCCGAGCTGGTGGAAGGCGTGCCGGGCGTGGCCATCCGCTGGCTGTGGGCTGCACCAGATGGCACGCCAACGTTCGCCCTGCGTCTGTTCGAGGTACAGCCCGGCGCATCCACGCCGTATCACACCCATCCCTATGAGCACGAGGTGTATATCCTGAGCGGTCAGGCCCGGCTGCGGGGCGAAGCACAGGAACAGCCCCTCGAACCCGGCGACACGGCCCTTGTGCTGCCCAACAAGCAACACCAGTTCATCAACGCCGGGACAGAGGTGTTGCGCTTTCTCTGTGCCGTTCCCTTGCTGCGCGAGTATAGCAGCCTGACGGCGCAGGTCAGCCTGTATCCGCTGCGACAGGAGCATTTGGGGCCGGCGATTGATGCCGCCATTACGCTGTGGCGTTCACGCAGGCTGGAGGTGCAGCCGGGCGCGATGAGCGCACTGATCACGGGCGAGGGCACGGCGCTGTGGGCGGCGTTGCGCGATACGTTCGCCGCCGTGGTCGCGCAGGGCCAGGCGGTGATGGTCGTCACCATCTCCAACGCCTGTCCCTGGCCACCGCGCGGCGACAGACAATGATCAAGGCATCGAACACTGAGAAGAGGAAAGTCAATGAGCACAGGAATACCTCAAGCGAACTCGAAACCACAGCCAGGAGATGTCAGTACGGAACGGTTTGAAACCGATGTGGTGCTAAGGGATGGCTCTCTCGCCCACGTGCGGCCGGTGCACTCTGAGGATTACATCCTCTTAGCAGACTTTGTCAAAAGCCTCTCTACCGAGACTCGCTGCCTCCGCTTCCTCCATGCCGTGAACCCGGACGAAGCAGCAAAGTGGCTGATGCCCGGTGCTGGCCAGTTTGCACTCCTTGCCACGCGAGAGGGAAAAGTGATAGGACATGCAATTTATGTTGCGACCTTCCCGGGAAAGGCCGACGCTGCCGTGGTGGTTGCCGACGCGTACCAGGGGAAGGGGTTGGGCACGATACTCCTCGGCCAACTGGCCGAAGCCGCTGTCACGGCGGGAATATCGGTGCTCGAGGCGCAGGTGGCGCCGGAAAACATCCGTATGATCCAGGTCTTACGCCAGTTGGGTTTCCCCACGGTTCTGAAAAGCGAACCGGGATTCATACGCGTTACTTTCCCGGCCTCCCTCCTCCCCGAGGCGCTGGTAAGTTTTGAGCAACGTGAAGCGGTGGCGGCGGTGGCGGCCATGGAAAAGTTCTTTCGACCTCGCGGGGTAGCCGTCATCGGCGCCTCGCGCGAGCGCGGCACCATCGGCGGCGAACTCTTCCGAAACCTCGTGGAGGGCGGATTCCAGGGGCCTGTCTATCCGGTGAATGCTAAAGCAGAAGTAGTTCAGTCCGTTGTGGCGTACCGCTCCGTCCTCGATTGCCCGGGCCCCGTTGACCTTGCTTTCATCGTGGTGCCTGCACCGGCAGTGGTGCCGGTGGCCAGAGAGTGCGCCAGCAAAGGGGTGCGCGCGCTCATAGTTATCTCCGCCGGCTTTGCCGAATCGGGTGAGGCAGGCGCCCGGCTTCAGCAGGAACTAGTGGAAGTTTGCCGCGAGGCAGGCATGCGGCTCATCGGCCCGAACTGCATGGGGATCGTCAATACCGCTCCAGAAGTCAGTCTCAATGCCCAGTTTTCCCCCTTCAAGCCCATGCCGGGCAAAATCGGCTTCCTCTCGCAGTCAGGCGCTCTGGGAATCGCCATTATTGACCATGCCAGCCGGTTGGGGCTGGGAATGTCCACCTTCGTCTCCGTTGGGAATAAGGCAGACATCTCCGGCAACGATCTGATTCAGTACTGGGAAAGCGATGACAACACCGACCTGATCCTGCTGTATCTCGAGTCTTTTGGCAATCCGAGGAAGTTCGCCCGCATCGCCCGGCGTGTGGGCAGAAAAAAGCCGATCGTCGCCGTGAAAAGCGGGCGTTCGGCGGCGGGTTTCCGAGCGACCCAGTCGCACACGGGCGCCCTCGTCGCCGCTTCTGACGTCACGGTGGACGCTCTCTTCCACCAATCCGGGGTGATCAGGACAGATGTCCTCGCCGAGACGTTCGACGTGGCTGCGCTGCTCACGACGCAGCCCGTCCCTAAAGGAGATCGAGTCGCCATCGTCACGAACGCGGGAGGGGCGGGCATCCTCGCGGCTGATGCTTGTGAAGACCTGGGTCTTCAGGTGCCTGAGCTGTCCCCTGAGACACAGGCTGCTCTCAAAGGTTTCCTCCCTCCGGCAGCCGGGGTGAAAAACCCTGTGGACATGGTCGCCTCAGCCTCCTCGAGCGACTATGCGCGCGCCATACGTGCGGTGGCGAGCGATCGGAGGGTGGACGCCCTCATCGTCATCTTCATCCCGCCCATGGCTCTCCGCCCGGAAGAGGTAGCCGGTGAGATCCTGAAGGCGGCGCGGGAATTGGGCGGCCGCATACCCATCCTCGCCACTTTCATGGCGAGCCATGGCCTGCCCGAAATCCTCTCAGACGGTCGCAGCCGCATCCCGTCCTACCCATTTCCAGAGGCGGCGGCCCGCGCTCTGGCGCGTGCGGTGCAGTACGGCAAATGGCTCGCCACTCCCGAAGGTAAGGCGCCGAGTTTCCCCGATGTGCGAAGGGAAGAAGCCGCGGCGATAGTGGCTCAGGCCCTGCGCGGGGGCGGCAGGTGGCTCTCTCCAGAGGAGACCCAGAACCTGCTCGCCTGCTACGGTATTCCGCTGGTGAAAACGATATATGCCACAACTCCAGAAGAGGCGGGGCGCATCGCGACGGAGTTGGGCGGGCAAGTCGCCCTCAAAGCCGTCGCGCCCGGACTGGTGCATAAGACCGAGGCGGGCGCGGTTCGCCTCGGTCTCGCTGGCGGGGAGGAGACGGAAAAGACGGCAGAGGAGATGCTGAAGCGATTGGAGTCGGCCGGCGTGAGGAGAACCAGTTTTCTCATCCAGCCGATGGTGGCCTCAGGCGTCGAGATGCTTGTGGGCGTCACACACGACCCGGTCTTCGGACCCGTAATGGTTTGTGGCGCTGGGGGCGTTCTCGTCGAACTCCTCAAGGACATCGTGGTGCGCATCACGCCTCTGACGGATCGAGATGCCAGCGAAATGGTCCGGTCGCTCAAAACCTTCTCGCTCCTCACCGGATACCGCGGCGGGCCCCGTTACGATGTGGCCGCGCTCGAACAGGTCATCCTCAGGGTGGGCGCCTTGGTGGAAGACCTCGTTGAGATAAGCGAATTAGACCTCAACCCGGTGATGGTGTCGCCCGAGGGGAAGGGTGTGTCTGTGGTAGACGCCCGCGTCCGGGTGGCTGCGACTCTGCCACCCCTGCCTCTCGGTGCCAAGAGGCGCTGATGTTAAGGATGAGCGCGGAATCAAAACAACGACAACATTGGATAGCGCTAGGGCTGATTTTCGCGCTGAGGTTGCCGGCTTGCGGGCGACAGACAGTGATGGCTGCTCGTATGGGAGGGTGGTCGTGAAACTTGAAGATCTCTCGCGCGAAGCTCTGATCAAACTCATCGAAGTCTACGCCAAGAACTGGCTGGCCCACGACGGCTGCTGGTTCCTGGCCGCCGAAGAGAAGTTCGGCCTGGAAACGACAATCGCGCTGGACACAAAATCCTGGGAACGTTTCTCGCCGGTCGAGGCGCGGCGCATTATGCAAGCCTTCGCCATCGAGGAAGTCGGCGGTCTGGACGCGCTCGAAAAGGCGTTAGGCTACCGGCTGTACGCCGCCGTCAACCGGCAGGCCGCCGAGCGCGTTGACGCACACACACTGCGTTTTCGGATGATCGAATGCCGGGTGCAACAGGCGCGGCAGCGCAAGGGCTTGCCGCCCTTCCCGTGCAAGCCAGTGGGACTGGTGGAATACTCGCAGTTCGCCCGCGCGGTTGACTCGCGTATCGAAACGACCTGCGTCCATGCCCCACCCGACCCGGCGACGGACAGTTTTTGCGAATGGGAATTTCAGCTGCCGTGATCACGTTCCTTTATCACAGACAGCAGGAACTGCCGAAGATGTCCAGGCAATCCCTTTTCTCGATACTGCTCATTCTGGTGCTGGCGCTGGGATTGGCGGCCTGCGGCCCCTCAACCCAGCCAGCAGATAACAATCGGCTGCTCGTAGTCGCCAGCATCCTACCGCTGGCCGACTTCGCGCAGCAGGTGGGTGGCGACCGCGTGCGGGTCGAAGCGCTCGTGCCGCCGGGAGCCAGCCCGCACACGTATGAGCTCATTCCAGCACAACTGCAGGCGGTCAGCCGCGCTCGCGTGCTGGTGCTCAACGGTGTGGGACTGGAATACTGGGCCGAGGAGGTGATCTCCGCCGCCGACAATCCAGACCTGACCGTGGTTACCACGGCGGATGGGCTGGAAATCATTGGCGGAGACGAGCACGAGTCGGGTGGCAATCCGCACGTCTGGCTCAGCCCGCGCAATGCGATACATCAGGTGGAGAAGATCTCCGACGCGCTGATCCAAGCCGACCCGGCCGGAGCAGACACGTATCGCGCGAATGCCGATCAATACGTCGGCGAATTGCAGGCGCTGGATCAAGAAATCCGCGAGGCGGTGGCTGGTTTCTCCTGCCGCCAGTTCATCGCCTTCCACGCGGCGTGGGCTTACTTCGCCCGCGACTATGGGCTGGAGCAGGCGGCCGTCGTCGAGCGCACGCCCGGCGCAGAACCCTCGCCAGCGGAAATCGCCGAGATCGTGAAGACCGCCAGAGCCATCGGCGCGAAGGCCATCTTCGCCGAGCCGCAGTTCTCGTCGAAGGCTGCTGAGGTGATCGCCGAAGAGAGCGGCGCCCAGGTGCTCTTCTTGAATCCACTGGGTCAGCCGCCACATTACGGCTACCTCGAACTGATGCGTTATAACCTGAACGAGATCGGCAAAGCGTTGAAGTAGGACAACATGGCGAACACGACGTCTCCCATCATTCGACTCACCCACGTGGACGTGATATTTCAGGACGTGCTCGTGCTGGAGGACGTGAGCCTGAACGTCGCCCCTGGCGATTTTCTGGCCATCATCGGCCCCAACGGCGCGGGCAAGACGACATTGCTTCGCGTCATCCTGGGCCTGGTGCGCCCAGCCAGCGGCGCGGTGCGCCTGTTCGGCAAAGCGCCCTGGGAACTCAATGGAGAGCGGCGGCGTGTCGGCTACGTGCCGCAGGTGCTGTCGGTGGATTTGAATTTCCCGGTGCGCGCCGAGGAGGTTGTGCTTATGGGCCGCTACGGGCGCGTCGGCCTGTTTCGCCGCCCATCCTCGGACGATCGCGCAGCGGCCCGCCGGGCGATGGAGCGGGTGGGGATCGCCGACCTGGCCGATCGGCCGCTGGCGCGCCTTTCCGGTGGACAGCGGCAGCGTGCCTTCCTCGCCCGCGCCCTCGCCAACGACCCCGATCTGCTGCTGCTCGACGAGCCGACCACGGGCGTGGACGTGGCTGCTACCGAGAGTCTTTACGAGCTGTTGCGTCGTTTGCACGAGGAGGGCATCACCATCCTGGTCGTCTCGCACGATGTGGGCGTGGTCGCCTCTTACGTGGACGGCGTTGTGTGCGTCAATCGGCGGCTGGTGGCGCACGGCCGGCCCGAAGAGGTGCTCGGCTCCGAAGCCATGACGCAGATGTACGGTTGTGAGGCGATGTTCTTCCACCACGGGCGCGTGCCGCACATCGTCGTGGAGAAAGAGCCATGACGGAAGTTCTGGGCTACGCCTTTATGCAGCGCGCGCTGCTGGCCGGCGCGGTCATCGGGGCCGTGTGCGCCATCATCGGCGTGTACGTCGTGCTCAAAGGATTGTCGTTCATCGGCGCCGGCATTGCCCACGCCAGTTTCGGCGGCGTGGCCCTGGGCTTCCTGCTCGGCCTCAACCCGCTGCTGACGGCGATTGGCTTCTGCCTGGCGACGGCCTGGGGCATCGGGCTGGTGGCGCGCAAGAGCCAGGTCAAGGAAGACACGGCGGTCGGCATTTTCTTCGCCTCGACGATGGCGCTCGGTATCCTGTTCATCGGCCTGATGCAGGGCTACAACGTGGACCTGTTCGGCTATCTGTTCGGCAGCATCCTGGCCGTGGGCGAGCAGGACGTGTGGATCACGCTCGGCCTGGGCGCCGCCGTGCTAGTCGTCGTCGGGTTATTCTTCAAAGAACTGCTGTTCGTCACCTTTGACCCGGAGATGGCCGAGGTCACCGGCGTGCCGGCCGGCAGAGTGTACTTCCTGCTCATCAGCCTGGTCGCGCTCACGGTAGTGCTGTCGATCAAGGTGGTGGGCATCGTGCTGGTGTCGGCGCTGATCGTTACCCCAGCCGCGGCGGCCTATCAACTCACCGAGGACTTCCGCCGGATGATGGCGCTGGCCGTGGTCATTGGTGTGAGCAGCACGGTGGGCGGGCTGTTGCTCTCGTATCCGCTCAACACTGCCTCGGGCGCCACCATCGTTTTGCTGGCGACCCTGGTCTTCTTCATGGCCGCGCTGGCCTCGCCCAGACGCTGGCGACGGCCTGCGGCGCATCATCCGGTGGAGCAACCATGAAACCAGAGACTCCTTTGACGCTTCACAGCAAGCTGATCTGGTTACTGCCGCTTTGTATGGCCGGGCTGTGCCTGGGACATTACTTACCGTACTTGTTCTTCCTGCCAGCCCCTGCGCCAACGCCGCCAGGCCGACAGATGCCCGCGCAGCCTACGACGGCGGCTGCACAGAGAGTCCTCCAGACTCCCCCGGCGCTCACACCGACGTGGATTCCGGCCCCAATAACAGGAGTTACCGACATGCCTGTGTCTCCGCCTAATCCGGTCATGGTGACCATCCTATACGACAACAACCCCTATGAGTCTGGCCTCACAACGGCCTGGGGATTTGCCTGCCTGGTGGAGAGCGGCGAGACGACGGTGCTTTTCGACGCCGGGGGCAGCGGGCCCACGCTGTTGAGTAATATGGCCGCCCTGGATATTGATCCGCGTACACTGGATGCAGTGATCCTTTCGCACGGTCACAGCGATCACACGGGTGGGCTGGACGCAGTGCTGGCTGTGAACGACCGCTTGGCAGTATACCTGCCGCAGTCCTTTGCGCCCGAGTACAAGACGTGGGTGAGCGAACGGGCCAGCGTCGTGGAGGTCAGCGGGCCGGTCGTCGTCGCTGACGGCATTCGCACCACGGGTGAACTGGGAACGACCATCGTGGAACAGTCGCTCATCGTCGAGACGGACGAAGGGCTGATTGTGCTGACCGGCTGCGCGCACCCCGGTGTGGTTGAAATTGTCCGGCGCGCAGAAGTGTATGGCGAGGTGTACCTGGTGATGGGCGGGTTCCACTTGAAGGATAAAAGCGCGGGCGAGATCGGGGCCGTAATTACGGAACTCAAGCGGCTGGGTGTACAGAAGATCGCGCCGTGCCATTGCACGGGCGAGCAGGCGATCCGATTATTCGAAGCGGCATTTGGCCCCGACTTCATCCGGGCAGGGGCGGGGCTGCGGCTGCTCATTCAAAAATGAGTGCTGCCGGGGGCAAGGGAAAGCACAATCACATCGCTCACTGAGGGGCCGAGAGACAATGAGACAGGATGACTTCTCTTGAGATTTTTGAAATGCAGGCCCGGCTTTGCCAGGCCATGAGTCACGCGGCTCGCTTGCAGATTGTCCACCTTCTGCGGGATGGCCCTCGCCGGGTCGGCGACCTCGCCCTGGCCGCCGGGTTGAGTCAGGCCAGCATTTCGCGTCATCTGGCGGCTCTGCGGAACAACGGCGTGGTCATTGCCAAGCGTCAGGGGCAGCATGTCGTCTATCACCTCGCTAACCCAAGGATCGTGGACATCTGCGATCTCATGCGCGAGGTGCTGGCCGAGCAGGCGACCCACCAATCCGAGATTGCCAGAGCCCTGGATGAGCGGACGTGACAGAAACCGCCTTTATGGGAGCGATGATAGCGGGAAAGTCAACCGGCGTCAGTACGGAGGCATAGATGACCATCACAATTGCCGTGGCTGGCAAGGGCGGCACCGGGAAAACGACCCTCGCCGCCCTCCTTATTCGGTACCTGGTTGTCCATCGCTTGGGCAGGGTCCTGGCTGTTGATGCGGATCCAAGCAGCAACCTGCATCTCGTCTTGGGCATGCCCTTGACGAAGACTGTGGGCGAGCTCCGCGAGGCTGTGCGCGATGACGCTCCGGCCGGCATGTCTCGGTGGGAATGGCTCGATTACGCTGTGCGTATGTGCGTCGAGGAGGGAGACAACCTGGATCTGCTGGCGATGGGACGTCCGGAGGGGCCCGGCTGCTACTGCGCCCCCAACCACATGCTGCGCAGCCTCCTGGATGGCATCTACGCCACGTATGACTTCGTGGTCATGGACAACGAAGCCGGCATGGAGCACCTGAGCCGGCGCACAACGCGCGACGTGGATCACCTGCTGTTGATCAGCGATGCCAGCCCGCGCGCGCTGGCCGCTGCCGAAGCGATGCTGGCTCTCAGCAGGCACTTGAACATCAACGTCCGCCACACCTGCCTGGTGCTGAACCGTGTGGCGGGCAGCGAGTTGCCAGCAACCGTGAGCGCCAGGATCGCTGAGATGAACATTCCCTTGCTGGCGACGATCCCGTATGACCCGCTTCTGGTTGATTTCGATAGCAGCGACCGTTCGCTGATGGAGTTGCCGGACGATGCAGCCATAGGCCGCATCATCGATCAGCTCGCCCACCGGCTGCTGGCAGCAATTTATGTGGGGGCGGGGACGTAGATGCAGGATGAAAAATCGCTGGCCCGGAAGGCGATGGTGAGGCCGGACAGTATGCAAATGCTGATTGACTTGGAAGCTGGGGCGCGCGGCGTGGTGCGCCAGTTACGCGGCGGGAACGAATTTGCCAATCGGATAGCGACATTAGGCTTCACGATTGGCGCAGAGATTTCCGTCATACAAAATTATGGCCGTGGCCCGGTCATTGTGGCCGTGCGCGACACGCGCGTGGCCCTGGGGCGCGGTGAAGCAGCGAAGGTGCTGGTAGAAGTAGTGCGCGCCTGATGGACGATTCAACCCGAAACTCAATCACGGTGGCGTTAGCCGGGCAGCCCAACGTCGGAAAGTCCACCGTGTTCAATATGCTCACCGGCCTGAGCCAGCACGTGGGCAACTGGCCGGGCAAGACGGTCGAGCAAAAGCTTGGTGAGTTCTCTCAGGACGGAAGAGCCGTGCGCCTAGTGGATCTGCCGGGTATCTACAGCCTGACGGCGAATTCCGAGGAAGAGCGCATCGCCCGTGATTTCATCATCCGCGAGCGGCCGGACGTGGTTGTGGTCATCGCCAACGCGGCGGCTCTGGAGCGCAACCTGTATCTGGTCGCCGAATTGCTCGCGCTGCCTGTTCCGATCGTCGTCGGGTTGAACATGCTTGACGTGGCCGAGCGGCACGGCCTCCGCGTGGAGCCACACGTGCTGGCGGCGACGCTGGGGGTGCCGGTCGTGCCGCTCATTGCCTCGAAGAACAAAGGGGTGCGCGACTTGCTGGATGCAGCCCTATACGTGATGGATGCGCCCGCTCCGGAGTCGTGCACGCGAAAATGCGCCTTCTGTACGGAGTTTGCGCCCAACCGCCCAACGATCCGCGCCGAACACCGCCCGGTGCTGGAGCAGATTCGCACGCTCGTCCACGGCAGAGTCCCACTGCCTTATCCTGAGGATTGGGTTGCGCTCAAGTTGTTGGAAGGCGACGCCGAGATCGCGCGCCTGATGCATGAAACCACGCCGGATGTGTGGGAGCGGATTCACGCGGTATTGTTGCAGCACGAAGACGCCTACCTGGATATCGTCGGTGGGCGTTACGAGTGGGTGGAGCGGATGGTGCGGGCGGCCGTCGTCCACCCCAGGACCGGCGTGGTCTGTCTGACCGACCGCGTGGACAGGGTCGCCACGCATCCGCTGTGGGGGCTGGCCCTGCTGTTAGGGCTTTTCGGCCTGGTATTCTGGCTCACGTATACCGTCGCCATGCCGATTGTGGACTGGCTGGATGCGGCCCTGATCGGGCCGTTGACGGAGTGGGTCAACGCCACGTTCACGCCGGTATCGCCCTGGCTGGCGGGCCTGATCGCGGATGGCATCCTCGGCGGCGCCGGGACGGTGCTCACCTTCGTGCCCATCCTGGTGATATTCTTTGCGGCTCTGGGTGCGCTGGAAGACGTAGGGTACATGGCGCGAGCGGCCTACGTCATGGATCGCTTCATGCACTGGATGGGATTGCACGGCAAATCCTTCCTGCCGCTATTCCTGGGCTTCGGCTGCAATGTACCGGCGGTCATAGGCGCGCGCATCATGGACGATCGCCGCGCCCGGCTGTTGACCATCCTGCTGGCCCCGTTGGTTCCCTGCACGGCGCGCCTGGCCGTCATCGCCTTTCTGGCCCCGGCTTTCTTTGGCCGCGCGGCGACATTGGTGTCATGGGGGCTGGTGGCTGCTAACCTGGCGATCCTGGCGCTCGTCGGCATCGCCATCAACCGGCTGATCTTCAAAGGCGTGCACACGGCGTTCATCATGGAAATGCCGCTCTATCACCTGCCCAATGCGCGCACCATCGGCCTGTCCGTCTGGCACAATACCGTGGCTTTCATCCAGAAGGCCGGCACGATCATCGTGGTGGTCTCGATCGTCATCTGGGCGCTCTCCATGCTGCCAGGGGGCGATGTGGAAGGCAGTCTGCTAGCCGGGCTGGGACGTGGGCTATCGCCGCTCGGTGGGTGGATGGGCCTGAGCGACTGGCGTCTGATTGTGGCGTTGCTGACGAGTTTCATCGCCAAGGAGAACACCATTGCCACACTGGGCATCCTGTATGGCTCAGGGGAGGCAGACGCAGGGTTGGCGGAACAACTCACCGGAGTCTTGGGCCCGGCCGCGGCGCTGGCCTTCCTGGTGGTACAGATGACGTTTATTCCCTGCGTGGCGACCGTGGCCGTCATCAAGCAGGAAACGGCTTCGTGGAAGTGGACAGTGTTCAGTGTCTGTCTGTTGCTGGCGATCTCTTTCGCCGCCGGTAGTGCCGTTTACCAGACGGCGGTGTTCTTCAACATACCAAGGTGATGTGCAGAACCGCGGGAGGGGATTGAAGCTCAGACTGGCTTCAAGGAGGAGTTTATGGAACTGATGCCCACCCTCAGAATCGGCTGGCTCAATGGCTGGCTTCTCCTGGGCCTGTTAGTCTTGACCGACGGGATCCTGTTCTCGCTCTTTCCAAAGGACGTGGTGGTGCGACTCTTTGATCGATCGGGTTGGAGCCGAGAGCAAGTCGTCTTCACGATGCTTGGCAAGCTGTGTGCTCTGGTTTGCCTGATACTAATTGTCCTCACGCCTCTGAAAGCCGGATCTTCTGTCCTGGTCATTGGCTCGGTCATATCACTGGTGGGCCTGGTCGGTTTGGCAAAAGCTCTGTTCGACTTCAAGAACACACCCCTGGATCAGCCCGTTACGCAGGGCCTCTACAGATGGTCTCGGCATCCTCAGATCGTCATGTCCACCGTTGTGATCGTGGGGGCTTGTATCGCGATTGGCTCATGGCTGGCGCTGGTGATGTCAATCGGAGCGCGCGTCTTCGGGCATTTTGGCATTTTGGCGGAAGAAGAAGTGTGTTTGAAGCGATATGGTGAGGTGTACCGCGCGTATTTGAAACGAGTTCCCCGGTACTTCGTGTTCTGTTAGTGGCAGGTTGGTGACCTTATGACAGGAAAGAGACGACCATGAACCTCTTGGATGACCTGCTCAACAGCCTGCCGCCGGACGCGCCGGCGCGCTCAGTGCTGGTCGGCGCTCACTGGACAGTCGTGTGCAGCCGGGGCTGCGGCCTGGCTTCGACGCTGATGGATGACAAGCCGCACGGCCACGCGAAGGTCCGCGACGTGGGCCGGCTGCACCTGAAGAGCGCCCACGAACTGGCCGAATATGCGCGTTCGGACAATCCACTGGAGGCCAGCATCGGCGTGGCGGCGATCAACTCGCTGCTTGAGGTGGACGAGGCGCGCGCCGTCGAGATCAACGCCGGTGAGGTGCTGGTCGAGCGCGGACGAGGCAAGAATGTCGCGCTGGTTGGGCACTTCCCGTTTATCCCGCAACTGCGCGAATCTGCCAGGCAACTGTGGGTCATCGAGCAGCATCCGGCTGAAGGTGAACACCCGCCCCAAGCCGCACCGGACCTGATCCCTCAGGCCGAGGTCGTGGCGCTCACCGGCAGCGCGTTGATCAATCACACGCTTGATGGCCTGCTGGCGTTGTGCCGCTCCGATGCGCTGGTGATGGTGCTGGGGCCGAGCACGCCGCTCTCGCCCGTGTTGTTCAGGTACGGCGCGACGATCCTCTCCGGTGCGCGCGTGATTGACGAAGCGGCCGCCCTACGCGCGATTGGTCAGGGCGCGACATTCCAGCAGGTCGAAGGTGTGCGGCTGCTGACGCTCGTGCATAAGGGGCTCTGAGGATGCTATGAGCAACGTCATCGAAGTTTCGCAATTGACGAAGGTGTACTCGACCGGCAAGGCCGGTCCGCCATTGCACGCGGTGGATGGCATCAACTTCGCCGTGCAGGAAGGCGAAGTGTTCGGCTTCCTGGGCCCTAACGGCGCGGGCAAGACCACGACGATTCGCATGCTCACCGGCCTGTCACGTCCTACGTCCGGCCAGGCGCAGGTAATGCGCTTCGACCTGAGAAGCGATGCGGCGCGCATCAAGAAATGTATCGGCATCGCTCCAGAGCGGTCAAATCTATACGACGAACTGTCGGCCTTCGACAACCTGGTGTTCGGCATGCAGCTCTATGGCGTACCGCGCCGCGAATGGAAGCCGCGCGCCGAAGACCTGCTGGCGCGCTTTCGCCTGAGCGACAAGCGCGACACACCCTTCGCCAGGCTCTCACGCGGGATGAAACGGACGCTGACGATTGCCGCCGCGCTGGCGCATCGCCCACCACTGGTCTTTCTGGACGAACCGACGACCGGCCTGGACGTGATGAGCGCGCGCAACCTGCGGCGGATGATTGCCGGGCTGCGCGATGAAGGCGTCACCGTCTTCCTGACCACGCACTACCTGGAGGAAGCGGAGCGGCTGTGCGATCGAATCGCGATCCTCGTCAAGGGGCGCATTGTCGCGCTGGATACGGTGGACGGGCTGAAAGCCGCCGCGCAGGGCGCGACCGTCGTCGAGGTGACGCTGGCCGACGCAAACAACGGCATCGAGACCAGGCGCATCGAGAACGATGACGTGGCGGCCGCCGTCCGCGCGGCGCTGGCGCAGGCCGATGGCCGCCGCGTGCTGGCTATCAATACAGTTCGCCCGACGCTGGAAGACGTGTTCGTCAGGCTCACCGGCCTGGGCCGTGACCAGATGCTGGCCGAGAAAGCCGGGAAGGGACAGGACAATGCTGGCGGATGATTTGCGAGGGATGTTTTACATTGGACTCAAGGATCTGCGTGCGTACTACTTCAAGCCGCCCAACATCAGTTGGGGCATCCTATTCCCGTTCGCCTTCGTCTTAGCCTTCGCCCTTCGCAACCCGGGCAGCCTGCGCGAGTTGGCGCCGGGGCTGCTGGCGCTGACGCTCTTATTCGGCACGAGTTCGATGGAAGCCATCGTCATCGTGTTCGAGCGGCGCATCGGCTCGCTGGAGCGGCTGCTGCTGGCGCCGGTGCGCCTGCCGGCGCTGCTGGCCGGCAAAGTACTGGGCGGCGTGACGTTCGGGCTGACGGTGACGCTGATCGTGCTGTTCATTGTGCTGATCCTGTTCGGCGCGGACAGCGCCAACTGGCTGTTGCTCGCGCTGGCGCTGCTACTCTCCGCGGCGGCGTTCTCGGCTCTGGGGGCCTTCGTCTCGGTCGCGGTGAAGGAAGTCTTCGAAGCGCAGACGTTGGCGAACTTCATCCGTTTCCCGATGATGTTCCTGGGCGGCGTATTCGTGCCGGTGGAGTCCTTATCGCCGGTTCTGCAAGTCATCGCTCGCACCCTGCCGCTCACCTACGCGGTCGAGGCGCTGCGTCTGGCCCTGTCGGGTGGATCGTTGGCCGGCGCTGCGCTCGATCTGCTGGCGCTGGCCTCATTCACGGTTGTGCTGTTCGCGCTGGCCGTGCGCCTCCTGGCGCGAAGTTTAGACTGAAGCCAGAGTATGCCGCGCGGAGTATGCGGGAGGCATGAGATTGAATCGCGTGTTGAGGTATTTGATGCTGAGGGGATTGGCGCTTGCTTTCCTGGCTGGGCCGGTGTGGGCCGACACACCGGCTGCGCGCGCTGTGCTGTTTTACTCGCCTACCTGCGGACACTGCCACCAGGTCATCACCGAAGACCTGCCGCCCTTGTTCGAGAAGTACGGCGAACAACTGCAGATCGTCGGCGTGGATGTCACCCAGCCGGGCGGGCAGGCGCTGTATCAGGCGGCTGTCCAGCGATTCGGCATCTCGCAGGATCGCCTCGGCGTTCCGACGTTGATCGTCGGCGACGTGGTGCTGGTCGGTTCGCTGGAAATCCCGCAAGAGCTCCCCGGCTTAATCGAGAAATTTCTGGCGCAGGGCGGCGTGGATTGGCCGGACATTCCTGGCCTGAGCGAGGCATTAGCAGCAGCCCAGCCATCGCCCTCACCGACCGCCGTGCCCCTCACCCCGACGGCCACCGCTGCGGTCACGACGACACCCACCGCGGCGCGCCCCACATCGGCTGTGGCAACCACATCCGCGGCCGCCGCTGTACCCTCCTCCCCTCCTTCCACGCCGACCGTCTCCGTATCGGGGTTGATCGTGGGCGCAGAACCGCCCTCCGATCTGCGCACGAGACTGGCCCGCGACCCGTTGGGCAACTCCCTGGCCATTGCCGTGTTGATCGGCGTGATCTTCTCGGTGGGGTGGGCTGCCGCCGCATTCCGGCGCGCGGCTCTCTTTTTGTGCATACGCTGCTGAAGTGCATACGTTGCTGAAGACTAGCCCTTCCTCACCAACCACCACGCGCCGAGGCCGATCAGCCCGGCGAGCACAGCCAGTCCGCCAGCGGCTACCTTCACCGTCTTCGGTTCCATGCCGGGCATCACCACCGCGCCGTCGCCGTAGTTCTTGAACAACTGGCCCCACTTGGTCTGGAGCGCAGCCTCCACACGCGGGCGGCCCACAAACGGATACCAGTAGACGTTGTGGTAGAAGTTGCTCGCGAAGTACGACCACGGGACGAGCGGGCTTTGGAGCAGCGGCTTCTCCAGCGGTTTGAGCGGGCCGTGATAGATCATCTTCTGCCCCCGGCTTGCGAAAGTGTCGGTCTGGACGAAATTCCAGGC
>DATDRS010000261.1:0-3930 GCA_035291605.1 Anaerolineales bacterium | reverse complement strand
AGTTCTTCCAGCAGCCGGAAGGAGCGATGGCTGCGCGCCAGTTGGCTGGCCCGGCTGTCCGGGTCGTTCAGATCGCCGAAGATCAGCGCGCCGGGCGGGCAGGTCTGGACGCAGGCCGGCTGAATCTCGCCGTCGGCCACCTCGCGCCCTTCGGCGCGCGCCTCGATCTCGGCGCGGCGGATGCGCTGGATGCAGAAGGTGCATTTCTCCATGATGCCGCGCGACCGGACAGTCACGTCCGGGTTGAGTTGCTCGGTCAGTGGCTCGGGGAACTCGGGCTGGAACCAGTTGAAGGTGCGCACTTTGTATGGGCAGGCGTTGCCGCAGAAACGCGTCCCGATACAGCGGTTGTAGATTTGCGCGTTCAGCCCCTCCGGGTTGTGGTAGGTGGCAAACACCGGGCAGACCGGCTCGCACGGGGCCTCGGTGCACTGCTGACACATCACCGGCATGAAGCGCGCCTTCACGTTCGGATACTCGCCCTCCCAGTAGCGGTGGATGATGATCCAGTGCATCCAGCGCCCGTAGATCGCCTGCTTTTCGCCCGCGACCGGCACGTTGTTCTCGGCGTGACAGGCCACCACACATGCCTGGCAGCCGGTGCAGCGATCGAGGTCCACCACCAATGCCCAGCGAGGGGCGGCTTCAGCCGAGGGTTTCACGTCCTGCGCCATCCAGACTCTCCAATCGTGCTAACGGTTGCTTGCGCCCGGTTGCCTCTAGGCGCACGCGCGTAGCGCCCCAGGCCAACGCGCCGGTTTCCGGGTCGGTGACGGGGGCTACCAGCGCCAGCGGGTTGCTCCCACTGGCTGCCTGGGCAAAGCGGCCATAATCGCGGTGCCCCTGCCCCACGGGGATGGCGACCACGTCCGGTCGAATGCCGGGGTAGACGACGACCGGGGCTTCGAGTTCGCCGTAAGGCGAGACCACCCGCACCACATCGTTATCACCTACGCCTAGCGACCGGGCAGTTTCGGGATTCAATTCCACCCACGTCCCCCACCGGGCAGTCGTCATCGGATCGGGCAGCTCCTGCAACCAGGGCAGATTTGAGCCACGGCCGTCGGCCAGGGCTACCGAGGGGTAAGGATAAAAATAAAAGGGATAGGTTCCCGGTTCCCCCTCGAACTCCGGTCCGACCACCGGCAGAGGTTGCTCTACGATTTCGGTCGCTTCCGGCTCCCGGCGGATTTCCTTTTCCGACCACCACCCCCCATACCGCCGCCAGAGCATCCAGAAGCCGGCCAAGGTTTCGGCGTCGTAGGCGCCGAGGCTGGAGCCGTGCAGGTCGCTGGCGATTTCCTGCAACATAGCAACTTCATCCGGCCAACGTAGGGCCACGGCGGCCTTTTCGCCCAGACGGGCGGCCAGCGCCAACAGCACGTCGGCGGTGGCGCGCGTGTCGTACAGCGGGCGCACCACCGGCTGCTGGCTGCTGACGACGGGGCGGTCCGTGCCCGGCGCCGGCACCTGGTACCCCCAGGATTCCAGGTAGGTATGGTCGGGCAGGATCAGGTCGCTGCGCACAGCAGTCTCGTCCACAAATGGGCTGAAAGAGACGACGAAGGGGACGCGCGCAATGGCTTCGGCGAAGCCGGCGGCGGCTGGTAATTCAAACACTGGGTTCGCGCCATGGATCAGCAGCAGGTCAATCTCGCCGGCTTTCATTCGCGCGATCAAGTCCAGCACGCGGTCAAAGGAGTCCATTGGCGGTGTCTGGCGCAGCGCGGCGGTCAGTCCCGGATGCGACAGGAACACGCCGCCCACCCGGCCGATCTGGGCCACCAGCAAGTTCAGCGCCTGCACCGCCAACATGCTTGCCCGGCCATTGCGCTGACCGGCCAAGTAGCCGCCGGGGATGGCGACGGCCTGATCGGCGTCGGCAAAGATACGCGCCAGCCTTCGCAGCGTCTCGACTGGCACCTCGCTGGCAGCGGCCATTTCGCGCACATCCACGTTCTGATAGAGCACGGCGTGAGGGCGGTGGCTGCCGACGTGCCCAAGTCTCTCTTCGACGATGACACGTCCGATGCCGAGCGCGACGAATCCCTCCGCGCCGGGCCGGATGGGAATCCATTCGTCGGCCGAGGCCGCCGTGGCCGATAGGCGCGGCTCGAACTGTACCAGGAACCCGCGCCCGCCGAACTGTCCCTGCCGCAGCGCGCCGTAGGCGTAACTTTGGGCTACTGGCGACATCCAGGTTTCGAGGAAATTCGCGCCGAAGGAGAGAATCACTTCACTGCGGGCCAGGTCGTACACTGGCAGCTGCGGCACGCCGAAGAAGGACTGCGATAGCTGCGCCGCGGCCGCGCGCCCCTCCAGGGCCGAGTGCAAGTCGAAGATGACGGGGGGGCGCGCGCCTAAGGCTTCGAGCAAGCGGGCGGTCAACCGGTAGAGATGGTCGGGCATCAAGCCACCGAAAAAAGCCAGACGGTCGGGGTTGCTCAGGCTTGAAACCTTCTGCGCCAGGGTCTCCAAGGCGTCGTCCCAGGCCAGTGGTTCAAACTGCCGTGAGCCTCGCCCTCCGGTTTGACGGACGGCGTTCTTCAGCCGGTCGGGGTTGTAGAGCACCTGTAGGCCGGCCTGGCCGCGAGCGCATAGTTTCCCGCGGTTTAGCGGGTGTAGAGGGTTGCCCTCGATTTTTTTGGCGCGCCCGTTGATCACGCGGACGACGATGCCGCAGCCGGCCGCACATTGACGGCAGGTGCTGGCATACCATACCGCCTGGCCGGGCAGCACGTCTTCCAGCGGCCCGCTTCGCGCGAACGGTTCGAGGACGATACGGCGCACGGCCGGTGCGGATCCGGTGGCCGCCGTGGCGCCAGCGGCGATCTTGAGGAAGTCACGCCGTGAAAGTCTCTTCGTCATTTCCGATTATTGATTTCTGATTCTAGTTGTCCAATAGGCAATCATCAACCAGTAATCAGCAACCTCTATTTGTGACATGCCAGACAGTCCGCCAGGCGAGCCACCTTTTCTTCGGGCTGCTTCAGGTGGCAATCCAGGCACCAGCCCATGTCCATCTTCACCGCCGGCCGGGCGACTGTCATGCTGCCCACGTCGCCGTGGCAGGTTTCGCAGCTAAGGCTGGCGCCCAGGTGCGGCTGATGACTGAAAAAGACAAAGTCAGGTTGAGCATTGACGCGTACCCAGGGGATCGGCTCCCCACGTTCCCAGTAACCGGCCACTTCCTGGATCGCCGGGTTGTCCACCTCAATGACAGCGTGGCAGCCCATACATTTCTGCACAGACGGGATGCCGGCCACGGGGGAGCGCAGCGCGCTGGGATGACAAAACAAGCACTGCACGCCGGCCTCGATGTGAGCCCGATGGCTATAGGCGATGGGCTGCTCCGGCGCGGCCAGGACTTGCGCACGGGTGAACAAAACTCCACCGGCAATCCCGGCCACGATCAGTAATGGAATGAAGAGAAGCCAGCGCGTCATAGTGTTACATTGGATTCGTCATTGCCTGTTTGGAATGGCGGGCCGGGTTCTCCTCCCCGGCCCGCCTGAGATCTCTCGGGTCTGTAGCCCTCTCGAGTGCCAGGCGTTGCGTTGCCTTACCCTCAGCGATGGACCGTGACCACGTCGGACTCGCTTCCCGCGCCGTGGCAAACCTCGCAGGTCTCCACGCCAGAGGCAGTCGTCTGCAGTTCGATATGGCCGCCCACCGCCGTACTGTCATGGCAGGCGGTGCATATCGAGCGGATCGGTAGCGTCGTCGAGATGACCTATCCTGAACTTCAGGACAGGTCATGTTGGTATTACCAGCTTGTTACTGTACGCAGTTTACTTCATCGCTTCCAGGGCCGCTTCAAGCAGGGCCTTGGTATAGGCTGAATTGTGGACGCCCATGCTCTTATCATAGACTACGAATTTGTAGTTCCACATCGCATTTGCGACCGCTTCGGGGTACGTCGCGGGGGCA
>DATDRS010000260.1:0-3416 GCA_035291605.1 Anaerolineales bacterium | reverse complement strand
TGAGCGAAGCGAAGAGCCTGCCGAAGGAGTCTCCCGGCCCAACATAAGAGATGCTTCGCGCCTGCCACTTCGACAGGCTCAGTGCGCCGCCTGAGCGAAGTCAAAAGGTCACTGCTAAGAAACTTGCCGGCTCAAGTTTCTTCCCTTTGGATTGGGCCCCCGGCCCATGGATTACTCAGCATGACAGAGGACGGCACGGTGTATAATCCGTTTGGCGAGGGGCGCCGAGCATTCGCACACGAGAGAGGAGTTGGGCAATGGTGCATCTTACGCTTGAGACTGAACAGGAAGAAGATGGGCGGTGGATCACCGAGATACCAGAACTGCCTGGTGTGTTGGCTTACGGGCAGACTGAGCAGGAGGCGATGGCTCGCGCCGAGGCGCTGGGATTGCGAGTGATTGCGGAACGGCTCGAAAATGGCGAGATGCCGACGGCCCTGCAGATTGAATTTACGACCGTATGAGCCAGTGGCGGACCGTCAAGGCCCGGCAGGTTTTGGCGGCGCTGTTGCGCATCGGCTGGCGGGTGAAACGACAGTCAGGTTCGCATCGGACTCTGGAACGGGCAGGGTGGCCGGACTTTGTCTTCGCATTTCACGATAATGAGGAAATCGGCCCGCGAATGCTGGCGCGGCTTGACCCTGACTCGCGCACCGTGTCTTGGCCGAATGGGGCCGACTTCGCGCCTGACTTTCTGTATCATTTAGACGCTGAACCAGCCCCGCCAGCCGAACCTGCGCTGACCAGGTAAATCCCCGGCAAGTTCGCTGCCCTGAACAACAAAGGCGCTGAAGTCCATCCGGGCTTCAGCGCCTCGTCATTTCATCCCTCCCCCTCTGCACAATCCGTTGATCCGCTTCGAGTAAGCGCTTCAGCAATGTCGCCTGACATTTCGCCCGAATGACGGTAAAGTTTCTCCAATCCCTGCCCCATCGAGGTGCCCCGCGCGCTGGGATCGCATCTATCGAAGAGAGAATTCGCGCGGCGCGGGTTAACAGCTTTGGTGGCTCACACCTTCGCCCAAGTCTTGCTCAGATTGTCGGAGTTTACTATACTTGGGGTGTGCCGGCTAAAGACGTCATTCATGAGGTTGTGAAGACAGCGCTCGTAAACGATGGCTGGACTATCACGCATGATCCCTTCCCCATCCGCCTGGAGCCTATGCGCGTTTTCGCCGATTTGGGAGCCGAACGGCCCATTGCGGCGGAGAAAGCGGGCCGAAAGATTGCAGTTGAAATTAAAAGTTTCACTGGTCTCTCCGTCATGGACGACCTGGAGAAAGCCGTCGGTCAGTACGGGGTCTATTCGGCATTGCTGGCTGAAATTGAGCCTGATCGGACGATTTACCTGGCTGTCAGTGAGGCCGTGTTTGCCAATGTGCTCGACACGTTGCCGGGCCGGATCTTGACCAAACGGTTGGCGCTTAAGATTATTGTCGTAGCGCTCGGTGTGCAGGAGGTAGTGAAATGGATCGATTAAAGGAATATCTTCAAATCGTCGAGCGGATTGTCGGTGGACATCTTGAGGCTCCGCCAAAAGAGGAGCAGATCGAAACACTTAGCGTCTGTGACCGGGTCGGCGGACATTACCTGTTGCTGGAAATTGGTTGGCAACCGCCGCGCCGGGTCTATAGCGTGGTATTTCATATCCGCCTGAAAGGGGGCAAAATCTGGATCGAGCAGGATTGGACTGAACATGGCGTAGCGCGCGAATTATTAGAAGCGGGCGTGCCGCCAGAGGCTATCGAGTTGGGGTTTCAACCTCTGGAAATGAGGCCTCACGCCCATCTGAAAATGGCGACTTCACACTGAGTTATCTCGGGCTGCTGATGAGGCATTATCCGTCAGCGGCTTCAGCGGTGTCGTCTGACATTTCTCAGGACTGACGATACAATTCCCCCCAATCCACTCCCCCCGCCGAGGTGACGCATGAGATGGGACCGCATCGTCGAAGAGAAAATCCGCGCGGCGCAGGAGGAAGGCAAGTTCGACGACCTGCCCGGCAAGGGCCAGCCGTTGAGCCTGGACGAGAACCCCTTCGAGGACCCGGCCTGGCAGGCGGCGAATCATTTGCTCAAAGAGCAGGGCTTCCGCCCCGACTGGCTGGAGGACGACATTGAACTGCGGGGGAAACTCAAGAAGGCGCGGACGGCGCTGAGGCGCAGCCGTGAATGGCGGACGGCGGAACTCGCCGCGCTGGGCGACCGCGATGACGTCGGCGCCAGGCAAAAGCGCGCCTGGATTGCGGGCGAGTGGGATCGGGCGGTGGAGCGATTCCATGAGAGCATCGTCGAGATCAATCGCGGGATCGCCAACCTGAATTTGAAAGTGCCGCACACGCGGTTTCAGCGCACGAAACTGGTCGCGGAGGATGAGCTGAAGAAGCTGGTGGAGGAGTAATACCAGCCTCCGCGCGGGAAATGAAAACCGCCCCGGACTGGGGCGGTTGCATTTTATTGACTTTGTCCGTCCGGCTTTTCTTCAGGCTTTTTCTCTTCCTCTTTGCTGCCGCCCAACCCCTCGCGGAACTGGCGGATGGCCGTGCCCAACTCGCCGCCGATCTTCCCCAGACGGCCAACGCCGAAGACCAGCAGGACGATGACGAGGATGATAATCAGTTCAAGTGGGCCGAGGCCGCCGATTCTCATGACGTTTGACCTTTCTCTGCGGGTTGCTCCGGTTTAGCCTGCTCCGCCTCGCGGCCGCCCAGCCCCTTGCGGAACTCCCGAATGGCGGCGCCGAGTTCGCCGCCGAGCCTGCCCAGGCGGCCAACGCCGAAGACCAGCAGGACAATCGCCAGGATGATGATTAACTCTGTCAAGCCGATGTCCACCGCGGTTCCTCTGTCTGCCTTCTCCCCGCGGGTTAAGATGATTATAGCATACTGCTTCGCCTCCGATTTTCCTATTCGCTGTCATCGGGCGCATTTCACGCTGGGGGGAGTTTCCGAGTCCTTCGACTACGCGCCGCGCACGCTTCGCGCGAGCGGAGCATAGGCGCAGTCGAGGAACGCGCGGCGCTCCCCTGAGCGAAGCCGAAGGGTCAGGACGCTTATGCCTCTAAGTTGAAATCACCCATCTGTTCCATCCGTTGACTAACCCCCTCCCGTCTGCTACACTCCCCCTAGCCGAGGTGCCCACCCATGCCTGCCCAAGCCCTATATCGCAAATGGCGTCCCCAACTGTGGGAAGAAGTCGTTGGGCAAGAACACGTCGTCCAGACGCTGCGCAACGCGCTGCGGGGCGACCGGGTCGCGCACGCCTACCTGTTCGCCGGGCCGCGCGGCTGCGGCAAGACGACCACGGCCCGCCTTGTCGCCAAAGCGCTCAACTGCCTGCACCCTGATTCCGCGCAACGTCCCGATAACACCTGCACCCACTGCGTCGCCGTCAACGAAGGCCGCTTCCTCGACCTGAT
>DATDRS010000259.1:0-5769 GCA_035291605.1 Anaerolineales bacterium | reverse complement strand
GGGGATGAGGCGCGTCAGGTCAAACGTGTGCGAGGGCGCGCCCTCGCAGGCGACGGCGACTTGCGCAGAGTCGGGCGGGCGGGTGAGGGTGAGTTCCATGCGGCGGTCCCCATGGCGTGTGTCGGATGATACACCCGATTGCAAAAACGGACGCAACTAGAGAAAGAAAGCGCCAGCCCATGCGTAGAGACGTTCCGGTGGAACGTCTCCAGGCCGGTGGAGGATTTATCCCTTGCCGGGCAGGGAGACGACCCACCGGGTCGTCTCTACAATGGGGTGGGGCGGTACGTTTTCCTTGGTCTTCGTGCTTTGGCCCGTGTGTGTGCATAATGACGACTGGCCAAGATTTAGCGAGAAACCGCGTTGCAGATCGCAGACCTGTGAGGTCTCGGAGACCTCACAGGTCTGGGAAGCCGGAGGCGAATTTCTGCCACATATATCGTAATATAATTATTCTTATATTACACTATAATTGGAGAAAGACGAGAAAAGACCATGAAGTATTAATGGTATACTCCCGCCCCGATGAAGTTCGACCACAAGATTCTGCGACGCGTTTACGGACCGCGAGAGTTTGGATTAGCGATCCTGACCATCGTTGCGCTTATCACTCTCATGGTGATGGCCGCGATGAATGTGACCCGGCAGCGCAAGGCTCCAGCTTCTGACCCCCCTACCCCTGAATTCACCCTCGCTGCGCTGTCAACAGCAACGGCCTCGCCCGAGAGAATGGCGACCCGGCAACTCGCTACACTGACAGAGACGCCTGTCGCACAACTGCCGATCCTGACAGAGCCGGTCCCGACTGCCACTTGGTTCTACGTGATTCCGGCCCAACCGACCCCCGTACCCACCCCCGTCCTGCCTCCGGCAGCCCCATTCCCGACCTCGTGCGACGGCCCTGGACGCATGAACCTCCTGTTGATCGGCATTGACGGCTTTAACGCCAACAACTACCGCGCTGCGCGCGCAGACACGATCATCCTCGTCGGCGCCAACTTCGCGACCAAAACCGCGCAGATGCTCTCCTTCCCGCGCGATCTGTGGGTGCAGCTGCCCAACTTGCCTCAAGTCGCAGAAGCCCGGATCAACACCGCCTACCATTACGGCGAAATGTACCAGGCGCCCGGCGGCGGCCCGGGGGAGGTCAGCGCAGTCCTGGCAAACACGTTTGGTCTGCGGATTGACCGCTACGCCGTCGTCAACTTCCTGGCGTTTGAGCAAGGCGTGGATGCGATAGGCGGCATTGACCTCAATCTCCCCAGGCCGCTTCATGATTCGAGATATCCCTTGCGCGATGGCAGCGGGACGATCGCGATTGATTTCCCGGCAGGCCGGGTGCACATGGATGGCGCCATTGCGCTGATCTATGCCCGCATTCGCCACGACAGCAGCGACTTCAACCGGATGCGCCGCCAGCAGCAAGTGTTGTTCGCCATTCGCGACAAATTGCTCTCGCCTGAGACCATTCCCCAGCTCCCAGCTCTGGCGCAGGTGCTTTTTGCCGCTGTCCGCACCGACCTCACGCTCGACGACATTGCCCTCCTCGGCTGTCTCGGCCCACAGATCAACCGGGAGACGATCCAGACCTGGGTCGTTGACCCTAGCATGGTGAATCCAACCAAACTTTCCGATGGCGCTCAGGTCTTGACGCCGAACATGGATGCCATTTCGCCAATCCTGCAGAACTTCAACACTGGCGAGTGATTTATGAAAAAAGCCCTTCCTCTCGTGAGCCTGGGGGCGTTGTACGCGCTCTTTCTGAGCCTTGCCTTTGCAGCCGGCTATTACACGCGCGCGATCACCCCGGAGACGCGCAGCGCAGCGCGTCCGCTGCCGCTCCCTGGTCTGTCCGCGCCGTCCTATGCCCTGCTCGACGAGGCTCGCCGCGTTCTCGAGGCGCATTCCATCAACCCCCTGCCCGACGACAAGACCCTGGAGTATGGCGCGATCCGCGGCCTTGTCGGCGCACTCGGCGACCAGTATACAGTGTTCGTCGAGCCGCAGGCGCACGAACTCGAAACGCAATCCCTGCAGGGCGAGTATGGCGGCATCGGCGTAGGGATTAGCCAAAACCAGACCGGCGAAATCGTGCTTTCCCCCTTCCCCGATTCACCGGCGCTGCGCGCAGGGCTGGTGGAGGGCGATATCCTGCTGGCGGTGGACAGCGCACTCACAGCGGCCCCGACGACGATTGACGAGGTGACCGCGCTGATCCGAGGCCTCGTGGGGACGCCGGTCGAAATTCGAGTGCGCCACCCTGACGGGGAGGAGTTCACGGCCACGATCATCCGGCAGAACATCCCTCTGCCCACGACCACGTGGAAGATCATTGACGGCCAGCCATCCATCGGCCTGATCGCCGTCAACCTGTTCAGCGACAAAACGCCTGGGGAGGTCAGGCGCGCGATCGCCGATTTGCAGGTTCAGGGGACAACCCGGTATATCCTTGATCTGCGGAACAATGGTGGTGGTATACTCACGTCGGCGGTGGAAGTAGCCTCGCAGTTCCTGGAGGGCGGCGTGATCATGTACGAGACGCAGCGGAATGCTCCGGAAAAGGTCTATACGGCTTCTGAGTCTTCTGGCGCGCTTCTTGCAGCGGCACCGTTGGCCGTGCTCGTCAACCACAATACGGCCAGCGGCGCGGAAATCGTGGCTGGGGCGCTCCTGGATCGCGGACGCGCGCCGCTGATCGGGCAGACGACGTATGGCAAGGGGTCTGTGCAACTGGTATTTGATTTGTCGGACGGCTCCAGTCTGCATGTGACTTCGTATTTGTGGTACACACCCGGGCGCCGCGCACTAGACAAGGTTGGGCTGGCGCCGACGATTGCCGTCGAGCCAGCGCCAGACGGCAGCGACGCCGAGCTGACGCGCGCCGTCCAGTATCTGGTGAGCGGCCAATGACTGCGAAAGCCGAGGGCGGGATCAAAATCGTGGCGCAGAACCGCCGGGCCGCGCACGACTACTTCCTCGAAGAGCGCTTCGAGGCCGGGATGGTGCTCACTGGGAGCGAGATCAAATCCATCCGGGCAGGCCGGGTGCAACTGCGGGAAGCTTATGTTCGCGCTGACACTGAGCGCGGCGAAGTCGCCTTGCTCAACGCGCACATCGCCCAATACGACCCGGCGGCGCGGCAGAATCATGATCCCCTGCGGGATCGGAAACTCCTGCTGCACAAAAAAGAAATCGCCAAGCTGACAGAGAAGGTCCGCCAGAAAGGCTACACCATCGTTCCGCTCAGAATATACATCACGCCTAAAGGGCGCGCCAAAGTGGAGATCGCGTTGGCGAAAGGCAAGCGCCAATATGATAAGCGGCAGGCGATTGCCGAGCGCGACAGCCAGCGGGAAATGGCGCGCGCGCTGGGCCGTAAGAGGTAACCGATGGGCGACGAACCACGCTCCATCGCAACACTGAACAACCTGCCACCTGCCGAAAAAGAACGGCGCTATGCGGAGATCATCCCCCCTACCCTGCTGCAGCGTTTTGGGATTGACCCGGCCAGCATGGCCGGCCGGGACGGGCACAAGTTGCTTACTCTCACCGGCGGGTCCGGCTCGTCGAGCGTCGAGATTGAAGTGCGTCATGCTCCCGATGCACTGGACCCGCTGTTTTATTGTCACCTGACGGACACCATCACCAGGCAGATCATGGTATTGCTGGCGATCATTAACGATCCGTTTAGTCCACGTTTCGACGTTGACCGCCTGCCCGATGGAACCAGGACACGTTTCGGCACAGTTCAAAGAAACATCCCGGCTGAGATCGCCGCCCTGCAGGCCGGCCTGGCTCCCGGCCAGATCCGGCGCGGTCTGCGGGCCTTGCGTGAAATGCTGGCGACTTTCGAGGTCTTTGTTGACCGCCTGGGGCACAGTATGTTTTTCATCGAACCGTTGACCTACCACAACGCTATTCTTTTTGAGCGGTACGGCTTTGCTTACCAGCAAGGCCAGCGTTGGATGGATAGCATCCATTACCGCTTCTCCGCGCCCGACGGCGACCTGCGCGCCAAACTGGATGGAACCACACCCTTCCGCCAGCCGGAGTTTGCGAACAGCGTCCGCGGGCGTTCGTGGGCCATTCACGACGGCATCATGGGCGAGCCATACACAGGGGTACACATGTACAAGCATGTGGGAAAACACGCGGAAATTACCACCTTCCCCGAGGGAAATTGGTAAGAAACCCGTTAATTTGCGGCTACCTCCTACTAATTGTTTCGCATCTAAATTGAGCGCTTCCCGATGTAGTATATAGCCACTCCCGGCTAGGCGACCTGATTATTCCACTCGATCGGTTGCGCAATAGGTCTGCCGGTTGGCTGCCTACCATCGGAACAGGAGGTACCTGAGGAGGGTACTATGCGCACAAAAGCAATAATGGCTGGGTTATGTCTAGCCGGTGTGACCGTTTTCCTTGTCGTCGGGATGATGCGCCAGATGCCCGCTTGGGGCATAACCACTACCAACAAAGCTTCCGGAGAACCTGGTGTCCGAGAAGCCTACCATCATCTGCCTCTGAGTTTCGAGGCCAACCAGGGTCAGGTTGAAGCCTCGGTCAAGTATGTGTCCCGTGGGAACGGCTATAGCCTGTTCCTGACGCCTGTTGAGGCCGTGCTGGCTCTGCGCGGGAGTACATCCCCGACGAGCATGGCTGCGCTGCGGATGCAGTTTGTCAACGGCCAGGCCACGCCTAATAAGCTGATGGGATTGGAGACGTTGCCAGGCAAAGTCAACTACTTTCTCGGCGACGACCCGGCCCAATGGCAGACGAACGTCCCCACTTATGCCAAAGTCAAATATGAAGCCGTTTATCCAGGCGTGGATTTGATGTATTATGGCGACCAGCAGCAACTGGAATTCGATTTCGTCGTCGCTCCCGGCGCGGACCCCAAAATCATCGCGCTCGGCTTCCAGGGGATTGACCATCTTGAAGTAGATGCCCAGGCCGATCTGATATTGTCTGTTACCGGGGAGCAAATCCGCATGCGCAAGCCACTGATCTATCAAGAAGTCAGCGGTATGCGGCGAGAAGTACGTGGCGGCTACGTTCTGCTCTCGCAGTCTGACTCAGACGACACCCTGCCCCAGGTCGGTTTTCAGGTTGGGGCGTACGATCCGGACAGGCCCCTGGTGATTGATCCAGTGCTTGTCTACGCTACCTATCTCGGCGGCAGCGGCGGCGACAGCAGCTTCGACATCGCGGTGGATGCTTCCGGCGATGCTTATGTGACTGGTTCGACAGGTTCGACGGATTTCCCCACCTCCCATCCTTTGTCGTCCACTCTAAGCGGTGATTTTGACGCCTTCGTGACGAAACTGGCCTTTGACCCAGCTACCTCTGTGCTTACGCTCACCTACGCTACTTACCTGGGCGGCAGCGCCAGCGATTTTGGGAAAAGCATCGCCGTGGATGCTTCGGGCAACGCCTATGTGGCCGGCTCAACAGATTCAACTAACTTCCCCATTATTAGCTCAGTGCAATCGGCTAACGGGGGTCTCAACGACGCCTTTGCGGCGAAGTTGGCCTTTGACCCGGCTACCTCCGAGCTCAGTTTAGCCTACGCGACTTACCTGGGCGGCGGCGGCAATGATTTCGGCGAAGACATCGCGGTGGATGCGGCCGGCAATGCCTATGTGGCCGGCTCAACCGGCTCGACTGATTTTCCGACGGCGCACCCCTTACAATTAACTTTAGGCGGCAATTTTGACGCGTTCGTAGCGAAGCTGGCCTTTGACTCGAGCCTGACGCTCGCTTACAGCA
>DATDRS010000258.1:0-16657 GCA_035291605.1 Anaerolineales bacterium | reverse complement strand
GGCTACCCCAACGGGCGTAAGCTCACGGATGATGTCGCCGATAATGTAGCGGACCTCATGACCAGGGGAAAGGTGACGACAGACCTGTTGGGGCCGCACACCGACTATCTGGCGGACTTCCCCTATCTGGGGCCGCCGCATCCAGTAACCATCGTGTAAATCACGGAGGGTTGGCTTGATGGAAATCAGCCTTATCACATTCAATGTGTCCGCGGATTTTCTGTCGCCGCCCAATGTTCCGCCGTGGGACGAGCGCAAGGCGTTGTGCGCCCATGCACTTCGTCAAGCGCAGCCAAGCATCATCGGCCTGCAAGAAGCCATGCCGCGCCAGTGCGGGTTTTTCCAATCCCAACTGCCTGAGTTTAGCGCGCTGACCGTGCAGGAAACGACGGCGGACGAAACTCTGCTGCAACCTCTTCGACAGCATTACGGCCTGCAAACCATTCCCACACCCTACGAAGTCGTCTTGCTCTTTCGCACCCTGGAATTTGACAAGATCGCCGAGGGCTACTGGTGGCTCTCACCTACCCCTGACAGACTCTCCGTCGGCTTCGGCAACATCGCGCCGCGTATCGTCCTATGGGCTCAGTTGCGGCATCGCGCCTCAGGCCGAGAGTTTATCGTTTTCAACACCCATCTCGATTTGCGCTGTACATCGCCGATGGTCGAGCTCTGCCGGGAGAAAGTCGCGGCGTTCACCCAGCCCGGCCGGCCGCTGATTTTCATGGGTGATTTCAATTTCACCCCGGCTCAGGAGGAATACACCCGCCTCGCCGGCGATGGCTGGCGCGACTCCCGTGCGGCCTCTGCAGAGGCCGCCGAAGCCACGTTTATGGATGGACGCCGCATTGACTACATCTTCTATCGCAGCGCAGGGCTGACGCCCCAGGCCTGGGCGCAGCTGCTTTCTCCAGACCCTCAGCGGCGATTGTCTGACCACGATCCGGTGTATGCCCGGTTTAGCGTTGACCGCTTCTTCTAGAGAGTGTTTGGCTATCCGGCTTTTGTAGTGCAAATTGCCAATTTGCGCTTAAGCTACAAAAGGTGCTTCAATGCGCATCGCGCTGATCTCCGATATTCACGGTAACTATACAGCTCTAGAGGCTGTCCTGGCCGATATCCGCCAGCAGCCGGTTGATGCGCTGATCTGTCTGGGAGATATCGCCACGATAGGCCCGCAACCCAAACCAGTCTTGGACAGCCTCAAGGCCTCAGGCTGCGCCTGCATTTTGGGTAATCACGATGCGGCTTTGTTCCAGTTAGATGCAGCGCTCGAGCATCAAATTGCTCCGCCGCTGATCCAGACTCTCCATTGGTGCGCCCGGCAGTTGACCGCCGAGGATTTTGCCTACTTGTATGCCTGCCGGCCGGTGATAGAACTCCCTCTGGGCGCTGACGCTGCCCTGCTGTGTTATCACGGGTCCCCGCAGTCGAATACAGACGTCATCCTGGCGACAACCCCTGCGGAGGAATTAGACCGGCTCCTGACCGGCCGGGTGGCCACGGTGATGGCGGGTGGGCATTCACATATACAGATGCTCCGCCAGCATAACGGGATGCTCGTCATGAATCCGGGCAGCGTCGGCAATGCTTTTCTGAAACCTCCTTTGCCTGGGGCAACGCCCACCCTGCTCCCCTGGGCCGAATACGCGCTGGTCAATTGGGTCGAGGGCCTCTTGAGCATTGACCTGCGTCGCGTACCCTTTGATATTGGCGCTTATATTGAGGTCATTTCGCAGAGCGATATCCCCATTCGAGACTGGTGGCTTCAGCAGTATTCATCTCCGGCGTCAGATTCAGGTTCTGGAAATGGTTCAGTCTGATCTGAAACAAAAACCGCCCGCGGGCTGGTGCGCTCTCGGGCGGTTTTTGGTGGGCGCTAACTGCTTGCGGGCGCTGCCGGGGCGCTGTCAGTCCCCAACTCGCTCCGTTTCTTGTCGGCGGCTTTCTTCCCGGCCTCAATCGCCTGCTCCAGCCGCTCCTTCTGCTCTTCGAGGATGATCTTGCCGCGCTGCTGCAATTCTTCGGCGCGGGTGCGGGCCTCGGCCGCCAGTTGCTCGGCGCGGGTGCGGGCCTGGACTGCGGCTTCTTCCGCGCGCCTGCGCGCCTCCTCGGCGGTCTCGTAGGCCTGGTCGCGCAGCTCAATCCCGCGCTGGCGAATCTGGGCGCGGGTCTCTTCGCCCGATTGCGGCGCCAGGATGAGCGCGACCGCTGCCCCCACCAGGCCTCCGATCACAAACCCGGACAAAAAGGCCCCGATGTCGCTGTCGTTGTCTGCCATTGTCGTTCTCTCCTTTCAAAATGTAATCGGCCATTGGCCGGCGTCCCGATGCCTGCCCGTCCCCAAGGGGCGTACACCGCCAGACCACGCGCCTACTTTTTCCGGCGGCTCAACCCCATCACAAGGGCGACCGATTCCAGCAACCGGTCCAGCCCGGCTACGTAACTGTTGAGCTTCATCACCGGCTCGACCAGGTGCTCGCTGACGAAGATCGTCGTGCCGCGCACCGTGTTCACGGTTTCCTGCGTGGCCTCCAGGATCGGCTTGATCTCGTTCTTGAGCAGGTTGGTCAGCACGGCCACCTGCACAATCAGCACCACGAGCGCTGCGCCGATGACCATCGTCTCCAGCGCCATGAAGATAATGAACACGTCGCGCACGGTCGCCGCCTGCGCCGGGTTGTTGACGAGGGCATACGCGGCCCAGACCGCCAGGGCCAGCAACACGATAGCCGCCACGACGCCCCCGACGACCAGCGCCTTTTTCTGGCCTTCGGTAAGCCCCTCACTCTCCTTGGGAGGCGAGGGGGGAGTAGGGCCGGACACGGCGGGAGGCGTTGGAGGCGTGGTTGACATGCTTCGATTATATACGCTCAGGCGCGATTAGGAAAAGTGATGCTGTTCCCTAAATAGAACAGCCAACGCGCTTTTTCGTTCCGCTGGCCGGTCATTCCGACGGCGCGGTGGCCTCTGAGGTCGCCAGCCAGCGCGCGGCGACCAGCGCCACCAGGCTCCCCAGTGTGGCGCTGGCGAAGTTCAGCGCGCCGATCATCATCACGCGCACCCCCATCGCCTCTCCCACCCAGTGGCCGAGAGTAAAGCCTAACCACCCCGCGAGCAGGTAGAGCGCCAGCCGGCGCGCGCCGCCGCCCTGCCACAGATGAAAGCCTGCGCCGTACAATGTTGCGAGCGTGACAGCCAACAGTAGTGTTGGAGGAGTCATGCTCCAGACGGCCTCTCGATGATCCCGCCGCCCAGGCATATCTCGCCATCGTAAAAGACGGCGGCCTGGCCCGGCGTGATGTCCCGCAGACGGTCCTCGAACACGACCTCGGCGCGGTCGCCCACGAGGGGTGTGACCGTGGCCCACGCGGGCGCGGCCTTGTACCGGATTTTCACCTCGGCCCGCAGGGGTGAACGGGGAGGCGCTCCGCTGACCCAGTTCACGCGCGCCGCTGTTAGCCGCCTGCTCCCCAGTTCGTCGGCTGTCCCGACGACGAGCGCGTTTATTTCGGGGCGCGTCCCGATGACGTACAACGCCGCGCGCGCGGCGAGGCCGATGCCCTTGCGCTGACCGATGGTGTAGAACGGCAGCCCGGCGTGCTCGCCGATCACGCTCCCATCCTGGCGGACAATCGGGCCGGGGCGGATGGTGCCCCCCGTGTAGTCGCGCAGAAACCGGCGATAATCGTTGTCCGCCAGGAAGCACAAATCCTGGCTCTCCGGCCGCTCGGCGACGGGCAGGTCAAACTCGCGCGCCAGTTCGCGGATTTGCGGCTTGGTGTATTCCCCCACCGGGAACATCGCGTGCGCCAGTTGCGCCTGTCCCATCACGCTCAGGACATAGGACTGGTCTTTTTTCTCGTCCACCCCCTTGAGCAATTCATACTTTCCCGCCTGCATTTCGGCGTCAGGGGGAAGGGGCGCAGGGGAGCGGCGGACACGGGCATAATGCCCGGTGGCGAGGTGTTGCGCGTCGAGCGCGAGCGCGCGCTTGAGCAGGAAGTCCCAGCGGATGTGGCGGTTGCATTCGAGGCACGGGTTCGGCGTGACGCCTGCCACGTAGCCCTGGGTGAAGAAGTCCACGACCCTGGACTTGAACGGCGCCTGCGCGTCAATCGCATAGAAGGGGATGTCGAGCAGGTCGGCCACGCGGCGGGCCTGCGCCATCGCATCCGGCGAGCAGCAGCGGTTATGGACGCCGCCGCCATTTTGCGGTTCGCCCCACAACCGCATCATCAACCCGACGACCTCGTAGCCCTGCCGGACGAGCAGCGCCGCCGCCGCCGAGCTATCCACGCCGCCGGACATGGCGATAACGACTCGTGCTTTAGACATTGACCTATTAGAACGAGAACGTATTGCGTGCTGCATAACGGAATGCGCGATACGTCATACCTTTACGCCGCCAGGAAAATATCCAGCGACCGCTCCACCGCCTTGGCGCTCAAAGGCACAAACGGCCCCGTCTCGCCGGCGTGGGCCTGATCCAGCGCCGCATAGTACGCCCGGCGGTCTTCGCGGCCGGCCTCCCAATATTCGCTCAGACAAGTCTCCTCAGTTTCTCCACCACCTCTGGCAGAGCTTCCAGCAGCCGGTCAACGTGCGCATCCGTCGTCTGCCGTCCGACGGTGAGGCGCAGCGAACCGAGCGCCCAATCTTCCGGGAGGCCAAGCGCGAGCAAGACCTCGGAAGGCTTGGGATCGCCGGTCTTGCAAGCCGAGCCGGACGAGGCGGCGATGTCGGCGAGGTCGAGGTGCATGAGCAAATCGTTGCCGTTCACGCCCCGGAACACAAACGAAGCATGATTGGGCAGGCGCTCGGCGCGGTGGCCGGTGAGCTGACTGTCGGGGATCGCTTCAAGTACGCCTGCGATGAGGCGCTCCCGCCATCGCTCGTATCTGGCGTTGTGCGTTTCCCGCTCGGCGGCGGTGATCTTGAGCGCTTCGGCCAGGCCCACAATGTAAGGGACGTTCTGCGTCCCGGCGCGGAGACTCCCCTCGTGGCTCCCGCCGGTCAACGTGGGGAGCAGGGGGCTGCCCTCGCGTACGTACAGCGCGCCAACGCCTTTGGGACCGTAGAATTTGTGCGCGCCCAGCGCCATGTAACTCACGCCCAACTTCTGCACATCCACATCGAGCTGGCTGGCGGCCTGCACCGCGTCGGTATGCAGGGGCACGCCGCGCTCCCGGCAGATCGCCGCGATCGCGGCGATGGGTTCAATCACGCCGATCTCGTTATTGGCGTACATGACTGAGACCAGCGCGGTGTCGGGCCTGATCGCGCGCGCCACATCTTCCGGGTGCACGCGCCCGGCGCGATCCACGGGGAGTTCGGTCAGGGTGAAACCAAAGTGGTCGCGCAGCTGGCGCATGGTCGCGATCACCGCCGCATGTTCGATCGGGGTGGTAATCAAATGCGCGGCGCTGCGTTCTGCGCGGGCCGCCAGCGCGCCGCCGCGCAAAGCCAGGTTGTCGGACTCGGAGCCGCAACTGGTGAAGATGATCTCGCGCGGCGGGCAGTTGAGCACGGCGGCCACGTCCCGGCGGGCCTGCTCCACGGCTTTCTCGGCGCGGCGGCCCAACTGATGCACCGACGCGGGGTTGCCATAGTCGGCGCTGAAGTAGGGCAACATCGCCTCCAGCACGCGCGGGTCAACCGGCGTGGTTGCGGCATGATCGAGATAGATATAATCGCCCATGCACTGAATTGTAGCACAGCGGAGGCGCGCCCGCGCAGGCCGGATTACGTTTCGAGGCGACTGCATAGATGCCGCGCGAGCGCGGCGGCCACGCGTCGGCGTCTATCTGAGAACAACCGGCAGATAGATCAGTTGGTCAAGCTGAACGGCGTCCACGATCAGGTAGACTCCGCCGCCCCACCGGTCGGTCACGTACAGGCTGCCCGCTTGATCTTCGCCGAAAGAAGAGAAGCCCAACGCCGTGTCGAGCAACTCCGTATTTTGCCAGGCCGCACCGTCATAGCGCAATCCCCAGATTTTTCCACTGCAGTAGTCTCCATACAAGTAAATCCCTCTCATGCGGACATACAACCCGCCCCGGTAGACAAACCCACCGACGACCGCACAGTTGGGGTTGGCGTCGCCGCTGAGGCTATATTCGTGAACGGGGAAAAGATAGGCGCTCGCCAGACCGCAATTGCTCGTGTTATAGGGGTGGCTGCCTTCGTAGCACCGCCATCCGTAGTTTTCGCCGCCCAGGCTGGATGCCGGTTGAAAGTCAATTTCCTCCCAGGCGTTCTGCCCCACATCTCCGATCAACAAATCATTCGTCTGCCGGTCGAAAGAGAACCGCCACGGGTTGCGCAGGCCCACGGCCCAGATTTCGCCGCGATAGCCCAGAGTTTGTGTGTAAGGATTGGAGGCGGGGATAGTGTAAGTCAGCGGATGGCCGGTTTCGACGTCGATCCGCAGCATTTTACCCAGCAGGACCCCAGGGTTCTGGGCGTTGTTCGGTGGATCGCCTCCACTGCCGCCGTCGCCTAACCCGAGGTACAGGTAACCGTCCGGGCCAAACGCTAATTGGCCGCCGTTGTGATTGGTGTTGGTAGGATGAGCGACGAGCAACAGAATCTGTTCACTGTCTCTATCGGCCACATCGGCATTGGCGCTTGTCTGGTAGCGGGCGATGACCAGATCGCCGGAATTGTTGACGTAGTAAACGTAGAAGTGGTTGCGGCTGGCATAACCTGGCGGAAAGGCGACGCTGAGCAGCCCCTCTTCGCCGCAACATCGGACGCGGTCGGCGATGTCGAGGAAGGGCGTGTCCAGCACGCTTCCATCCCTGATAATGCGGAGGACGCCCTCCTGTTCGACTACGAACAGTCTGCCGCTGCCGTCGCCAGCCTGTGTGATGTGGACGGGCTGGCTCAGGCCGCCGACAACTTCGGCGAGGGAGATTTGCGGCCAATCCATGTTGGCCGCCTTAGTCGTAGCGGCAGCGCGTCTTGATATACTTGACGCGATGAGCAGATTGGCGCCGATGGCCAGCCAGAGTGTGGCCTGGAGGAGTTGACGCATGTTTGAGCAGCAACTTGAATCGGATACTGTCCTTCTCAACCGCCTGTTGTATGAAGAAGGCATCGGCTTGCCGGTGGACGAGCATGACCTCGACGCCCGCAGCGAAGCGCTGGCAAGATTGTACACGCAACTGCTCGACAGGGCTGAGGACCCCGGACTGCGCTATTTTGCGCTTGAAAGCTGGAGCGAGGCGCGTCGCGCGCCGCTCGATTACCGCCTCAACGAGGAACGGGACCGGCGCTTATCCTTGCCTGATTTTCACTGCGCCGAAGGGCCGTTGACGTGGCGCAACTGGAAGGCGTTTGAGCGCGAGGCGGACGATCCTGCCCGGTTGAACCAGGCTTTCGAGCGGATGGTGGAGCAATCGGGCATGCTGATCCCGGCGCTGGAAGAACGGTTGGCCCGGACCCGCGCGGACTTTGCAACCCAGGGCACGACCCCGGCCCACACGTTTGCGTGGCGCGAAGGCGCGACGCCCGAAGCCCTGCGCGCCTTTCTCCTCCGCGTTGGGCAGGCATGCCGGACGCCGTTTCAGGCTGCGCTCAACGCGCTAAGCCAATCGGTGTTTGGCCGGGAGGCTGGCCCGGCGGAGCTGCGCGCGTTGTATCTCAACCGGATGTACGAACCCGGTTCTCGTTTTTTCATTGCGACGGCTGGGGAGAAAAACAAAGAGATGGAGAAAGAGGCGGTCCATCTGGTCCGGGAGACGCAGAGGGCTTTTAGCGCAATGGGGTTTGATCTCTCCAGCGTGCCGGTGGATTTGGAAAACCGCCCGCGCAAGTATCCAGGCGCGTTTTGTTTCCCGGTGGCGGTCCCGCGCGACGTGCGCGTCTCGGTGCGCATGGCCTCGCCACATCACCTGGTGGATATGCTCTACCACGAATTTGGTCACGCCGCGCATTTCTCCGGCATCCGCGCGGGCCTGCCATTTATCGAGCGCTACTGGATTCATTCGGGGACGCACGAAACCTTTTCGACTTTGTTCGAGGCGCTCCTTCACGAGCCGGAATTCCTGCGCGCCCAATTCGGTTTTGGCGGCGAGGCCGTGCGGTGGTTGGGGGAGTTTGGGCGTTTCAAGGTCTTGCTGACCGGGACGTGGCTCGGCGCATCGGCGCTCACCATGCTGGAGGCATGGCGGGAGAATTTGTCGTGGGCGGAGATCGAGGCGCGCTATGCCGGGCATTTTCGCGACTTTACCGGCGTCTCAATGCCCCCTGGCTTTGCGCGGCTTGAACCGTTCATCGCTTCGGTCTCCATTTATCCGGCCGGGTATGTCATGGCTGTCGTGCGCGTGGCGCACTGGCTGAAGCGCCTGCGCGGGGTGGGTGGGGAGGCGTGGTGGCGCTCGCCCGAGGCCCAGGCCGACATTCGAGAGAAGATACAGGCCGGAGGCATGGTGCGGTTTCCGAGCGAGTGGCTTGAGCCGGAGGCGTTCATAAAGCTCTGAATCACGAAGGGCACTAAGTCTTCGTTTGAGAGACGGACTGAATCCTCACCGTGTCTTGTCATGCCGAGGCGCGAACCCCCCCTGCGGGGGGCAGGTCGCCGAAGAATCTCTGCGAAGCACAAGGATGACGAGACTGCTGAGGAGTAGCGCCGCGCCTAGAAGGCCGCCAGGAGTCAGGCGCTCGTCCAGGAACAGCGCGGCCAGCAGGGAAGCGGTCAGCGGCTCAACCAAAGTGCCAATGCTCGCTATAGTTGCAGGAACCGCTTTCAGGCCGCGGAGGTAGAGCGCGTAGGCGAGCGCGGTAGGGATTAAACCGAGGTAAAGCACGGCCAGCCAGGCGGGCAGGTTCGTCGGCAGGCGGATGCCGTTAGACACAGCAAAAGGCGTCAGCAAAATGGCGGCGGCGGTGAATGAGGACGCGGCGAGCGAGGCCGGAGGCGCATTGCGACTCTTGGCGCGGCCCACGAGGGCATACGCGGCGTATGACAATCCGGCGGCGAGGGCCAGTAGATTGCCGAGGGCGTAATCCAGCCGCAGCAGGCTCAGCCCTGCGACCGAAGGGAGGGCCGAAACGTCACGCCCGCCTTGCCCCCCGACGAGCAGTACCGTGCCCGTCACCCCCGCCGCCAGCGCCAGCAAGACGGACCGGGTGAGCGGCTCGGAGAGAAAGACGCGAGCTAGTAAGGCCACGAAGAGCGGCGCGGTGCACAGTGCGAGGAGCGTCCCGGCGGTGACCGAGGTGCGCGCGAGGGCCGCGAAGAAACAGCCATTGTAGGCAGCCATGCTCAGGCCCATGAGGCATACGGCGCGCCATTCACGGCGGAGCAAAGGCCGCAGACTGCCGGGGCTCGTGACCTGGCCCAGCAACAGCAGCGCCGGAGAAGCCGTCAACAGGCGCAGCGCGCCCACGCTCAGCGCGTCCACCGCTGAGAGGCGATAGAGAATCTTGGAGGTCAGACCGGTCGTGCCCCACAGCATCGCGGCGAAGACAATGAGAGAAAGGCCGTGCTGGAAGGGAGAAAGTGAACTCACGGATTTCACGGATTACGTGGATTGGGGTTTGAGTTTCTCCCGCACGCGCGCGGGGAGGATGCCGGCGAGGACGGCGCGCTCGTCGGCGGTGAATGTGCCCAGGCGGATGAGGCCGGCCGCATAGAGGCCCAACCCGGCGATGACGGCTATGATCGGCTGGACTCTCCATAGCCCCCAGAGGACGCCCACCATCACGAGGCCGCTGATCCCCAACTGCCACAGCCAGCCCACCCACGGGATCGGCCCGAGGCTTTTGCGGAGATAGAAGTAAAACCATGCGCCCTCGAAGATTTCGGAAGCGATGGTGACCGCCGCTGCCGCCGGGTAGCCATAGATTGGGATGAGGACTAGGTTGGCGATCACGTTGAAGCCGAGGGCAAATGCGAACGCTTTGGTGAGGTCGCGCTGCTGGTTGAGGGCGATGAGCAGGTAGTTGGTCACACTGTTGATCCAGCCGAAGGGAATGGACCAGACCATAATGGACAGCGCCAGCGCGCCATCGGGGAGAAATTCCCGGCCGCCGAGGAGGCCAACCATGACCGGCGCGAGAAAGGCAGTGAGCGCGGCGAGCGGCAGCGCGACGGCGACCAGCAGTTTGACGGCGAGCGCGTAACTGCGCTTGAGCGCGGCCCGGTCTTCGACGGCCTGGCGGCTCATGACCGGGAACAGCGCAAAGGTGAAGAACGAGGGGATGACGTTGTATGCGTCCACAAACTTGTACGCTGTGTTGTACCAGCCGACTTCCAGGTTGCCGCGCCCGGCCTGTTGCTGATTGCGGACCGTTTCGAGCAGCGGCACGTCCACTTTGAAGAACAGCGTCGCCAGCAGGTGGTTGAGCATGAGGGGGAAACTCTCGCGGACAGCGCTGCGCTGCAAACTCCAATCGGGCTCCCACTGCGGCCGGAAGAACAGCCGTACGACGAGCGTGGCGAGGATCCCCAGTGTGACGAGGTTAACGGCCATGCTCACCCCGGCCAGGCCCACGAAGCCCCAGCCCACGACAAGCGCCGCCGCACCGAGCACGACTTTGAGGATCGTGGATACGGTCGCCACTGCCGCCGGGTATTCGGCTTTCTCGTAGACATAGAAGAGCGCGCTGAGGCCCGTGGAGACGGTGGCAGGGATTTGCGCGAGGACGAGAAGCGCGATGGCCCAGAGTGTGTCGGCGGTGAGGGGGTTGGGGAGGAGCTGCCGTGCCGTGAGCAGGAGAGCCAAACCAGGCGTGGCGGCCGCGCCGATGAGCAAACGGAGAAGGGTGGTGTTGACCAGGTAACGGTTGGCGTGCCCTTTGTCGCGGGAGACGTCGCGAGTGAGGAGGGTGTTGAGGCCGTAGTTGGTGACGATCTCGAACCAGCCAAAGACGACGATGGCGAAGTAGTATTTGCCGGAGGCCTCCGGACCAAGCACGCGCAGGTAGAACGCGGCGAAGATCAGGTCAATGCCCCGGTTCATCAGGTTCAGCGCCATCGGCGCCAGGGAATTCTTTGCCACGCGGCGGGCGGTGGAGCCTCCGGCGGCGCTCTCCTGGTAGAAGTAGCGCCAGGCCCACACGCCCAGGCCGAAGAGGAGGGAGATCGCGGCGATGAGTGAGATGAGGCCGCCCAGTTTGAAGGCGTCGGGAGAATACTTGAAGCGCACGACCCATTCGCCTGCCGGGAGCTGCACGCCCCGGAAGTTGCCGTTGACCAGATAGACGCGCGTTTCCTTTTCGTCCTTCTCGTCCGCGCCGAGGGGGCGGAGGTAGGCCCTCCAGCCGGGGGCGTAAGTATCAGCCAATACCAGCCACGCCGGTTCGGCGGCGGTGGCAGCGACGGAGACCTGATTGGGGGCGTAGGCTACTTGGGAAACGGGAGACCACGCGGACGGGGTAAGGGCAAGCGGCTGCTCGCCCCCATCGGCGGACGGGAGGACATTCGGGCCGACGATCACGTACTTGCGCGGGTCAAACGTCTGGACGGCGATCCCAAAATCATCTGCCACGAGCGTGGCTGAGTGCGGCAGGGTGAAGGCGCGGGGCAGGGCGGTTTCATTGCGGTAGATTTGGACTTCGGCGCTGTAGACCAAAGTGTATTTGGGATTGGCAATCGGTTCCTGGGTGATGACGTATTTGACGTTGAGAAGGTCGAGGAGCGGCGAGTCGAGCGCCTCGGGCCGGCTGAGGGGCGCGATGCGGTTGAAGTCGAGTTCGTATTGCGGCTGGATGAGTTCCATGTAGCGGCGGTATTGCCGGGAGAAGATGGAGTCGTAGCCGCGCGCGTCTTGCAAGTTGAAGTACCAGCCGATGTTGGCGTTAAAAGGTTTGCACGGTTCGCCTTTGCTGGGATCGTCGGCGGTGGGACGGCAGTTGGCTGTGTCGTAGGATGTGAAGCGCCAGAGGTCAGTATCTTGTTTGAGGAATTCGACGGAGGGCGGCAGGTAGGACAGGATGCGCGAGTCGGCGGCAGGGTTGAAGCCGTAGCCTGCGGCGAGAAGGTCGAGGGCGATGACCATGAGGGCCAGCGGTTCCCAAATCGTGCGCCCGCGAAAATAGATGGAGCAGCGGCTGACGCGCAGGATGATGCCGGAGGCTATGAGCATGAGCGCGAAGATGAAGACCCACCGCGCTTCGTAGGAGAAGAACATGCGCCCGTCGGCGAAGGCCCGGTTGGCGAGGGCGAGGTCGGCGACGAGGCGATCCATCAACCCGGCGATGTCGAAGATCCCCGCCAGGGGGCGGTCGTACCACACGCGCGCGGCGACGAGGGCCGTGAGCGCCAGGGTCCCGCCCCAGAAGGCCAGGCCGGCGAGGCCGGTAATGAGGGAAGGCGGAGACCAGAGGAAGAAAGGGGAAAGGTAATTGGTCAGCGGTAAGTGGGGGCGCGTTTTGCGCTGGAACAGGCTGTAATAGCCATAAGCCATTTGCGCCGGGTGGCTGCGCCACAGATATTCCACGCCATAGGCGCTGAGGACGGCCGCGGAAAGGGCCAGCGGCCAGACCCAGCGGAAAGGTGAATGCAGTTGATTGACGCCCGGCAGCCAGAAGATGAGCCGGTAGAGCGGCGTGCCGAAGGCGAAGGCGAGAGAGAAGAAGCCAAGCGCGAGGAAGAAAGGAACTGTCAGGAAGAAGGAAGCAGGGAGAAGGGAACGTAATGTGTATTGCGTATTGCGTGGGCGGGCGACTCGGGCCCAGAGGAGGGCGACGAGGGCGCTGAGAAACAGGGGCAGGAGGCCGACGTAGGCCCCGCCTTCGACGTAGTTTTTGACGCCCCAGTCAATCGTCTGGTGGTTCAGCGGCGCGGGCGCCCATTGCCAGGTGAATAGATCAAAGTATGCATGATGGCTGGGGTTGCCGTAGAAGTTGGGGATGAAGAAGGCCAGGAAATGCCGCCACGGGTACGCCCAGCCGGTGATCTGCTCGTAGGTGGCCGAGCCGCTGCGGAAGTTGCTCCGAACCACATTGTAGAGAGGGATCAGCTGGATGGCTCCCAGAGCGAGGCCGAGGCCTGCGAGGGCAATTAACGCGCCGCCGCGCTGCAGGACGTTTCTGGCCGCAGACGCGAAGCGCGCCGGGTCTTCCAAGTCTCCGTGCTCTTTGCGCTGAGACAGCCAGAGAGCGACGAGGCGCCAGGCGGAGTATGCCCCGGCCACCAGCAGGGTGTAATAGGTCATCTCCACGTGTCCGGCGAGGATCTGCAGGCCCAGGGCGAGCGCGCCGAGGACGAGCCACGGGAGCGTGGCCGGCCGCCCCCCCAGCGCCGGCTGTTGGCGGACGGTCAATTCGATGCTGGTCAAGATGAGCGGCAGCCAGACGACGCCGGCGATGATCATGGTGAAGACGACGCTCACCACCATGAACAGGCACAGCTCGGACACGATTGCCCCGAACAGCGCGCTCAACCGGCGGAGGCCGAGGACGCGCAGGAAGAGGTAGGTGAACCAGCCCGCGAGGCAGAACTGCGAAACGGTGAAGAGGCCGTAGGCGCGGGGCAGGGGGATGACGTAGAAAATGATCGAGAACGGATACAGCGCGGAGTGCTGCCCGGCGGCGAGGAAAGGGATGCCCGCGAATTGATACGGATTCCAGAGCGGGATTTCTCCGGCGCGGATGGATTCAAGGATGAATTTCTTCCACGGGTAGTTCTCGAGGATCAGGTCGGAGAGCAGTTCGTTGTGCGGGACGGCGCTCGCGCCGAACTGTCTGGCGGCGCTCTTGAACGGCTCGACGGCGAAAAGGTTATCGGCGGGCAGGAGCGTGCGGCTGCCGAAGACAACCGGCGCGAACAAGATCAGCGGCAGGATGAGGAGGCCGAGGAGGTCGGGAAGATCGGGCTTGAGGCGGTGGAACATGAGTGAGGCGTGATAGGTGGTGCGTGAAGCATGGCGCATGGTCCGTTCACGCATGACGCATCACTTATCACGGAACACGCACCCCGGACCGCAGGTCAGGCGCGGCGGTCTTTGGGAGTCAGGCGCCTGTGCCGCCAGCCGACTTCCCAGACGCGCCACGCCGCCTCGATTTTGACCGGGATCGTCATCTTGGAGTGGCCGATGCGCCGGTCTTCGAAGTAGATCGGCATTTCAAGCACGCGGTAGCCGAGGCGCTCGGCGAGATAAGCCATCTCAACTTGAAAGACGTAACCGTTGGAGCGAACGCGATCCAGGCCGATGCTGCGCAGGGCCTCGCCGCGCCAGACTTTGAACCCGGCGGTCGCATCGTGGACCCGAATGCCGAGGATGGCGCGGGCATACCAGTTGGCCCAGGCGGAGAGCAGGAGACGCCCGGTTTCCCAGTGCTCGTCCAGTTTGCCCTGGGGCACGTAGCGTGAGCCGACGACCACATCGCAGTCATCCAATCGGGCGATGAAATCCGGCAAATAGGCGGGGGAGTGCGAGAAGTCGGCGTCCATCTGGACGACCGCCCCGGCGCCGGATGCGAGCGCGCAGGTGAAGCCCTGAAGGTAAGCCGTGCCCAGGCCCTGTTTGCCGGGGCGGTGCAGGACGCTCAGCCGCCCCGGATACGCGGCGGCGAGCTCGTCGGCGATCTGGCCGGTGCCGTCGGGGGAGGCGTCGTCAACGATGAGGATGTCGAGGCCGGGGACCGGAAGCGCCCAGAGCGCCTCGGTCATCGCCGTGACGTTGTTCGCTTCGTTGTACGTGGGGACAACGATGGTGACCTTCATCGGGCAAAAAAAGCGGGGCGGCGCAGGCGTTGTCCTGGCCAGCCCCGGCGAATTTCGGCCGTGTGCGCGCGAAGCGGGCGCGGGGGCGCATCACTCCTAGCCGATCGGCTCTTTCTCGACGACCAGGACGCAGGCCTCGCCCCCGCAGCCAATGCACTCTTTCTCGTAGACTTTGAACTCGTGTCCGCCTGACACCCACTTCAGCCCCTCCTGCAGCAAGCCGGCTCCCGCGTGACACATGGGCTTATCGCTCTTGCGCCCGTAGCACACCGGACAGGGCTTCATCGAGTACAAGATTTCGGTAGCGGTTTCGGTGACGGTGCTCTTCTGGTCGCTGACCTGCGAGAAGATTTTGGCCATGGCGGGCACGCCGAGCTTCAGCTTGGCGTGGAGGGGCAGGACCTTGAAGGCCAGGTCGCCCACGCCCGCCAGCGCCCCGAAATTGCGCAACCCCTGAGAGAAGGAGGCCCGCCCGGCGCGCAGGGCCAGCCCGCGGCCGCCGCGCGGCCCGTACATTTCCTCCAAGGCCCCGTTGAGCGCGGAATAATCGGCAAAATCGAACTGCTTGTTGAGGTTGGCGGGCGGGTAATTGTCAATGAGATGGGTCAACCCGGCCATGTTCAGGATAGCATTCAGGCCGTTCTTGCCCATGACTTCTTCCATCGCCTGCAGGTAGATGCGCGCTATGTTGTTGGGATAATAGAAACCACTCTTGGGGATTGGGGCCACGTTGTATCTCCCGGCTTGAGGCTGAAGTTAGACGAGCTTGGACAGGTCTTCGGCTGCCCGCCGCATGTCCAGCAGCACTAAGCCCAGCTTGGCGCTCTCGCGCGCCAGGACGGTGAGAACGGCCTCCGTGCCTAGTGACTGGAGGATGACGTATCCTTTTTCTCCCTTGATCTGAACTTCGCTCAAGTCGCCGCGCCCCAACTCGCTGGCGATGCGTTCACCCAGAGAGAGCATCGCCGCCGACATAGCGGAGACGCGGTCTTCCTCGACTTCGCGGGGCAGCGCGGTCGCGATGGGCAGGCCGTCCACGCTCACCACCGCGGAGGCTTCAATATCCGGACTACTCACTTGCATGTCGCGCAAGCGGTCAACCATGAGTTCATTTCTAGACTTGGTCAAGGCACATCTCCTTTGAGGAGGCGGAATTGCGAGTGGTTGATTTTGAGCCGAACGCGCCGTAATTTAGCATAGCCATAATGGGCTGTCAAGTTGAAGGCCATCTTGACCCGTAGGATGTGTGTCACCTCCCCCCGAATCCTGCGGAGAGGCTGGTATAATGGGCGTCTCGGGAGGGCGCGGACGACCGCGAACTCCCTTTAGTTTTACTCCAAATCAGCGCGCAAGGCAACTTGCCGCCCGGCGTTTTTCGGCGGGCTGGCCCAGAAAGAAGGAAAGTTTCATGCATTTTCTCGATCCCCGCACTTTGATTGAAACCTTTGGCTACATCGGCCTCTTCGTCATCGTCTTTGCCGAATCCGGCTTGTTCTTCGGCTTTTTCCTGCCGGGCGACAGCCTGTTGCTCACCGCCGGGTTGTTCGCATTCAAGGGTGAGCTGAACCTTTGGGTCTTGCTGCCCCTGCTGTTTGTCGCAGCCGTCCTGGGGGACAACGTCGGCTACTGGTTCGGGCGCAAGACCGGGCCGCCGCTTTTCAACCGGGAGGGGTCGCTGCTGTTCCGGCGCAAGAACCTGCTCGCGGCCAAAGCGTTCTACGACCGGCACGGCGGCAAGACGATCATCCTCGCCCGCTTCATGCCCTTCATCCGCACGTTTGCGCCCATCGTCGCCGGGGCGGTCGAGATGGAGTATCGCCGCTTCTGGTTCTTCAATCTCGTCGGCGGGATGCTCTGGGCGGTGGGCGTCACGCTGGCGGGCTACCTGCTGGGGAGCCTGTTCCCGCCGGAAGTGCTGGACAAGTATTTCCTGATCATCGTCGTCGTCGTCGTCATCCTGTCCGTCATGCCCACGGCCTT
>DATDRS010000257.1:0-4124 GCA_035291605.1 Anaerolineales bacterium | reverse complement strand
CTCCAACGCCTGCCGGTACGGGTGCTTGCGGTCTCTGAGGGCTTTGAGCGTTTGCTCGCGGATGGCGTTGGATGGAACCAGCCATACCACCACGCACCGGTCGGCGTGCAGGAGGTCCTTGGCGGCGACGCTCACGGCGTGGCAGGCCACCACGGTCTTGCCTCCGCCCGTGGGCAGTCGCAGGCACACATAGGGCAGGCCGGGCAGTTCCCTCACCGGACGGTAGGGGATGCCGGCGCCAAAGACTTCACGCGTGACGGCGTAGAAGGCCGTGTCCGCGCTGCCCAGATGCGCACACTCGCGTAAGTAGGCGCGCAGGGTATCAAGAGCGCGTTGCTGGTAGTCTTTGAGGCGGAACATATCCTTGCCACTGTCACTCTGAGCGGCGCAGCCGCGAAGAGTCTCCTCAGCGGATGGAGAGATGCTTCGCTGCGCTCAGCATGACATCACTTCACACGCACCTCGTAAGGAATTTGCCGGAACGTGATGCCTTCGCGCCGCAGTCGCTCCGGGGAGAGCCGGCAGCCCGTGCCATAGATGACCTTCGGCCCGTCGTGTGCGGGCAAGGCAGCCAGTGTGGCGCGCGTGAGCACATTGCCGCCGTCTAGCGATTTATCTTTGAGCACGCCATTGTAGAGCAGGTACACCGCCAACCCGTTGACCACGCCCAGGCGCGGCGAGCGGCGTTTACCATTCCGCGTGGGCAGTGGCTCCCCGGTCTCCACGAAGAAGACGTGCCTGGCTAGGTCATCGAATGAAACTTCGGCACGGATATGGCCTTCCGCGTCGAACAGGGTGGGGCCGAGGGTGCAGTAGCGGAAGCCGCCGCCCAGCGCCTCTTCGCGCTTCTGGTTGCCGCGCGTGTCTTTCCAAGTGTAGCCCTCAATCACTCGCCTCAGCCGCTCGGCGGTAATATTGCGAGCTATGTCCGGCTCCATTTCGACTAAGATAAAGCGGCGGTTATGCTCATCTTCATTATTCAGGTCTAGAACGGCGTGGCCGGTCGTGCCTGTACCCGCAAATGAGTCCATGACAATATCAGTTCCGCGAGTAGTGGCGCGCACAAGCGACCGGATCAGAGAGAGAGGTTTGGGATAGGCGAAGACTTTGCTTCCCAACATCTGTTGGAGCAGACGCCCTCCTTCCTGGTTCATGCCTGACGTGAGAATGGTTGCGTCATACTCGGCTTCAGCCGAGGCGATGTCGCGATCATTTGTATTTGAAGTTTCAATCCAGCTTGAAACGGGCTTTGGTTTTGCGCTATTTGGATCGTAATAAGTCTTGTAACGTGGGCGCTCCATCTTGCCGCCCGCTTCATCTGGCCAGATGATAAGTCCGGCTTCGATGATTTTCATCATCGTTTCAGGGTAAAAGCGCCACACGCGCTCTGGATTTGGCTGGTAGACCCTCCCCGTCTTGGGATTAGTGATTGGATAAAACTGACCGGGCCTAGCGTAACTTTTGTGCAACCAGCGCCCGAATCGTTGAATCAAACGCAACTTTGCACGGTTCAGTCCACAGCAGGTAGCCTCTCGGGCGGAGGTACCGCCTGTGACAACTGTTTCTTTGGACTGGCCGATGGCAAACACGCAACATGGGATGCTGGTGGCCTTTGGTGAATTTTTGAGTCAGCATGGTTTGATTGACCGATTGATGCAAGTACCTATCGCGCAGAAGACGCGCACGTTTACGCCTCAGACCAAGCTGGTGGAATTTCTGGCCGGGATTATGAGCGGCATCGAGCATCTGCAAGACCTCAACGACGGGCCACGCCCACTGGTCAAAGACCCGGTGGTGGCCCGTGCCTGGGGTCAAGCGGGCTTGGCCCACTACAGCGGCGTGAGCCGGACTTTGGACGCTTGCGATGAGCGAACCGTTGCGGCTGTGGAAAAAGCTGTCAATGCATTCAGCCGGCCTTTCATCGCCACAGCGATGGACGACTTGCTTGGCCGTGGCGCGCCCCTCATTTATGATTTCGACCTGACCGGTCAGGCGGTCAGTTCCACCAGCACCACCTATCCCGATGCTGCGTTCGGATGGATGAACGATAGCGTGAAGTTGGGGTATCAATTGGCGCGGGTGTGCTTGTCGCCGGAAGGGCGAGAGCGGGTGTGGCTGGCGGGCTTTCAGCATCCCGGCGACACCGTCTCGGCCGCGTGCTTGAAAGAATTGGTCGAAGCCGCTGAAGCGCAGACCGGAGTGCGCCCCCGGCGACGGCCAGAACTGGTGCAACAGCGCATTGAGGCGCAACGCCAAAGCATCGCGCGTACGCGCCGCTTGCTCACTGCGCAACAAGTCAAACTGGCCCACCTGCAACAGACTCAACTCACCTTGCACGGCAAGGTGTATCACGCCGAGCAAGTCCGAAAAGGGCCAATTTCCAAGCAAAAAGCGGCGGTTTTGAAGCAGCAACTGAAGGGGTGGCAAAGACGCTTGCCGCGCGTGGCAACGCAACTGGCCACTTGTCAGCAGGTCATGAGCAAACATCAACGCCAACTGCTCAAACAAGAAACGCGCTTGACGGCCCTGTTCGCCTGGCAAGCCCAACTGGAAACGGACGATCGCACCAATCCCAATCCGCCGCCCTATGTCGAAGCCCGTATGGATGCGGGCTTTGCGACCGGTGACAACCTGACCTGGCTGTTGGAGATGGGCTACTGCCCCAACACCAAAGCCCCCAACGGCCAAACGGCCACCGCCTTGCGCACCCAGTTGCCACGCCACCCGCGCTGGGTCAAGGTCGGCGACAACGCCGAGATGCTGGGCTGGGGGGAGTATGAGTTGCATGGCTGTCCCTACCCGCTGACCGCTGCCCTGGAGCGTTTTAAAGTCGGAGGCGCGTATAAATATGCGGTCCTGATCCATTATCGCGAGGATGGCCTCTGCCCAACCTTGCCCGTGTGGTTCCAGCATTACAACCAACGGCAGACGATCGAAGCCGGCAACAAAGAAATGAAGGGCACGTTCTTCGTTCAACATCTGATGAGCCGCTCACCGGCCGGCATTCGCTTGCAAGTGCTGTTCACGGGTTTAGCCGCTAACGCCGTGCGGTGGTGTGTGCCCTGGCTGAAAACTTGCGCCGCCGAGACCACACCCAAGTTGAGCCGCACGCTGAACAGCCCGAAACACTTGGTTCGGGTGGCGGCCAACAGCGCGGCCTGGGTACAGCACACCCTCTGCGGCACGGCCCTACAATTCGCCCCAGAGAGTTCATTGCCCGGCGTGACCCTGTTCCTCAAGGGCGTGCCTGCCTTTCAACTCGCGCTGGGTTTCCATCAGCCGTACAAAATTGCATCCGGATGAACGATTTGCCTTCTGATTGCACAAAACCTACGCTAGCATCTTTGCCCATTCCAACAGTAAGGTCCGTGCTCGCATAACGACCGCGCTCATCTTCGTGAGGATAATTCTCAACGCCCTTTTCTAGCCCATACAGAGTTGCCTTGTCCGCATTCAATGCATAGACAAGGATGTACTCGTGATCGATGGAAAGAGGGGTTCCACGCATCGCTGATGAACTGCGGCGTTTCCAGACCAACGATCCCAAATTGCTCGTCAACCCAAAAATCTCATCCATTACAGGACGCAAGTGGCCGAGCTCGTTTTCATCAATGCTGACAAAAATAATGCCGTCGTCTCTCAGGAATTGACGCAACAGAGATAAGCGTGGGAACATCATGCACAGCCACTTGTCGTGCCGGCTGAGGTCTTCGCCCTCGCGCCCCGCTACTTTGCCCAACCATTCACGTATCTCCGGGCTATTGACGTTGTCGTTGTAGACCCAACTCTCATCGCCAGTGTTGTAGGGCGGGTCAATGTAAATGCACTTCACCCGTCCGGCGTAGAAAGGCAGCAGGGCCTTGAGGGCCAGCAGGTTATCGGCCTGCACCAGCAGGTTGCCGCTGCCGGGGTCGCCTACGGAGACTTTCTCGTCGCACCGCAGCAGGTGGAAAGGCACTTCGTTGTGGTGATTGATGACGGCGGGCTTGCCCAGCCAGTCGAGGGTTGGCATTCGGACTCCCACTACCAGGCATGAGATGTTTCGCGCCAGCGGCGCTCAACATAGCAGAGTAGGTGCGGGGTGCATTGTAAGCGGGAGGGGAAAGGGGCGCAAACGCGGGGCC
>DATDRS010000256.1:0-3104 GCA_035291605.1 Anaerolineales bacterium | reverse complement strand
GATGCCATCAAAAACGAAATCCCAACTCCTGGCCGAGAATGCCGCCTTGCGGGCGCGCCTGGCCGATCTGGAAGACCAATGGGCCAACCAGCCCTCCGGCGAAAAGACGTTGCCTGAGAGTGATTTGACCGAGCGCAAGCGGATCGGGGGCGCCTTGAAGGCTTCCGAAGTTCGCTACCGGCGACTCTTCGAGACGGCCAAGGACGGCATACTCCTCCTGGATGCGGACACAGGCCGGATAATCGACGCCAACCCTTTCCTCCAAGATATGCTGGGTTACTCTTACGCCGAATTGATCGGCAAGGCGCTCTGGGAGATCGGCCCGGTCAAAGACATCGTCGCCAGCCAGGACGCCATGCGGCACCTGCAAAACGAGGAGTATATCCGTTACGAAAATCTACCGTTGGAAACCAAAGACGGACAGCGTCGGCAGGTGGAGTTTGTAAGCAATGTCTATTTGGTTGATCGCTTTAGAGTGATCCAATGCAACGTCCGCGACATCACAGCCCGCAAACAGGCCGAGGAGGGCGTACGGGCAACCACTGACGAGTTGTTGGCTTTGGTGGGCGAACTGCAAAGGCGCGACCGGCAAATGCAGCTGCTCAACCGCATGAACGATCTGCTTCAGTCCTGCATTACCCAGGCCGAGGCCTATCAGGTGATTGCCCTGATGGCGGGCGAACTATTCGCCGGGCAGAACGGCTGTTTAGCAGTCTTGCATGCCTGGGATCAGCATCTTGAGACAGCCGCGCGCTGGGGCGATGAGGTGATGGTGGAGCCCATCTTCTCATTGGAGGATTGTTGGGCGATGCGGCGTGGTCAACTGCATGAAGTCGTAGATCCACAGGCGGGTTTGCTGTGCCGTCATTTTATCCATCCACCGCAGACGGGCTACGTGTGTCTGCCGTTGACGCATGTATGCCGCCAAGCAGGCCGGGCGCGACCGCGTCATCGTTTACCCGGCGGGGGAGTGACCCCCGTCAGCCACAGCCTCTCCAAGTTGAGCGTCGCCAGCCGCACGGAAGCCGTGGCGCTGGCCGCTGGCCACAGGCCACCGGCTCATCGCCGGATACCCTCTCTTTAATCTCCCCCAACTGACGGAGGCCAATACTCCCCGGCGGATGGATGTGGCCGGGGAGTGTTCGTTGTAGTCTGTATTCATGACCAGAGTCTATTTGGCTGATGCCCAGCCCGAAGAGCGCTCGGCCCTCCGTCTGCTGTTGCTGGATCTCAACATGCAAGTTGTCGGCGAAGCCGACGACTGGCCCACCACGTTAGCCCAGGCTCCCGCCACCCACCCAGACATGTTGCTGGTGGATTGGAATTCGCTTCCCAATGGGTCCGGCGTGGCCCTGGCCGAACTGCGCATGGCCTGCCAAGCCGCGATGGTCGTTGTCCTTATCAGCCATCTGGATGCCCGTCAGCAGGCCGCGCTCTCCGCCGGGGCGGATGCATTTATCAGCAAAGGCGAGACGCCCGACCGTGTAGCTGAACGCCTGCTAACCGCGGCTGGCGCGTTCGTTCTTGATGACACCATCGGGCGGGTTTCAAGGCTCCTGCCGGAGGAGCAGTTTGAAAACCGGCGCGCTCCGCTGCCCGGAGCGCCGGCGAAAACCGGGGCAGCTTATCCGAAGGATCAGGAGGCTCACACTATGAACAAGGATGTATTCGAAGGCAAGTGGAAGGAAATGCGGGGCCAGTTCAAAGAGTGGTGGGGCAAACTCACCGACGACGACCTAGAGCGGGTCGCCGGTAAGTACGACCAATTGATCGGCGTGATTCAGGAAAAGTATGGCTACACTCGCGAGCGCGTCGAAAAGGAATTCAACGGTCGGATGGCGAAGTTTGAAGCCAATCAGAAGAAGAGCGGCGTCCCGACGCCGTAATTCGGCAGGCTGAAGGCCAGGCTTATGCCCTAGCTGGCATGTCGCCCCTTCTCGATCGGGAAGGGGCGAGAATAGTAATGCAAACACGGATAACCCGTGTCTCTCAAACACTCAAAAAGGAGAAACAAAATGATCAACTTTATTGTATGGCTCATTGCCGGGGCAATCATCGGCTGGCTGGCCAGTGGCATCATGGGGACGAATGGGCAACAGGGCTTACTGATGGATATCGTGGTCGGCGTCGTCGGCGCGTTCGTGGCGGGCTGGTTCATCACCCCTCTGGTTGGTGTCGGCACGATCAACCAGAACAACTTCAGCCTCCCGGCTTTGGTAGTGTCATTGGTGGGCGCCGTCATCCTGCTGGCGGTCGTCGGTTTCTTCCGCCGGGGAGGGCTGCGCACGCGCTGACGATCTTGCTTTACCTCAGGATCAAAGGATTACCCGGTAACGAGGCCGGTTGCGCCGCCGCAACCCCGCCGCAGAGTTGTGCGGAACAACCGGCCTATACGCCCAAGTGAGCTGAGTCCTCAGCGTTCGATGAGGACCCTGCTCAGCGAGCGAGATCAAAATGTCAGAGAGACAAGTGTCACAGACTACAACGTCACAACGCGAACCAGGACTAGAGCAACGCCTCTTCACGTTTAAAGCCACCTACGTGATCTGGCTGCTGGTGGTCATGCTCGAAGCGCTCCTCGCGCTGCGCATCGGGCTGAAACTGATCGGGGCCAACGCCGATAATCCCTTTGCCGCCTTGATCTACGGCTTCACCAACCTGTTCCTGTTCCCTTTTGTGGGGTTGATAGGTACGCCGACAGCCGGTGGAATGGCGCTGGAAATTTCTTCCGTCATCGCCATGGTGGTGTACGCCCTGGCGGGGTGGGCCTTTGAAAGACTGGTCTGGGTGATTTTCTACCGCCCGCGTGAAGCGGCGGTGGCCGTCACGCAACGGACGAGCAGCGAGCAGCACACTGAGTAAACACAGGAGAAGACCGAATGGACAAGCATAGCGACAAACACGAGCCCGAAGTAAATCCTCCGATCGGCTTTTTGGCCGGGCTGCTGCTGGGGGGCCTGGCGGGCGCCGGCGCGATGCTGCTGCTGGCGCCGCAATCGGGGAAAAGGACCCGCGCCCAAATCCAGTTGAAAGGCATGGAACTGCGCGATCAGGCGGCCGAAGCCGTAGACGAGGCGGTGGCGCAGACCCGCGTGAAAGCCCGC
>DATDRS010000255.1:0-2056 GCA_035291605.1 Anaerolineales bacterium | reverse complement strand
CGCAAAGTCCGCCGCCAGGACGGGCGCTTTGTGGCTGCGCACCAGATCAAAAGCGCGCGGCGCCGTGAAGAAACCGAGCGCCGAGCCAACGCCCGCATTCGGCGGCACGATGAGGCGCGGGGCGCCCAGTTTGCGCGCCAGTCCGTAGGCATGCACCGGCCCTGCTCCGCCAAAGGCGGCGAGGGTGACGACCTGCGGGTTGCCGCCGCGCTCGGCGATGTGCGTCTTGGCGGCGGCAGCCATCATCTCGTTGATGAGATCGTGTATGCCCCACACGGCCTGAATGAACGACACGCCCAACGGTTTGGCGACGCGCGCCTCGACGCCGCGTTTGGCCGCCTCGACGTCCAACTTCATCACGCCGCCGAGGAAGTAGTCGGCGTCGAGGTAACCCAACAACAGATCGGCGTCGGTTACGGTCGGCTCGGTTCCGCCGCGCCCGTAGCACATCGGCCCCGGCTCGGCCCCCGCGCTTTCCGGCCCGACTTGCAGGGTGCCGAGGCGGCTCATGCGGGCGATGCTCCCGCCGCCCGCGCCGATCTCCATCAGGTCTACCACCGGAACCTGAATGGCGAGGCCGCTGCCTTTCATGAAGCGCTGCACGCGCCCGACCTCGAAGGTGGGCACGACTCCGGCGAGGCCGCCCTGGATGAGGCAGGACTTGGCCGTCGTGCCGCCCATGTCGAAGCAGAACATCTCGGGCAGGTTGAACAGGCGGCTGTAGTACTGCCCGGCGATGACCGCCGCCGTCGGCCCCGACTCGATGATGCGCACGGGGAACTCGGCGGCCGTTTCCGCCGAAGTGACGCCGCCGCTGGAGAGCATGATGAACAACTGGCCGCGAAAGCCGAGGGAGGCCAGACGGTCGTAAAGCCGCCGCAAATATTTCTCGGTGAGCGGCTTGACGTAGGCGTTGGTGACGGTGGTGCTGGTGCGCTCGTATTCCCGAATCTGGGGGAGCACTTCGTAGGAGATGGAGATGGAGGCGGACGGAAATTCCTCGGCGATGATGTGCTTGAGCGCGAGCTCGTGCGCGGGGTTCTCGAATGAGTTGAGCAGACAGACGGCGATGGACTCGACGCCCATGCCCGCCAGCGCATGCACGCGCTCCCGCGCCTCTGATTCGTCGAGCGGCCTGAGCACGCTGCCATCGGCGCGGAGGCGCTCGTTCACCTCCAGCCGGCGCCGCCGGGGCACCAGCGGCTCGGGGAACTCGGCAAAGACATCATAGGGCGCGTAGCGGATTTCACGCCCCAGCTCGAGCACATCGCGAAAGCCCTGCGTGGTGATCAGCCCGGTGCGCGCCCCTTTGCGCTCGATGATGGCGTTGATGACCAGCGTCGTGCCGTGGATGATCTCCTCCAGGCGCTCCACACACCCGGGAACCCGAGTCGCCAGTCCGCGAATCCCCTCCTCGATCGCATTCGAAGGATCGCGCGGAGTGGTCAGGCACTTGTAAGTGCGGACCTGTCCGGTCGCGTCGTCAAGCAAGACGAAGTCGGTGAAAGTGCCGCCGACGTCAACTCCGAGGCGCATAGGAGTCTCCGGTGGTAGATAAGTGGTGAAGGCAAGTAATCGCCCCTCTCAAATCACCCCTCGCTCTTTCAACTTCGCGAGTCGGGTCACATCCATCCCCAACGCTCCTCCATAAATCACCCCATTATGCTCTCCCAACCTCGGCGGGAACGAGAGTTCGGCGGGGCCGGAGACGCCCACCTCGGCGACGGGCGGAAGGACGACCTCCATGCCACTGCGCGGGTCGCGGGCGCGGACGAAGGCGACGTTGAGCAACGGCTCTTCCAGCACATCGTTGAGGCTGTTCACTTTCGCCACCGGCACGCCGATGGAGTTGAGCACAGAGATGAGAGCGGCGGTGGTTAAGGCGCGGGTGCATTCGGCGACGCGCACGTTAAGGTGCTGGACATCGGCGATGCGGCCCGCGTTGCGCCGGTAAGCCGGATTGGCCAGGGACTCGAAGCCGGGCAGTTTAGCGAGCGCCTCCCACTGCCGGTCGTTGCCGACGGCCACGTAGACGAAGCCATCGGCGGTCGGATAG
>DATDRS010000254.1:0-6331 GCA_035291605.1 Anaerolineales bacterium | reverse complement strand
AGTGCAATTCAGCGAATTGTACGATTGGTTGCCGCTTACGCGATCAGTGAACAGATCATCTCTTTGGGCTGATAGACAACCCCCTTTCTCAAGCTGTCTGCAATGCCACAGACAATGTGTGAACACGGTAGCCGCCCAGCGGTCCGCCTCACCCGCGCCGAGCCGAGTTTTTCGCGGCGAGGGAACGCGAGCACGGGCCGAAACGCAGCGAAGGCCCGCGCGCAGCGCGTCGGGTGCAGGCGGTGGTTGGGCCGCGCTCATAGACCCGCGGGGTGGTGAGAATGCTCCGCCGCCTTCTTCAGACGTGCCAAAGCATCGGCGACCCCTTCGTGTAACTGTCGGCTCGCGAAACGCTCGATCACCCATCCCCACCATCCAGGTGAGATCGCAAAGTCTCAACCGAAGCTCACCCGGCAACGGTTGTTATGCAGCGACCCACACCCAATGTGGTTGTGTACTGTGATGCCGAACGGTAACTGCGTCGTCAATTCCAAGTGCCGTTTGTCCGGGTCGATGCTCTCAACCGCGATCCGCACCTCCCAGTCTTTCCCCAGCGCTCTCGTTCGCGCGGATATGCGCTGCCCTGATTGGGCTGGGCCAGCCGGCTCTATCCAGCGCGTCTCCGCATCCCACCACAACGCATAGTTGTGGGGATTAGCCAGGAGTTCCCAGACCCGCTCGACTGGCGCTTCCACGGTGGCGATAGGACAGGTGCTTATGCTCATCGAGATATCATCACCCGCTGGCACACGGCGATGGCTTGTGGCCGACGACCATTCGCTTCAACGGAAGGATTATCGGCTCGTCGAGAGCTTGCCGCAAGTGGTCACGATCTGCTTTGTCTTGATGCAGAGCATCATCTGATCTTGTGCGGCCCAACTCTATTTTCAACCGTTAACGGTTTAGTCACCATTTGGACCGCGCGGTATTTGGCGCAAAAAACCGCGCGGTTTTTTGACTCAGTTACCGCACCCGGCTATTTCCGTGCCAAAGTTGGAGCGTCGCCTCTCCAAAACAGAGCGAGCCGCCCGCGAAAGTTGCAAACGGCTCGGAGTATTTTCATACCCACGCCACATGCCCTACCGCGTAGGCTCCGCCCGATGGGCAATTCCTCGGGCGGCGTCTGGTGTGCCCGAGCGGTGGGGATTATAGACCTTTTTTTACTATCGGGGGAGTATTCCAGAGACCCTTTGCACATACCAGAAAGGAAGTAGCGATGCCCTGGATCAAACAAATCCCCCTCGCCGAGGCCACCGGCCCGCTCAAAGCGCAGTTTGATGCCGCGCTCAAGCGAGCCGGCCGAGTCTGGCACATCGTCCACATCATGTCGCTGAACCCGAAAGCCATGCGCGACAGCATCGCCTTTTACGTCACGATCATGATGGGCGAATCGCCGCTCACGCGCGTCCAGCGCGAGATGCTCGCGACGGTCGTCTCCGCTGAACTGCATTGCTACTATGCGCTGTGCGAGTTCGCCGCCAAACTCACGCACCATCAGCACGACATGGCCCCCGCCGACCTCGACGCGCTGCGGGCGCACGGCCTTGACGACCGCGCTCTTCACGACGCGGTGCAGGTCATCGCCTACTTCAACTACATCACGCGCGTGGCCGACGCGCTGGGGGTGGAGCCGGAGGATTTTATAACGCCGTGGGGAAGATGATGGCTGATCGCCTTACCACCGCACCAGCGCGCCCTCCATCGTCAAGCCCGGCCCGAAGGCCAGCAGCACGCCATAGTCGCCAGGGACCGGCTGGCCGCGGCGCTGGATTTCGTCAAGCACAAACAGGATCGTGGCGGAGGACATGTTGCCGTAATCGCGCAGCACGGCGCGCGAGAAGTCCAGCTGCGCCTCGGCCAGCCCCAGACGCGACTGAATGTAATCCAGGATCTTACTGCTGCCCGGATGCACCCCCCAGAAACGCACATCGCTCCGGCGCAGGTTATTCCGAAACAGCAACCCGTCTACGAAGTCTTCGACTTTCGCGGCCAGCAGGTCGGGCACGTAAGCCGATAGACGCATGCGAAAGCCGTGATCGGTGACGTGGAAGGCCATGTGGTCGAAGGTGCTGTAGTCGCAGTGTGTCGCCGCGTCAAGCAAGCGCGGCTGTGTGACGCGCTCCGGGCCCGGCCCCGCCGCGGACCCGATCAGCGCTGCCGCCGCGCCGTCCGCAAACAGCGCCGAAACGATCATATTCTCGAGGGTGTCATCCACCTGCATGTGCAGCGAGCACAACTCGAGCGCCAGCACGAGCGCGGTCCGGCCCGGCCGGCTGGCCGCCGCCTCGCGCGCACGCAGCAGCGCCGGGAACGCGCCGTAGCAGCCCATGCCCAGCACGCACGTCCGGCGCAAATCAGGGCGCATGCCCAACCTCCCGGCCAAATGCAAATCCAAGCCTGGGATGTCAAAACCAGTGCAGGAGACCACAAAGAAATCGTCAACGGCATCGGGCGCACAGCCGGCAGCATCGAGGCAGCGCCGGAGGGTCGCCTCGCCCAAAGGAAGCGCCTGGGCCAGGTAATAGTCGTTGCGCGCCCCGGTGCGCTGTTCCTGCCGGTAAAAGTCCCGATCTACAACCATGTGCCGATAGGCGACTCCGGCGCGGTGGAAAATGGCGCGAGCGTGGCGCGTGCGCTCGAAGAGCGGCAGCAGATATTCAAAGATTTCGCTCTGGTTGTATCGCCTCTCCGGCACGCCGGTGGCGAGGGCCAGAATCGCGGGAGTGTTCATGAACCTCTCCTGTCAGACCTGTGAGGTCTGCTTCGCGAAGACCTCACAGATCTGGCCAAACTATAGGCGTAGTGGTTTCATATCCCGGGTGTGCGTCACGAGATAGCGTCCCAGGGGTGGGACGGCATTGACGATCTGCAGCGCGTGGGCCAGCAGTCCTGGCCGGAGCATGAAGGCTTGCAGCCAACGCCCCAACCTCAGCCGCGCGCCGAACTCGCGCTGCCAGTCTGCCGCATAGCGCCGCCGGAATTCGGCCGCCGACAGGCGCCCACTCAAAAACTCCGCCGTGCGAGCCGCCGTCAAAATTCCACCGCGCAGCGCCATCCCAATCCCATCCCCCGCCAGCGGGGCGATGAGGCCGGCGGCGTCGCCCACCATCAGCACGTCGCCCACGACGGGGCGCTTGCCGACGAACGGCGCCTGCCCGATGCTGAGCCACTGAGCGTCTATGCGTTTGGCCTGCGTCAGCCAATCTCCCAGGCGCGCGTTCTGGGTTTGCATCCACGCTAAAAAATGAGCCAGGCGCGCAGGGCCGTGTCCATTGGCCCGCGCTTTAAAGATGGACTCGTGCGCCAACAGGCAGACGTTGGCCGCGCCGCCCTCGAGTTCCGACAAGCCGCAGTAGCCGCCGGGAAAGGCATGGAGTTCGATGCGGTTTGGAAGCGGCGGACCACGAAAGTGGGCTTTGAGCGCGAGGAACGGCTGGGGGCGGCGAAGAAAACGACGGCCAAGTGCGCGGTCAAGTGCGCCCCGTTTGCCGTGCGCGGCGACGACGACGCGCGCCCGGACCAGCGTCGCGTTGGAGGTCGCAGAGGCGGCCGAGCGGGTTTCAAGCTCGAATCCACTTTGCAGGCTGCCGCCGATGCCCATGACCGTGGTTGCCTGACGCACGTCAACGCCGAGGGCCGCGGCGCGTTCGGCTAAAGCCGCGTCGAGCGCTTTACGGCTGAGTCCCCAGGCAACTCCCGGCAGGCGCGTCTCCCAGGTTGTGCCGTCGGGCGCGGTCAAGCAAGCGATCTCAATCTGCGTCGGGCGGAGCGCGCGCATGGTCGGGGTCAGGCCCAGCCTATCCAGCAGGGCGGCGCATTCGGGCGAAAGGAACTCGCCGCACAACTTGTCGTGTGGGTATGTTTTCGCCTCGAACAGCACGACGCGCACGCCCCGATCGGCCAGCGCAATCGCCGCACTGCACCCGGCCGGTCCACCGCCGACGATCGCGGCCTCGAATACCGGCCTGTTCACTTGAATGTCCCTCGTGGGGATTTGTCGGCGACCAACGTCATGCGCCACGGCCAGTGAGTGTGGACCTCGGGCGCCGGCAGTCCAGCGGCCGCCGCCAGTTCGTACAGTTCGGAGGGAAGGTATGCGCGCAAGATGGAGAACGCGCCATCGTGGCGCGTCAGGCGGTGGCGAGCAAAGACCGGCTGGACGAGTCTGAAAGCGAAATAAGGCAGCCAGCCGCGCACCAGGTCGCTCATCACGATCCCCCGGCGCGCAAGGGCGAAGGACGCGCGGAGTAGTTCGACGACCTGCCCCGGCGAAAAATGATGCAGGAATAACGACGAGATCACAAAGTCCACACTCTCAGGGAGGAGAGGCAGGCAGCTGGCGTCGGCGCGGAGCAGTGTGACCTCGGATGTCCCGGCCACCCGCCCCCGAGCCGCGGTGAGATTGCGAGCCGCCCAATCCAGGGCAAAGACCCGCAGCTTCAAGCGGCGCTTCCGCGCCCACCGCGTGATGGCGACCGGAATATCGGCCGAACCTGTGCCGAGGTCGAGCAGGGCAATGTGGGACGATGAGACCATCAGGCGGGGATAGAGATGGCGCGTGAGCGCATGGAAGCCGCCCAGGTAACGATTGATGCGCCACATCTCGGCCAGGTTCGCCGCCGCGTCGTCCGCCGAGCCAAAGCCCAGGTCGAGCAACTCTGGCCGGTTCAGCCGGGCGCGGAGGCGTCTCTCGGCTTTGATCCCTGGTCCTTCATCACCGGTCATTCGCCCTTCGCCATTTGTCATTCCCTCACTTTTCAATTTCGCTCATCTGCCCCCCGCCGAGAATGGCCTGCGGCGGCGGAGCAGGTGCAGAGAAGCTGGGCACGATACCGGCCTCCCCTCGATCACGCTGACTTCGGCCGGGGTTGCAACGACCCGCGATAGCGCGAAGCCCGTTGCCGCGAACAGTTTCCGGTACTCCGCCTCCGTGCGTTCCTGCCCCCTGAGGAGCACGAGCATGTTAAGATCGAGGTATTTGCCATAGTCTGGTTCGTTGTTTGGCGGAATGATCACCTCGACTACCAGGAGCCGCCCATCGCCTGGCATCGCACGGCGACCGTTCTTAAGGATCGCGATGCAGCGATCGTCATCCCAGTCGTGGAGAAGGTGCTTGAGCAAGTAGCTGTCGCCACCGTTCGGCACAGCCGCGAAGAAATCTCCGGCAATGGCGTCACAGCGGTCGGTCACTGCGGCGGCGGTCAGCCGTGGCCGTGCTCCCGCGATGACGTGTGGCAAATCGTAGAGTATGCCGCGCAACCGGGGATGTGCAGTCAGAATCGCGACCAGCAGGGCGCCGTATGCGCCGCCTAACGGCATCGAGATGAGCCGCCCGGCCAGCCCAAGGCTAGTATCGCATGAAATGGGTCACCTGGGCTGGCCGGGTCGGCTCCATCGAGTTGTTAGATGGCCCGAAGTGGTCTGGGTACGAAAGCTGGAAGAAATCTCTGCACTGGTGCCTATGCCAATCCCAACACGATCCCAAGGATCAAGAAGGCAAAGAACACGCTCTGTGCAGAGTGGACGATGATGCCCATCCAGGTACTGCGGAAGCGCCAGGTCGGAAATGTGTCCAGGAAGACACCGCTAACAACAGACCCCACGATACCCCATGGCTGGTGAACATGGTAGAAACCGAACAACACTCCGTTGGCCACCCAGCTCCACTTGGCGAAAACGCCTTCCATCTTTGGCAGCAACACACCTCGGAATAGGAACTCCTCCCCGAGGATGGTATTGAACATGGCGCTTACCACAAACAGGCCAAAGAACCACCAGGCGCCCACCAGTCGTTCCAGGATTTCTTGCGATTCGAGGACCGCGCCAAAGCTATAGCCCGGAGGCTCGGCGAAAAAAGGGAAGACCGTTACCCATAGGCCGTCGACGTAAGATGTTAAGGCAAGCTCCCACACGGCGGTCGCGATAAGAAATGGAATCACCCACAGCCATAGCCTGCGGCGAGTTTCACCGGTTTTGGGATCGCGCGGCGTGTCGAGCCGGAGCCTCCGCTTGACCGTCACCCAACGGAGATCGCCCTCCTCCCGTCGGACGATGATCATGGAAAGGATAAACAACCAGGCCAAACCAAATGTGAGCAACAGTATTCGGGTGACGCCTGCCCCAAGAGGATCCGAGCCGAAGTCAGGCGACAAAGCAGGAAACACGATCCAGCTTAGGACCCCCATCGGGAGGGCAGCAAGGACCCAGATGCCCAGGATTCTAGCGAGCGAGTACTGTTCTCCCTTCTCAGCGCCTACGTCTGCTCCTGCGTTGGACCTGTCTTCCATCTCTTCCTCCTCTTGTGGTTCTCGACAACGGGCCATCTAACGGT
>DATDRS010000253.1:0-2805 GCA_035291605.1 Anaerolineales bacterium | reverse complement strand
CCTGGCGCGCTACGCGCGCACGCCCGTGCTGATCGTGAAGGGCCAGCGCCCTAGCGTCCGGCGCGTGCTGGCCTGCACGGGCGGCGAGGCGCCGGGCGAGCGCGTGGCCCGCTGGAGCGGGCAGGTGGCGCACTGGCTGGGCGCAGAGGTCACGGTGCTGCATGTCATGTCGCAGCTGCCGCTCTCGTCCGGAGCCGCGCTCGACGAGCTCCGCGAAACCGCCGAGCAGGCCATAGCCGGCGGCACGCGCGAGGGCGTGCACCTGGCGCGCGAGATGGAACTGCTGCGCGAGCAGGGCGTGACGACGGCGATGCGCTCGAAACTGCGACACGGGCTGGTGCTGGAGGAAATCGCGGCGGAGGCAAGCAAAGGCGATTATGATCTGGTCGTCATCGGGGCGCACCAAGCGCCGGACCTGCCCGGCGGCTGGGCCGGGTTCAAGGAATATCTCCTAGACGACGTGGCCGACCAGATTATCTCGGCAGTGAACAGGCCGGTGCTGGTGGTGAGGAGCAGTCGGCAGTAAACAGTAATCAGTCATCAGTGAACCTCATCCCTTCAGTATCCCCAGGTGCTTCCGTAGCCAGTCCAACAGCACCAGTTCCAAGTTCGGGTCGCGGAACATGTCGGTGCCGTGCCCGGCGTTGGTCAGGTAATGCGTCTCGCTCGCCGGGGCGAGGTTCGCCATCTGTTGAACGCTGGTGTACGAGTATGAATCGTCCTGACTGGCGACGAGCAGGACAGGCCGCTGGCCGAAGTTGGTGAGCAGGGCCGACGGCTTCAACCCGTGATAATCCTGCCCCGGCGAGAGCGCGACGACGACGACCACGGCCGGGTTGTTCGCGCCGACGATGAGCGCGAGGTTTGCGCCGATGCTCGCGCCGACGATGGCTGAGTCTTTGGGGTCCACCTCGGATCGGGCGATGAAGGCATCCCACGCGGCCCGCACGTCCCCCGGCGCTTTCGTCCAGTCCTCCGGCTTGGCGCTTTCGCCGTGGCCGCGCAAGTCGAGCGCGAAGGCCGCCATCCCCTGCCGCTGCAGGTCGCGCGCAAAGGCATCCCAATCCTCCTTGCAGGCGCAGCCACCCAGCATATGCAGCAGCAGCACGCCCGGCGCCGGCGCGGTGAGCGGCGGGTAGAATGTCCCGACCAACGAGGCCCCGTCCGGCGCGGTGACAGTCATCTTCTTTGGTTCAGGCGGCGCGGGCAGGGGGGTGACGGCTTGGGGCTGGGTCGCCGTGGGCCGGGGCGGGGAAGTCGCCGTGACCACTGAAATCTGCGGCGGAGGCTGAGTCGGGGAGGGGGTGGCCAGACCACTGCAAGCGGCAGTCAGGCAGATGAGGAGCAGATGAAGTTTTCTCATTGGCATTCTCAGGCGCGAAGAGGCGAATCTGGTTCAGGGGATATGCTACAATACTTGCCAGGAGGTAGCCAAGCCTATGCAAGCGGCTGAGCGCGACACGATTTTAGCTCGTCTGGATGCGATTATGGCAGAGGTCACGGCCATCCGCCGGGCGTTGTTGGCAGCGACAGAGCCTTTGAATTGGGAAGGTAATCTTACTGAGCGGCTACTGGGATACCTCGGGACCGAACCTCTTGCCGCTTACGATTTCTTCCTTGACTGGCAGAGGTTCACCGCCTGATGGCCTCTTCTCTGGCCGTCTTTGACGAGAGCGTCATCTATCTCGACACGATGATGCTCTACGTCTTTCTTCGCGCCGAGCCGCAGATTCGTCCCATCCTCAAAGGTTTCTTTGAGTCTGTTGAGCAGGGCCGGATAGCTGCCTACACTTCGGCCTTGACCTTTGACGAACTGGCCTATCGCCTCCTGCTCGCCGTTATCCACGACAAATACCCCGGCTCGCCGCTCGACCGGCTGCGTGCTGAAGAGGCGGCGCTCCTCTCAGAATTCTCTCCAATCATTGCGCCGTCCCTACGTTTGTTACGCCAGCTCCCCAACCTGCGCGTCCTCGATGTCACAGCCGGTGATGTGGATGTGATGCTGGACCTGATGCCGCGCTATGCGCTTCGGCCCCGTGACGCCCTGCACGTCGTGGCCATGCAAAAGGTTGGCTGCGAGGCCATTGCCAGCAACGACCCCCACTTCGACCGTGTTCCCCACTTGAGGCGATTTGAGGTCGTCGTATAAATCCCCCACCTCTACACCGCTTTCGCCACCACGATCATCCGCGGTGAGCCGTCCGTGAGAGGCGAACGGTCGTAGTCGCCGTAGAGATGCGCGAGCGCGAGCCCGCACTTCTCCAACAGCAGCCGCATCTCGCCCGGAAAGGTGTATCGCAGCGTGAGCGGAACGGTCGTGCGCCGCACTACGCCATCCGGCGTGAGGGAGTCGTACAGCCACGTGATGCGCGCGAGTTGGGCCGCGTGGTCAACGACGACGGACGAGAACTGCTGAATCGTGTTCTCGCCATCTTTGAAGGTGCGCTCCAGCGTCAGCCCCTGTTCCTGGGCTGCATAGGCCTCGCCGGGGTTCGGCATGTCGAGCGCGAGCCCCGCACCCGGCTGGAGATGCCGGCGGATGCAAGCCAGCGCGGCGGTTTGCGCCTCAGGCGTGAGCAGGTGCATGAAGGCGTTGAAAGGCATGAGGGCGAGGGCATGCTGGCGCTCGACGGCGAAGTCGGTCATGTCGGCGTGGAGGATTATTGGGGCATTGGTAGGGGCGAGCAGCTGCTCGCCCCTACGTATTTTCTCCTCCAGCAGCGCCAGCATTTCAGGCGAGTTGTCAACGCCGGTGGTCGCATGACCGCGCCGCGCGAGGTTCAGCAAGACGCGCCCCGTGCCGCA
>DATDRS010000252.1:0-7907 GCA_035291605.1 Anaerolineales bacterium | reverse complement strand
GGCCGCGGGATTGGCCTCGACCACGAGGCCGGTCTCCACATCGTTGATGATCAACCCGTCGCTGGCGGCTTCGAAGATGCTTCGATACAGATCGGGCGAAGGAGGCATAGGGTATAGTTTACCTCAGCGCGGCGCGGCTGTCATCCTGCCATCGGCCACGCGTTCTGGCGTGGCAAACAAAAACGGCCCCTGACTGAGGAGACCAGGGGTCGTTTTTTTCGCAGGTAGGGATGAACTTGCTAGAAGTCGCCGCCCATCCCGCCGCCCGGAGGCATAGCAAGGGCCTTGTCCTTCTCGGGCACGTCGGTGATGAGGGCCTCGGTCGTCAGGATCATCGCGGCGATGGAGGCGGCGTTCTCCAGCGCCCCGCGCACGACCTTGACCGGGTCGATGATGCCGGCCTTGAGCATGTCTACGTACTCGCCGGTGATGACGTTAAAGCCGATATGTTTGTTCTTCTCTTCCTTGGCCTTGCGGCGCACGGTCTCGATGATGACGGCGCCCTCGTGGCCGGCGTTCTGCACCAGCCTGCGGATGGGAGCTTCCAACGCCTTGCGTACGATGGCCACACCAATGGATTCGTCCTCGCCGTCCATCTTCACCTTGTCCAGCGCCGATACGGCGTTGATATAAACGATCTCGCCGCCGGGGACAATGCCCTCATCGATCGCTGCGCGCGTAGCCGACAGGGCGTCCTCGACGCGATGCTTCTTCTCTTTCAGCTCGGTCTCGGTAGCGGCGCCGACGCGGATGATGGCCACGCCGCCGGAGAGCTTGGCCAGGCGCTCCTGGAGCTTCTCCTTGTCGTAGTCGGAGGTGGATTTCTCGATCTCGACCTTGATCTCCTCAATGCGGCCCTTGATGGCCTTGGCGTTGCCCTTGCCTTCGACGACGGTGGTGTCGTCCTTGGTGGAAACGACCTTGCCGGCCCGGCCCAGGTCGGCCAGGGTGGTGGACTCGAGCTTCTTGCCCAGCTCCTCGGTGATGACCGTGCTGCCAGTGAGAGTGGCAATGTCCTGGAGCATGGCCTTGCGCCGGTCGCCGAAGCCGGGGGCCTTGACGGCCAGCACGTTGAGCATGCCGCGCAGCTTGTTGAGCACCAGCGTGGCCAGCGCCTCGCCGTCCACGTCCTCGGCGATGATCACCAGGTCACGCTTACCGATCTGCACCAACTTCTCCAGCACGGGCACGATATCGGCGGCGGCGCTGATCTTCTTGTCGTAGATCAGGATGTATGGCTCGCTGATGACGGCTTCCATCGACTCGGGGGTGGTGATGAAGTAGGCGCTGCTGTAGCCGCGGTCGAACTGCATGCCCTCGACGTACTCGGTCTCGAACTGCAGGGACTTGCTTTCTTCAACCGTGATGACGCCGTCCTTGCCCACCTTGTCCATCACGTCTGCGATGAGCTGGCCGATCTCGGCGTCGGCGGCGGAGTTGGTGGCCACCGAGGCGATCTCTGCCTTGGTCTCAATCTTCTGGGACATCTTGCGCAGCGCCTCGACGACCGCTTCTGTGGCCTGCTCGATGCCGCGTTTGAGGAGCATGGGATTAGAGCCGGCGGCCAGGTTCTTCAAGCCCTCGGTGACGATGGCGTGGGCCAGCACGGTGGAAGTGGTGGTGCCGTCGCCGGCGATGTCGTTGGTCTTGGTCGCCGCCTCCTTCAGGAGTTGGGCGCCCATGTTCTCGTACGGGTCCTCCAGCTCGATCTCCTTGGCGACCGTCACGCCGTCGTGGGTGATGGTGGGGGCGCCGTATTTCTTATCCAGCGCCACGTTACGGCCCTTCGGGCCGAGGGTGGTGGCGACAGCGTTGGCGAGGATGTCTACGCCGTTCTTCAAGCGGCGGCGGGCGTCTTCCGAGAATGCGAGTTGTTTAGCGGCCATAGTGGAATGCTCCTTTTAGCGTGGATCCTGCAAGGGTGATTTATTTCTTCTTCTTGGCTGGCTCGTCGCCTTCGAGGATCGCGAGCAGGTCGCTTTCCTTGAGGATAAGCAGCTTCTTGCCATCTATTTTGAACTCGGTGCCCGCATACTTGGCGAACAGCACAATATCGCCTTTCGTCACGTCCAGCGTCATGCGCTTGCCGCCCTCGTCGCGCGCGCCGGGGCCCACTGCGACGACGCTGCCCTTCTGGGGCTTTTCTTTGGCCGTTTCGGGCAGGATGATGCCGCTGGCAGTCATTTCTTCCTGCTCGGTGGGCTCGACCACCACGCGGTCGCCAAGAGGCTTGAGATTCAGTGCCATGTCAGATCTCCTATGGGTGAGAAAAGTTGAGTCGAGGCTTACACGCCAGAGAGTTAGCACTCGTGACGCCAAGGGCCTCTTCTAGCCGATGCTGCCTTCCATCTGGAGCTGGATCAGGCGGTTAAGCTCGACGGCGTACTCCATGGGCAGTTCCTTGATCAATGGTTCAATGAATCCGCCGACGACCATGCTGGTTGCCTGTTCCTCCGAGAGGCCGCGGCTCATCAGGTAGAAGAGCTGCTCCTCGCCTACCTTCGAGACCGACGCCTCGTGCCCGATGTTGACCTCGTCCTCGTCAATCTCGATCACCGGGTAGGTGTCTGAGCGGGACTGGTCGTCAATCAGCAGCGCATCGCAGACCACATTGGACTTGGAGTGATGGGCGCCTTTGTACACCTTGAGCAGGCCGCGATAGGAGGTGCGCCCACCGCCCACGCTGATGGACTTGGAGGTGATCTTACTGGTGGTGTGCGGCGCGCCATGCACGACCTTGCCGCCCGTGTCCTGGTGCTGGCCCCGGCCGGCGAACGCCATCGACAGGATCTCACCGTGCGCGCCCTCGCCCACCAGATAGCACGACGGGTATTTCATCGTCAACTGCGAGCCCAGGTTGGCATCCACCCACTCCATCGTCGCGCCGGCATGCACCACGGCGCGCTGGGTCACCAGGTTGTAAACGTTGGTAGACCAGTTCTGGATGGTCGTGTAGCGGCAACGGGCGCCTTTCTTGACGATGATCTCGATCACGCCTGAGTGGAACGAGTCGCGCGAGTAGTTCGGCGCCGTGCAGCCTTCCACATAGTGCACCTGCGCGCCTTCGTCCACGATGATGAGCGTGCGCTCGAACTGACCCGTGCCCTCCGCGTTCAGCCGGAAGTACGCCTGCAGCGGCATCTCGACCTTGACGCCCTTGGGCACGTACACGAACGACCCGCCGGACCAGACCGCGCTGTTGCAGGCGGCGAACTTGTTGTCGGTGGGCGGGATGACCTTGCCGAAATGCTCCCGGAAGAGGTCCGGGTGCTGGCGCAAGCCGTCGTCCGAGCTGAGGAAGATGACGCCCAGCTCTTCCAGATGCTTCTGCACGCTGTGGTACACCATCTCCGACTCGTACTGGGCCCCCACCCCGGCCAGGAACTTACGCTCCGCCTCAGGGATGCCGAGCTTGTCGAAGGTGTTCTTGATGTCCGCCGGCACGTCGTCCCAATTGCCCTCGGTCTTTTCGCTGGGTCGGGTGTAATAAGTGATTTCGTCGAGATTCAGCTTGATCTTGCCGCCCCAAGTGGGCATGGGCTTCTTATTGAAGATCTCCAGCGCCTTGAGACGAAAGTCGAGCATCCACTGCGGCTCACCCTTCATGCGCGACATAGCGGTGACGACCTCGCCGTCCAGCCCCTTGCGGGCGCGGAATGTGTACTGAACGTCGTCCCGAAACCCGTACTTGTATTCGGTGAGCTTCTCCAGATCGGCTTTCTCGGTAGACATACTTCAATCCTCCGCCTTGTCCGGGTACTTCTCGGGCGCCCAGTCGTAACCCTTGACCTAGTTCTTGGGTACTCTCGATAGACGCGGCATTACTGGTCGGCTAGCGGTTAGTGGCGCCGGCCTTGCGGGCCGCTTGCTTCAACCGCCGCACGTGCGTGCGCTGCCCCTTGGACAATCGTTTGGGTTTAGTCTTACTTGTCTTGTCTGCCATTGGTGTCAACTCCTTATTCGGAGGCCGCTCTTGCCTGACTTTATACATCCCGATCGCGGGTCGCACTTGGGGTTGCGAACTTCACTTACAACCGCCGGTATGCACGCGCCTGCCTCAAGCGCATGTCTTAGCTCTCAACCATGAGTATAGTGACGTAGAGTCTCAACAGCGTCACAAGGAGCGCTACGGTGTCAAGCCACACGCTACAATTGCACTTATATTTACTGGGGCCGCCAGAAGTGCGCTTGGGTGCAAGTCCGCTGACGTTTCCCATGCGTAAGACGCTGGCGCTGTTGATCTATCTGGTGGTCACGCATTTCTGACGATCAACCATTTTCGCGGGGCTGTTTCGGCGCTAGGCGCGCTCGTTCAGCATGGACCACGGCCGCCTGCTCCGGCTGGCCACTCAGTTCGTAGGCTTGGCCTAATTGCACATACAAATCTCGGATGCGCGACTCAATCTCCGCGCCGGCCCAGGCTGCCTCGCGCGCCAGCTGGCGGGCCTTCTCGAAATGGACCATCGCCTCGCCCGCCGCAGAGAGCCGCAGGGCTTCCTCACCGGCGGCCAGGCTGTGGTGGAAAGCAGCCTCCGCCAACCCTGCGACCAGCGCGTGGTGCGCCAGCACCGCAGCCGGGTCCTTGGCCGCCGCGAGGATGTCCAGCGCCCGCCGGTGGAACAGCCGCCGGCGCGCGTCCCCGGCTTCGGTATAGACCACGTCGCGAATCATGTCATTGGGAAAAGCGTAGGCGTAGGCGCTGGCGGCGGCAGGCGGCGCCACCTCCAATAAGAGTCGGCTGCTGACCAGCTCATCCAGGGCGGGCAGGGCCGCGTCTTCAGACACGTTGGCAGTGGCGCACAGCCGCTCGAACGTCAGCCGTTGCTCAAGGGCGGCCCCGGCCGCCAACAGGGCAAAAGCATTTGGGCTGAGCCGATTCAGGCGCGAGCGCACCACGGCGCCCACCGTCGAAGGGACTCGCACGGCTTTACCTAACTCGTGGTCCGCGTCCACCTCAAAAGCCCATTGCCCATCGGCTCGCCGCTTGGGATGGAGCGCGCCCCGTTCGAGCAAATCCTTCAGCGTCTCTATCAGGTAGAACGGATGCCCGTGCGTGTCGTCGAACAGCCACTGAGCGAAGTCCGGCGCCGGCGGCGCCAGGCACGAGAGCACCATCTGCACCGTGTCCCGCTCGCTTAAGGGCTCCAGCTCCAGATGAGCTGGCTCCAACTCTCGGTCCAACTGCGCCAGCCGCTGGATCATACCCCCGGTCCCTGGTTGGCCTGACGGGCGCACGGCTTCTGACCGCAGGCTGACCAACAACATCGACCGCGCGCCCGCCTCTCGCCAGCGCCGGATGGCGTACTGCAGCAGGTCCAGCGTGGCGCTGTCCGCCCAGTGCAGATCGTCCACGAACAGCACCAGCGGCGCCCGCCTGGCCAGGGCCAGCGTCAGGCGCACGAGCGCTTCAAAGAGCTGTGTCCGCCCCTCCGTCGCCTCCAGTGTCGGCGGCGACAGCTCCGGATAACGCTCGCGCAGTTCCGGCAGCAGCTCACCCAATGGCGCGAGCCAGGCCTCTCCCACCAGCTCTTTCGGCGCGTTTTCGCGCTCGAGCCATACTCGGAGCGCCTCCGCCAGCGGCTGAAACGGCAGGTGACTGCCGCTTTCAAAGGCGCCGCCTAGCAGCACTTCTGCTCCTTGCGCGCTGGCCCAGGCCAGGAACTCGGTCGCCAGACGGGTCTTGCCAATGCCGGCTTCGCCGCGCAACATCACCACCTGGGGCTGGCCGGTCGCGGCTCGCTCGAAGCGTTCGGCCAGTGCCTGTTGCTCCGCGCCGCGTCCTGCAAACAGGCTTTCCAGAAAGGCGACCGGGGTGTCCAACCGGTGCAGCGCGGGCTCGCGCTGGTCCGGCGGGTGTTGGGTGCGAATGCGGGCCGCCAGCGCCTCCGTGTCTGGCTCTGGCTCCACGCCCAACTCAGCCACCAGAACGGCACGACACGCGTCATAGGTCTCCAGAGCCTGCCCCCGCTCGCCGGCCGCGAAGTGAGCGCGCATCTTGCGCCGGTACGCCACCTCGTTCAGCGTATCGAGGGCGATCCAGGTCGCGGCGATCTCGGCCGTGGCAGCAAACTCGCCGCGCGCAAACTGGATTTCGGACAGCCGGTCGAGGATCAGGCCCAGGCGGCGGCGCCAGGCTTCGCGCTGGACGGCCGCCCAATCGTCGAAGCCGGGGGCATTGCCCAGCGAAAACCCCGCGAGAAAATCGCCGCGATGACACGCGGCGGCCGACTGCAGCATAGGCAGGCTGGCCGACCCCTTCGGGGGCTTTCGGCTCGAACGGTCCGCCCGGGCCAGGGCGTAGGCGCGTTCCACGGTGTGCAGGTCGAGGTGGATGTGGGCGTCCGGATTCAGAGCCAGCGCATTGTGAGTGACGGAGAGGAAGGAGGTTTGGGCCTGCCTGCTGGCCCGGCGCAGGGCCGATTGCAGGTGGCCGAGGGTGTTGCGGAGTGAGGCGTGGCTGCGCGCAGGGCTTGATTCCGGCCACAGGAGGGCGGCCAGATGCTCGCGCGGTTGCTCGCCTCCCTCAAGCGCCAGGTAGATCAACAGCGCCAGCGTCTTGCGCGTGGGAAACGTCAGCAGCTTCGCACCCACGCGCACTTCTGGCGGTCCCAGCAAATAGAGGTGCAATTGCAACGCGTGGCTTGCCACCTTAGGCTCCTTGTGACGCTCTTGAGACTCTACGTCATTATACTCATTGTTAAGAGTTAAGACATGCACTTGAGACAGGCGCGTGCGCGCAAATTTTGTCAGACCATCTCAACGATCCTTACCTGCGAAGAACGGCAGGCGCAAAACTCTCGGAGCAGCTCTTTAACCTTTGAACAGCTACCAGAGTTCAGGATAGTTTATATCGAGGTTTCCTATGCCCGTTTACACGTATAGATGCCAGAGTTGCGGCGTCGAGTTCAAAAAAAGGCAAACCTTCTCCGACAAGCCCTTGAAGCGCTGTCCGGAATGCCGCACGGGCGCCGTGCGGCGCGTTCTCCAGTTGCCCGGCATCGTCTTCAAAGGCTCTGGCTGGTATTCCACCGATCACCGCTCTTCCTCCGGCCAGACCAGCACGCTTAACCAGAAGAACGACAAGGCCGAAAGCTCTCGCGGCGAAAAGAGCGCGAGCTGAGGCCTGGAGGACGCCCCGATGCCTGGCATTGTTCTGACCTTCCCCATTGTGGCCGGTAAGGTGGAAACCTGGCGGCGGTTTTGCCAGGAGATGTCCGGCTCACGATTACAGATGTACGAAGCCTCCCGCCGGCGGCTGGGCATCACGCGCGAACAGCTGGTGTTGGTGGAAACCGCTTTCGGGTCGGCGGCCGTGACCACCCTTGAAGCCCCCGATGTGGCTCAGGCGCTGGGCCAGATCATCACCTCTGATCTTCCATTTGACTGTTGGTATCGGGAGCGGGTGCAGGAGCTGCACGGCGTCAACCTGGCCGGGTATGAGCATTTTCCACAGCAAGCACCGCCCCCACAAAATCAAGAGTTGCTTTTTGAGTGGACCAGTGATTCTGTGTCCCACTGAGGCGCGGTAAACAGGGCGGCAGCACGCCGCCGCAACTGCGCTACAGAAACCGTCCGCTGATTGATATACCCCAAAAGGAGAATGCGATGAGAACGATCTATGGTCCCCTCTATACCCTGCGACCTTACGAGCGGGGCATCCAGGAAACCCTGGGCAAGTACAACCGGTTTGTCATGCCCGGCCTGGGGTTTCAAATTCCGTTCATCCACATCACGCGCATTCGCGACGTCCGCGAGCACACCATGGATATCCACCCGCAACCGGTGATCACCAAAGACAACGTCGAAATTCAGGTGGATGGTGTGATGTGGGTGCGGCCCACCGTCGATGAAGAAGCCATCAAGCGCACGTTCTACAACATCGACGATTGGAAGCGGGCGATCATCCA
>DATDRS010000251.1:0-11410 GCA_035291605.1 Anaerolineales bacterium | reverse complement strand
ATCGTCCCGGCGCCGGGGGCCGCCCGGCCTTACTTTGCGCGCCTGCGCGAACTGCGCGACTATCTGCGGGCGCGCCTGCCGCCGGGCGAGGGCGACTGGCGCGTCCTGTCGATGGGCATGACCGACGACTTTGAGGCCGGGGTTGCCGAGGGCGCCACGATGGTCCGCATTGGGCGGGCAATTTTCGGCGAACGAGCCTGAACCGCGACAGAATTTGCAGATCTGTGTCAGTCTTGGGCGTCCTCAGGTCGAGAAAAGTTTGAAATGCCTTAGAATCCCGTATCTCTGATCGGGCGAATTCGATTTAAAGAAGGAGAAGCCAATTTGGCAGCGTATATCGTTGGGCTGATCAACCTCGTCGTCAACCTGATCACAGTTATTCTGATTTTGGACGCCCTGATGTCATTCTCCCCGCTCGAACCCTGGCATCCGGTGCGCCGGTTTCTGGATCAGTTGTCAGAGCCAATTGTGCGGCCTTTTAGGAACATTATCCCACCGGCGGGCATGTTCGATTTTTCGGTGATGATTGCTTTGCTGGCAGTTCAGTTGATTGGGCAACTGCTCATCGTCCTGATTCGGAGCTTTTTCTAGGTCTTTTGCGGGTCTGGCCCGCTTGCATTTTACGTTATGTACTAATATCCTATAGAAACCCGGCTGGAACTGAGATTTGATTTGGGCTAAGCCAAACCACGGAGGACGGAGATGCACACTTTCAGCAACGCACTGACTGGCGCAGCGATCACGGTCAAGGTCACCCCGCGGGCTAAGGCAACCGAGGTGACGGGGTTGATGGCAGATGGGACGATCAAAATCCGTGTCGCCGCCGCGCCCGAGGATGGCGCGGCGAATAACGCCCTGGTCGGCTTCTTGTCCAGAGCGTTGAACATCCCGACCCATCACATTGACATCATGGGCGGCTTTGCCAGTGAGCGCAAGCTCATCTCGCTGATCGGCATCAGCCCGGCCGACGTGGAGGCGACGATGACGCGCCTGGCCGCCTCCGCCAGCAAAGCCAAAGCGGCGGGCAAATCGGAGAAGAAAGTTGCCGCCAGGAAGTAGAGCTAACCACCGAAACCCGTTTTCGTGAAGAAAACGGGTTTCTTGTTCCGCCCGGCGGGCGCAGAGACAGTTCTGCGCCCGCGTTTCATTACCCTTCCAAATATTTGACGCTTGCCTCCCGCTGCGTTAGACTTGCCCACGCGGGTTGAAGCACGTCCCCGACTCGCTCGCGGAGAATGCCCACTTTGATTTTGGTCACTGGCGCTACCGGGTTTGTGGGGCGCGCGCTTTTGCCCCGCCTGGCCGAGGCCGGGCTGGAGATGCGCTGCCTCATCCGGCCTGCCCGGCGTACACCTCGCCTCCCCAAGCGCATCCCAGTGCAGGTGTCCATCGCCTCACTCTCTGACGAGCGCGGCCTCCGGGCGGCGCTGGTGGGGGTGGATACTGTCATCCATCTGGCGGGCGCCGAATGGCGCGGCCAGCAGGGCGACGTCTTTGCCGTGGATGCCGCCGGGACGAGGGCGCTGGTTGAGGCGGCGAAAGACGCCGGGGTGGGGCGCATCATTTATCTCTCCCACCTGGGCGCGGATCGCGCGTCGGCCTATCCGGTGCTCAAGGCCAAGGGCATTGCCGAAGAGTTTATCCGGCAGAGCGGCATCCCTTACACCATCGTGCGTTCGGCGCTGCTGTACGGCGAAGAGGACGTTTTTGTGAACGTGGTGGCGATGATGCTCAGGCTCGTCCCCGGTTTTTTCTTCATGCCGGGCGACGGCAAGGTCTCGCTTCAGCCGCTGTGGGTGGAGGATCTGGTGACCTGCCTGGAGTGGAGCCTGAGCGACCTGACCGCGCTCAACCAGACGCTCGCGCTGGGCGGCCCGGAGTTTATCACCTTCGAGCAGATGGTGCAGGCGGTGATGGAGGTGACGGACGTGCGGCGCGTCATCGTCTCTGTCCGCCCTCCTTATCTGCGGGCGGGCGCGTGGCTGCTGGAGCAAATGCTGCCGCGTTCCCCGCTGACGACCCGCTGGCTGGACTATCTGGCCATCAGCCGCACCTGCGAATTGACCAGCGTCACGCGCTATTTTGGCTTGAAACCGGCCCGGTTCGTGAGCACGCTGGATTACCTGCGCCAGAAGAAGTGGTTGGCTGAGATGGGCCGGCTCGTTTGGGGAACGAGTTAAGTGAAGAGTGATCCGTGAGGCGTCTGTCACGCCTCACACATTCCGTGTCGTCCATCTCTCTATGTCGGTCACCATTCGCCCCCTCGAAACGATAGACGAGTTTCACGCGGCCGAGACTTTGCAGCGCGTGGTGTGGCCTGGCTCGGAAACCGAAGTGACGCCCGCGCACGTGCTGACGACGGTGGCGCACAACGGCGGGTTGGCGCTGGGCGCGTTTGACGGCGCCCGCCTCGTCGGTTTTGTGTTTGGCTTCCTCGGCACCGATCAAGCCAGTTCCAACCGCCCGGCGATGGCCCGGCTCAAGCACTGCTCTCATCAATTGGGCGTGCTGCCGGAATATCGCGACCGCCGCGTCGGCTACCAGCTCAAGCTGGCGCAGCGCGATTTTGTGATGAGCCAGGGCATCCGGCTGGTGACGTGGACGCACGACCCGCTCGAATCGCGCAACGCCCGGCTGAACATCGCCAAACTCGGGGCGGTGTGCCGCACTTACCTGCGCGAGGTGTATGGGCAGATGGCGGACGGCCTGAATGCGGGCCTGCCCTCCGACCGTTTCCAGGTGGATTGGTGGGTAACGTCGGCCCGCGTCAAGGAGCGCCTGTTTGGACGCCGCGCCCCGCTCGTGGTGGCCTCCTTCACCGAGGCCGGAGCGACGATCCTGAACCCGACGGCTGTAGGCGCGGACGCGTTGCTCCGCCCGCCCGAGCGCGCCGCGTCGTTTGCCGGCATGATCGCGCTGGTCGAGATTCCCGAGGACTTTCAGGCCATCAAGACGCGGGACATGGCGTTGGCGCGCGCGTGGCGTCAACACACGCGCGAGCTTTTTGAAGCCGCGTTCAAGGCCGGGTATCTGATCACCGATTTCTTCCACGAAGTGCGCGGCGGGCGGATGCGCTCTTTCTATGCCCTGTCGCACGGCGACCCCCGGCTGGAGCACAGCGACAACTAGTGCAGGGTCAAGAGGCATTGGATGGGCAGAGACGTTTCTGAGGCAGATATTCCATGAAGATTGAAGAAATCACCCTGCGCCACATCAAAATGCCTTATCTTGCGCCGTTCCAGACCTCGCGCTGGACGGAGCACGACCGCGAGTGTGTCATCGTTCAAGTTCGCGCCGACGGCCTGACCGGGTGGGGGGAGTGCGTCGCCAGCCAGAATTGCGGCTACTCGTACGAGACGACGAAAACCAACTGGCACATCCTCGAAGATTTCATCATCCCCGCTGTGCTGGGCGCGGACCTCGCCGACATCCCCGCATATCGCGCGACCACGAGTCACATCAGCGGCCACCCGATGGCGAAGGCCGGGATTGAACTCGCGGTCTGGGATTTGCTCGCCCAGCAGACCGGAGTCCCGCTACAAAGGTTGCTGGGCGGGAGCGGCGACCGGGTGAAGGTGGGCGTCTCGGTCGGAATCCAGGCGACGACCGAAAAACTGCTTGAGGTCGTGGATAAATATCTGGCCGATGGCTATCGGCGGATCAAGCTCAAAATCAAGCCGGGGCGCGACGTGGGCGACACGGCTGCCGTCCGCAAAGCGCATCCCGTTTTGATGCTGCAAGTGGATGGCAACTCGGTCTATCGCCTGCCCGACGCCGAGCACCTGAAAAAGCTGGACGACTTCTACCTGCTGCTCATCGAGCAGCCGCTGGCCGATGATGACATTTTCGACCACGCGAAACTCCAGCCGCAATTGAAGACGGCGATCTGCCTCGACGAGAGCATCCTTTCAGTGGACCATGCGCGCTGGGCGCTGGAGATGGGCGCCTGCCGCATCATCAACATCAAACCCGCGCGGGTCAGCGGGCTGCACGAGGCGAAGCGGATCCACGACTACTGCCGCGAACGCGGCGTCCCCGTGTGGATGGGGGGGATGCTCGAAACCGGGATCGGCCGCGCCGCGAACGTCGCCCTGGCCTCCCTGCCAGGGTTCGTCCTTCCCGGCGACATCTCCGCCTCCGCGCGTTATTTCCCCGAAGACATCATTGACCCGCCGTTCGTCCTCAACCCCGACAGTACGCTCTCGGTGCCGACGGGCGTCGGCCTCGGCGTCAACGTGCGGATGGACGTTTTAGACCGCGTGACGCTCCGGCGCGAAACTTATCGCCGCTGAATGCGCCTATGACAAAGCAGTGATCGAGCTTGCCCCAAACCACAAGCGCGGCCTGAGCCTGCGCAACCCGGTGATGAACGCCTCGGGCATCCTGGGCTTTGCGGACGAGTATCGCGGGCTGATTGACTTCGACTGCCTCGGCGCGTTCGTAACGAATGCGCTTACGTTCACGCCGCGCACGCCGGCCCACCCCCCGAATGCCCTCTCACTCTCGAATGGCCTGTTGATCCACACGGGTTTGCCCAACCCCGGCGTGCCGGTTGCCCTGCGTCGGTACGCGAACGACTGGGAGCATCTTGGCCCGCCAGTGATCGTCCATATCGCGGCGACCAGCCCGGCGGACGTCGAGCGGAGCGTAGCGCATCTCGAAGGGGCCGACGGCGTGAGCGGGATTGAACTGGGCTTTGTAGATCATATTTCCGCTGAGGAGATGGCGCGGTTGATTCGCGCGGCGCGCGGCGGGCCGCCGCTCATCGCCCGCCTGCCGCTGGCCCGCGCGGACGAATTGTGCGAGGCCGCCGCGCGCGCCGGGGCCGACGCGCTCACCCTCGGCGCACCGCCGCGCTTTTCGGTTCAAGGAGATGATCAGGCCGTGACCGGGCGGCTTTACAGCCCGGATAATTTCCCTCTGGCTCTAGAGGCCGTGCGGGCTGTGGCGGCGAAAGGACTAGGGCTTCCGCTCATCGGGGCGGGGGGCATCTATTCACTGGCGAACGCCAGGGAGATGCTGGGACTTGGGGCCATGGCGATACAAGTGGATGGGGCCGTCTGGAGTGATCCTGGATGGCTCAACCGGCTCGCAGCGGAGTTTTCAACGGCTTGATCTGCCCATCGTCAAGCTGATTGCATCGGGCCAGAGGCGGAACGGCGGTCAGCCTTAAGGCGGAAGATGGAGGTTGAACCCACCTTGAGGCGGAAGCGCATCTGGTTCTTCGCATGTTTGCCGGGAGGCCTAATTGTGGTGTACACTATAGCTATTAGCCAGGAGGCCTGAATGAGCACGAGTAAACGCGTGGTGTGCATTGAAGACGAGCCGGAGATGATTGATCTCGTCAAGCTCATCCTCAGCCGCAAGGGGTATCAGGTCATCGGGGCGATGGGAGGGCGCGAGGGGCTGGAGGCGATTGCCCGCGAGAAGCCCGACATCGTGCTGCTCGACCTGATGATGCCCGACATGGACGGCTGGGAAGTCTATCAGAAAATGAAAGCCAACGACGGGACGAAATCCATCCCGGTGATCGTGGTGACGGCCAAGGCCCAGAGCATTGACAAGGTGTTGGGGCTGCACATCGCCAAGGTGGACGACTACATCACCAAGCCTTTCGGGCCGCAGGAACTGCTCGAAAGCGTGGAAAAGGTCCTGGCGCAGCGCGAACGGGGTGTGGAGGATCCTTCGGCGCCCGCCAGCGCCTGACGGGGCGGGGGGCAGCCTTGCCCACAAGCCTGTCCACCGGGGACGGCCAGCTGCGCCGCCCCCGTTTTTTTGCCCAGCATGCGTAAACAGCTCATTGCTCTCTGCCTGCTGGCCGCCGGCCTGGCGCTCGACCTGTGGCCGCAGCCCATCCAGGCGCAGACGGCTGGCCCGCAGTACATCGTCCAGCCGGGGGACACACTCTACGGGATCGCCAAGCAATTCGGGATTTCGCTGGACGCGCTGCAAGCGGCGAATCCCGCGGTGAACCCTTCGGTCCTGAGCGTCGGGCAGCCCCTGAGCGTCCCCGGCTTTGAAGGGGTGACCGGCGCTCTTGGCGTGCATACGCTCGAGCCGGGCGAATCCCTCGACAGTCTTGCGTTGCGTCTCGGCCTCAAGCGCGAGACGCTGATCCGGCTCAATCGCGTGATCAACCCGGGGGCGCTGTTCATCAGCGAGGCAGTGATCATCGTTGATCAGCTGGACGGCGGGGCGCCCATCTCGACCGGGGTGACCTACCTCGCGCGGCCCGGCGAGGGATGGCTCTCCTTCGCGGCCTCACGGAATCAGAACCCCTGGGCGTTGGCGGCCCTCAACCGCCGGTTACACCCGGGATGGCTGACGCCGGGCGCGAGCATCGTCGTCCCCGGCGGCGACCAGCCGACGAAGGCGCTGCCTTTCCCGCTGACGACTTTGGAGGCGCACCCGTTTCCGACAGCGCAGGGGCGCACCGTGTCTATCCATGTCATGGCTACCCGGCCCATGACGCTCAGCGGTTCACTCGGCGAGTGGCCCTTGCATTTCAACGCCGAGAATGACCACTCGCAGTATGCACTGCTGGGAGTATACCGCCTGGCGGAGCCGGATCTATATCGGCTGACGATCGAGGCCGCCGATGCGGAGGGGGTGGTTCGTTTTTCTCAACCCCTGCCAGTGCGCCGCGGCAATTATGGACGTGACCCGGAGCTCAGGGTTGATCCTGCGACCATTGATCCCGCGGTGACTCAGCCGGAGCTCGAGCAAATCAAATCTATGGCAGCCCCCATCACCCCGGTGCGAATGTGGAGCGGCCTTTTTCAACTGCCCTCGGTGGGCGCGCTGCGCTCCACGTTCGGCGCGCTGCGCTCGTACAACGGCGGCCCATACGATGCGTTTCATACTGGGACAGATTTTTCAGGCGCTGAAGATCGCCCGGTCACCGCGCCGGCGCCGGGGATGGTCATCTTCACTGGCGCGCTGGCGGTGCGCGGCAACGCCACGCTTATTGACCACGGCTGGGGTGTGTACACAGGATACTGGCACCAAGCCTCAATTCTCGTGCAGGCGGGGCAGCGCGTGGAGACAGGGCAGATCATCGGCTATCAGGGCGCGACCGGCCGCGTGACCGGCCCGCACCTGCATTGGGAACTCTGGGTCGGGGGATTTCAGGTTGACCCGTTGCAGTGGACGGAGGTGGAATTCCCATGAATCTATTGTTTCCGGGAGAAGCCCCATTTCTCCGAGAAGCCGGGTTTCTGGGCGTCATGTGTAACCGTTAGAGATTGGCCGACTCGTCGCCCTGGTCTAGCTCGCCACGGCGCATGGCTTCGAGCAGCGCTTTGGCTTCGGCGGCGTGTTCTTCGGGGACGAGGATATCGGCGAGGCCCAGCGCGCCGACGGTGAACCCGAAGACTGCGCCGGCGCTCTCTTGTGAAATCTCCACCGGAATCCCGGCGGCCTCGAGCAGGCTCTTGATGAGATTGGCCTGCGGCAGCCCGGCCGTCGTGTGGACCACGACCAACTTGTGCGCCATGTTCACCTCACTTTAGGGCAGACAAGCGCCCTGACCCTTCGGCTTCGCTCAAGGGAGCGGCGCGCCCTTCGACTTCGCTAACGCTCCGCTCAGGGTGCGCGCCGCGTAGTCGAAGGGCCACCTGCGCCCCAGAACTGACATACACCTGGTGGGCAGAGACATTTTACAACAGCGAAGGCGGCAAGTATAATAACCACCCGCCAGTTTGAAATCTGTATGCACTGAGGTTCTCACTTGATTCAACGCCAGACGGAAACCGCAGCCTACTGGGGCGCGGCGTTCAAAATCGAAGAATCCGACATCGAGTTCCTGAACAATCTTCTCCTCGAAGAGGAAACCCCGCTTACGACCGAGGAGATGGCGCTGGTCATCGCCCGGCGGCGGTACGAGCGTGAGGCCGAAGCGGCGAAGCACCGCCAGCAGGGGGCCGTCGTCTACCTCCCCAAAGAAACTTATGCCGTCGGGCAAACCGTCGTCTTCCCCGAGCTGCAGTTCACCGCGGGCAGGGTGGTGAGCGTTCGTCCGGGGCGCAACCCGGAGGATGGCGAGTTCGACGTGATCGCCATAGATTTCGGCAATGGCGGTTCGCCGCGCGAGTTTGCCGCGCGCTTGCCGAATCACAAGCTGAATCGGGCCGCCAGCCACGACGGCGCGGGCGAGGTGGAGTCGCCGGAGGCCATCTTTGCCGAATATGGGCGCGACATCACCGCAAAACTGGAAGCACATCTGAAAGAAAGCCCCGATATCGTGCGCATCGCCGGGCGCTGGTTCCCGCGCGCGCTGCTGCTCACCGTCAACGTGGGCCATCTTAACCTGGCCGAGGCGGTGCTGGATATGGCCGGCGGCGGCCCGCTGCCGGCGGAAGCCCTGCTCAAAGAAGTCGGCCTGCCCGACAACGTCCATCCCCGGCTGCAGGCGTTCTCGCTCAACTTCGGGCTGCAGGAGGACGAGCGCTTCGACGAAGTCGGCCCGGCCGGGCAGGTCTTGTGGTATTTGCGCCGCCTCGAACCGCCGGAGGTGGTTTTCACGCCGCGCCGCCTGGAAAACGCCGCGCCCGATTATCAGCCTTCCCAGCTGACTCCAACGCTGCTGGCTTTGGAACAGGAGATTGACGATGAGTTGGCGCCTGGCGCAGGCGACGCGCCGGCGGCGGATGAAGTTACAGTCCACGTTATTTTCCCGCACCGCCGCGTGGGCGCTCTGCCCCTGTCGCGGCGCCTGGCGCACCTGTTCCCGACCGCCTACGAGGCCCCACGCATTCGCTTCATGCTGGTGGACGGCGACAGCGGCGAGCAGTTCCCCGGCTGGGTGGTGCGCCTGGGGCGCTACGTGTTTGGGCTGGACGAGTGGTACAAGAAGCGCGAATTTCCGGTGGGCGGGCAGCTCGTCGTGCGCCGGGGAGACCAGCCGGGTGAGGTCGTCGTCAAAGCCAGCACCCGCCGACCGGCGCGCGAGTGGGTGCGCACGGCCGTCGCGGGCGCCGACGGGCGTTTGAACTTCAGCATGCAGAAACGGCTGATCTCTGTCCATTACGATGAGTTGACCGTCATCGCGGTGGATAACCTGGCCGCGATTGACGAGGTCTGGCTCAAGGGCCAGCACCTGCCTTTCGAGCGCCTGGTCGCAGATTTGTTCCGCGAGTTGGCGAAACTCAACCCACAAAGCGCGGTGCACGCGAAAACGCTGTACGCGGCGGTGAACGTCGTCCGCCGCAGCCCGCCCGGGCCCATTTTTGCTGAACTGTTGTCGCGCCCCTATTTTGTCCACGTAGGCGACGCCTACTGGCGCTTCGATCAATCTCTCTGGACGGGATAAACCTGTGAGCCTTCCGACGCGCGTGGCTAGCCATTTGGTCAAGCCGACCCTCAAGACCAAGTTTCACATTGACTTCGACTGGTGGGACCGCGAGAGCAGCGAGTTCCGCGTTTATCTGATGAGCCATCTGTGCCCGGAGCACCAGGCGGCTTTCGGCTCGTACGAGGGCGGCGATCTGATTGACAACGTTGACCCGGACACGGCTGAAGTGCAGCGGATTGACGGCTTGCACTACACCCTGCGCGCCCATTGCGCCCAGCAGCCCGACTTCCTCACGGCGCGCACGACTCTGGTGGATGCCGTCTTTCGCGTGTTCATCGCCAACGGCAACCGCCCGCTGACTCCTGAAGAGTTGGCCGAAAAGATCAACCGGCCCGGCCAGGCCAACACCATCCTGCGCACCCTGGCAGGCCAGCGCGTCTACAAGGGCCTGCGCCCGCTGGCCGACGAACCGGCGTGAAAGTCTACGTCAAGCTCTATTCACTCCTCCGCAAGCATCATCCCGGCCCCGACCGCTCGAAGCCTTTCGCCGTCGAGCTCCCGGAGGGCGCGACGGTGGCCGCGCTCGCCCCGGCCCTCAACCTGCCCGCCGAACTCGTCCGCAGCGTCTTCATCAACAACGACGCGGTGGAAGTGGACACGATCCTGAACGACGGCGACCAGATTGGCATTTTCCCGCCGGTGGTGGGCGGCCTAGTTGAAAACTGAGCCGGGGCTTTTCTTGCAGTCGCTGGTGATTATTCGCAAATGCCCCAGGCCCGCGTCCTTCGCGAAGCACCCCCGTGGGGCGCGGGCCGTCCGCGGGGACGCGGACGGGGAGCAGATCAGATGTGAACAATCACCCATTGCAGTCAAGAGGTAAGCGATGCGGAAAATAGCGGTATAATCCGCTTAACCGCGCCCGTAGCTCAATCGGACAGAGCAGCAGCCTTCTAAGCTGTTGACTGTGGGTTCGAGTCCCGCCGGGCGCACTGCCCCCAAAGCATTTTTCAATGCAGCGCCTGACCTGAGCGGGCCCCTCCGCTATGGGAGGCCCTGCACCTGGCGCACGGCTTCCTGGTATTTGTTCACCGCGCCAAGGACGTCTGTCCCCCAGGCAAGCAAGCTATTCCCCTCCGCGAGCAGTTGCAGGGCCTGCGCGACCCTCTGCTGCTCGCCCGGTCTGTCGGCAACGCTTTCCGCGTCGTCAATCGCCTGCACGGCGACCGACTTGGCGGCCAAAGCCAGCAGAGCTTTGGCGCTCAAGAGGTCGAGGGTCGGATCGGCTGCTTCGGCGGCTTCCAACTCTTGCAGGGCCTGCGCGATCTTCTCCAGGGCGGCGTTCAGGTTGCCCTGTTGGAGCAGGTCGAGAGCGCCATTCCTGGCCTTGCCGTTCTTCTGGCCCCGCAGCTTTTCAAGCGCGTCGGCGATGTTCGGGTCATCGGCGAGCGGGGTCAACATCTCGATCACCTCTTCCAGGGCGTCGCCTGGCGACAGCACGATGATGACGACTGACGACTGGCCCACCCCTCCGTCCTTATCCATCACATGGAGCGTGACCGTGTGATGGCCTGGCGTCGCGTACACGTGGCTGGCGAAGACGTCTCCGGTAGCCGCGAAGGGGCCGAGAGAGTCGAGCGCGCCGTCGTCCCAATCCACGCTGACGGCGTACGGGGCGTCCGGGCCTGGGTCAGAGAATTGCCCCTCCAGCGCGAGCAGGGTGTTGACCAGCGCAATCGGGACATCCACGCCGATCACCAGGCCGGTCTCGTCGGTGAGGCGGCCAAGGCGGACGGACGGGATCACGTTGCTGACGGCGACGGGGATGGCGGTGTAATTCGAGGGCGCTTCGTCGCCGTCTTTCACCTGAACCGCCACGGCGGAGTCCGCCGGCCCATCCGGGAAGGTGCACACGAAGCTGCCGACCCCGGTTATCCCGTCCAGGACAGGGTTAGACAGGACGCCGCCGCCGCCGCAGGTCGGGAAGCCGTCGGCAAAGAGGAACTGGTCGTCTCCCGGATCGGCGGCCGTGAGAGTGTAGGCCAGGGTGTCGCCCTCATTGGCTGTGGCCGGGCCGTGTAACGTGACGCTCGGCGCTACGTTGTTGACCGTGACGACGAA
>DATDRS010000250.1:0-18416 GCA_035291605.1 Anaerolineales bacterium | reverse complement strand
TGTGCTTATTTTCACTAAAAGTAAAACGTGAAACATTAACCCTCCTGGTTCACCAGCCGCAGGTACACGTCCTCCAGCGAGTGGCGCAGCTCGCCGACAAACTGGATTTCGGCCCCGGCCTCGACCAGGTGACGGACGATGGCCGGGTTCGCGTCTTCCGGGTCGTCCAACCCGACCACAAGTTTCGCGTCCACGGCCTGCGCTTCCTTCACAAACGGCAGCGTGCGCACCCTGTCCACCCAGGCCGGGTCGAGGCGCCTCAGATGGAAGACCACCTTCCGCCCGTACAGCCGCTTCCGCAGGTTGGCCGGGGAATCCACGGTGATCAACCGGGCTTTGAAAATGCCGATGCGGTCGCACAGCCGGTCGGCCTCGTCCAGGTTGTGGGTGCAGAGGAAGATCGTCCGGCCCTCGGTTTTGAGTTCGGCGATGAAGTCGCGCACGAGCTTGGCGGCCTCCGGGTCGAGGCTGCTCGACGGCTCGTCCAGGAACAACACCTTTGGCTCGTGCAGGAGGGCGCGGGCAATCGCCAGTTTCTGCCGCATGCCTTTGGAGAAACTCCCCACCTCGTCGCCCCGGCGCTCCCACAGGCCAAGCAGGCGCAGATATTTCTGGACCTGCCCGGGGACATCGCTGACCCCATAGAGCCTGGCGAAGATGTTCAGGTTTTTCTCCGCGCTCAGGCGGTCGTACATGCCTGGGGTCTCGGTGAGGAGGCCCACGCACTGCCGGATGGCCCCGTCATCCCGACCCACCTCCAACCCGTTGACGATGGCGCGTCCGCTCGTCGGGCCGATCAGGCTGGTGAGCATCCGCACGGTGGTCGTCTTCCCCGCCCCATTCGGGCCGAGGAAGCCGAAGGCCTCGCCCTCGTTCACCTCCAGCGTCAGGCCGTCAACGGCGGCGATTGGCGCGCCGTTCTTCGGGCCGGGGAAACGTTTGGTCAGGGATTCGGTTTTGATCATCGAGGCCTATTGGGTGAAACGCGAGTCGTCGAGCTGCTCCTGCAAGTCCGTCTTGGGTTTGGGCATGGAGGCAACCCTCGGAACCGGGGGGACATTCGGCGCCGGAGTCACTGCGCGGGCGAGGGTCTCGTCAGGCGGTTTGAGCGCAAGGATCATCCCCACGCTGGCGAGCGCGAACACGCCCACAATCGCTTCCGTCCAGTATACGCCCAACCTCCCCGCCGCATAAACGCTGACCGCATCTACTGCCGCGTGCCACAGGATGGCCGCGCCCAACCAGAGGCGGTTGTTGCGCCGGAACGCCTGCAGAACCAGCACAGCCGCAGAAAGATGGAAGCACAGCGAAAACGCGCGCTCGACCGCGCCGAGGAGGGTCGCGTACCACGGCGCTGACCAATATTCGGCGATCTGTTTGGCGGCCAGCGCCTGCTGGTCGGCAGGGACTGGCAGGGCGGCAACCTCCACGCCTCGCAGAAAGACCAGGTTGACAAACGTCAGCGCGACCAGCGCGCCCAAGATGATCGCCTCGACCCCGCCGTGCCCCGCGCCGAACATGAGCGCCTCGCGCCAAGTCCGCGCCGATTTGATCCAGTAGCGATAGACCAGATAGCGCGCGATCTCCTCGCACAGCCCGGCGGTCAGGCCGAGGACAACGGCGTTGAACGGCAGTTTCCATGCGTCGGGCGGCGCAGGGAGGATTTTGCCGGCGAATAGCGCCGTCAATCCACTGTTGAGTGGAATATGCACAACCTGCGATGCGATGAACGTCGCCGCGCCGACGCCGAACAGCCCCCAACGCAGGCTCAACCGCCGCGCTAGAAACACGCCGAGGAGGATCGGCATGACCATCATCAGAAGCGCGTTGAGAGCATGAGTGAAGTAAAGCATGAGGACGTCACATCCTACGTGCGAAACAGCACGTTTTCCTGCCGGAATTGATATACAGCCAGAACAACACCCAGTCCGGCATACACGATAGACGAAGCCAGCATCACGCCGAACGGCGCGACGCCGGCCGCGCCCAGCAACAGGTCGCGCAGGATCACGATGACGCCGAAGACCGGGATCGCGTAAGTCAACAGCGGCAACGACACGTCTGGCAGAAACACAATCGAGGTGGCCGGGATGATCACGACAAACTGCAAGGGGACGATATAGTTCTGGGCTTCCTTGAAACTCCGGGCAAAGATGCACACGGCCATCTCCAGCGCGCCAAACATGAGCGCGACCGGCAGCACGGCGAGCAGGACCAGCAAGGCGGTTTGCGGCGAAATAGAAAAGGCCACCGCCGGGCCGTTCGGCCCCCATCGCGGCGGCGCGAGCACAAAAGCCGCCAGCATGCTGCCGATGGCTAAGAGCAGCGCGCCGAGGGAGGTCGTCATCACCGCCAGCAGTTTGCCAAGCACGATTTGTGTCCGCCCGGCTGGGGTGGTGAGCAATGGTTCGAGCGTCAGCCGCTCTTTCTCGCCCGCGGTCACGTCAATCGCGGTGTACATGCCGCCCACCAATCCCCACAACACGATGAACAGGGGCAGCAGCATCCCGAGGAACGCGCCGCCCATCTGCTGCGGGCTGGCGATGTTTTGCGCCTCGACTTCGAAAGGCGTCAGCAGACTGGCCTCCACGCCCCGCGCGGCCAGCCGCCGGGCGACGATGGACTGCGCATAGGTTTTGAGCAGCGCCTCGACCCGCGCGGCGGGCAGGCTTTGGGTGATCCGGCTTTGATCAGCCAGGAGCGTGATGACGGGCGCGGCCTGCTCCTGTCCCAACGTTGCATCGAACCCGGACGGGATGCTCAATCCCACGCTGGCTTTCCCCTCGCGCACAACCCCTCCCGGGTCGCCCGTCTCGATGACCTCCACGGCGGCGCTTGCACGAAGGAATCCGATCAACCCCGGGGCGTGCTCGCCGCCCGCCACGGCGACTTTGACCACCGCCGTCTCCTGCGTTTTCCTTTGTTCGGCAACCAACCATTGCGGCAGGATGATGAGCAGCGGCATCACCAGCACGGGCGCGAGGATCATCGCCCACAACGTGCGCCGGTCGCGCAGCGTGTCCAGCATTTCTTTAAACCAGACGATCAGGATCGGGTTCACGCCTGCCTCTCCTCCCCGGCTTCCGCGCCGACCAGGTGCACGAACGCTTCTTCCAGCGTGGCCTGCCCGGTACGCCAGCGCAGTTCGTCGGGCGCGCCGAGGGCGACGATCCGGCCCCGGTGAATCACGGCTATCCGGTCACACAGCCTTTCGGCCTCGGCCAGTAAATGGGTCGAGAGAAGCGCACAGCGCCCCTCGTCCCGCAGGCGGAGGATCAGGTCGCGCACCCCGCGCGCGCTCATCACGTCCAGCCCGGCGGTCGGCTCGTCGAGCAGGATGGTCTGCGGGTCATGAATCAACGCGCGCGCCAGCGCGACCTTCTGCTTCATGCCCCTGGAGAACACAGCGCAGCGCCGGTCGGCGTACGCGCCCATGTCGAGCGCGGCGATCAGGGCTTCGATGCGCCGCTCGAGCCCGGCGCCGTTCAGCCGGTGCAGCTGGCCGAAGTAGCGCAGGTGCTCGCGGGGCGTCAGGCGGTCGTACAGGCCCGCGTTCTCCGGCAGGCTGCCGACGGCGGCGCGAACCGCCTCCGGCTCGCGGATCAGGTCGTGGCCGTCCACGCGCGCCGCGCCGGAGGTCGGGCGCAGCACGGTCGCCAGCAGACGCACGGTCGTCGTCTTGCCCGCTCCGTTCGGGCCAAGCAGCCCGAACACTTCGCCGTCGCGAGCGCTAAAACTGACGCCGTCCACCGCTTTAGCGGGGCCGAAGTGCTTCGCCAGGTTTTCGACTTCAATCATGCTCCTGCCTCCGCTCCTTATTCTATGCGTCTGATTTGCCTGGACAGCCATTCTTCCAAGACCGCCTGGACTTCCTCTTTCGCGTACCCCAGCCGGTCCACTTCGTCGAACAGCGCCCGCACAAGCTCCCGCAGTTTCTTTTGGCGAATGCGCCGCATCTCGGCCGCCCCCGGCGTGCTCGCGACGAACGTCCCCTCGCCGCGGCGGGTCGTGATCACGCTCTCGCCGTCCAGCTCACGATAGGCGTGCGCGACCGTGTTGAAGTTCACGGCGAGTTCGATCGAGAGCGCGCGCATGGTGGGGAGCTGGTCGCCGGCTCTGAGCTGCCCGGCGTGGATCAGCCCTTTGATCTGCTCTTTGATCTGGTCGTGGATCGGAACCCGGCTGTCTCTGTCAATCTGGATTTTCATGGGTGCCCATTGGGATTGTAATAGTTAACTAGTATTCTGTTACTTTAGCATTTTACACCCGTTTGGCCGCGCCGGAGCGCCCGGCGCGCTGACAGATAGCCGACATTCCCGGCCGGACCCGCGCCGGAGCACCCCGCCTAGCACTTTCGGCAGATTGCTCCTCATTTCTGCGCGTGGTAAAATCAAAAACGGCGAGGTTAAGTAGAGTCAACGCGAGGGGCGCTGCGAAGGTGAGCATGAATAAGACTAAGCCTTTTCTCGTCAACGAAAACCCCACCTATAAGTTCGCCGAACTGCCCAAGTTGCCTGAGACGCAGTTGGTGATGCTCGTCCGGAAGCCATTCTGGATGCGGCTGAGGGAGTATGTCCCGGCCTTCGAGGCGGTGAACCTGGCCGGCCGCTTCGGGGCTGACCCAGGCGATTACGAATGGGAATGGGTGGACAACCCGCAGGCCGTGCGGTGGTGGCGGCGGGCGGCGACCGGTCTTGAGTCCCTGTGCGGCATGGCCGTCGCCGTTCTCCGGGGCGACCTGGCCGAGCTTTACGGCTTCGTGGAGATTGACGAAGGCAGCCCCTTCTGGCCGGAGGTGATCCCGGAAGAGGCCGGGAACGCGATGCCCTGGCAGGCCAAGACGACGGCCCGCCTCCAGGGCCGTCCCGAGGAGGAGGTCTTGGCGGAGTTGTATCGGGAGTATTTCAGAAATCGCGGGATGCTGACCTTCTACCAGCCAGGCCAGCCCGCCCTGCGGAAAGGCACCATCCGCGAGGTCGAGCGTTTCCGCGATGCGCTTAAAGGTGTGATCGAGCGGGCGGCGAAGGCCAGCCTGCCCTCCGAGCTAAAACCAAAATGATCCGCTCGTTTGACTGGCGCGATGTCGGACTGGTCAGGACGCTGGGCGAGCAGGGCGTCTGTCTCGACTCGGAAATCGGCCTCATCCACGGCAGTCACCCTTTGCAGAAAGCCCTGCTGGCTTACCTGATGCCCGGCACGGGCGCGCCCACGCTGGTCTGGAAAAACGACCAGCACGCGGCCTTTGGCCAACTGCGGCACCGGTTTGGCGACGAGCAGGCGCGGCTGGTGTACATCGCCCCCGAATGCGCTAACGCCAAAGATGGCTGGCAGCCCGTGGTGGAGCGCCTGGCCGTTGAGGCGGGCGAACGCGGGGCGCACCACCTGATCGCCGAGGTCAACGAGAATTCCGGGGAGTTCGAGGCCCTGCGGGCCGCAGGGTTCGCCGTTTACGCGCGGCAGAGTCTGTGGCGGCTCTCTGCAGAGGTCCCCACGCCCAGCGTCCGGGTGGCGCTGCGCCCGGTCAACAGCGCCGACGTCGTCGGCGTAAGCACGTTGTACGCCAACATCGTGCCACGCCTGGTGCAGCAGGTGGAGCCGCCGCCCTACCACATGCGCGGCTATGTGCTGGAGCAAAAGCACGAACTGGTGGCGTTTCTGCACGTCCGGCGCGGGCCGTTGGGCTTTTGGGTCGAGCCGTATTTGCACCCCGAGGCCGACCAGCTCTCGGAGGCGACTTTACTGACCGGTCTGAGTCTCATTCCGAACGAAAACAAGAAACCTGTTTACGTGTGCGTCCGCCGTTATCAGAACTGGCTGCAAGACATCTTGATGCAGAGCGGGTTCGAGGCGATGGGAACGCAGGCGGTGATGGTCAAACGGCTGGTCGCGCGCGTGACCGAGCCGCTGCTCAGGCCGCTGCCCGCGATCGAGGGGCAAGTGCCCACCACCACGCCCATCGTCCGGGCGCGCCTGGTGAGGCGTAAGAAAGAAGGGTCTGCCGGGAGCAATTTCATCCCGGCGCGCAGGGAGCTATGCAAAAGCGAATTACCGACGACATTCACGCCTTGATGGCGGTTATCCCCCCCCAGATCGGGGAGGCGCTCAACCACGCGAACCGGATTGACGAACTGCTCGAAGTGATTCTGGACCTGGGGCGCGTCCCCACGGCGCGTTACTTAGATGGCGAGGTCATACTCTCCGACGCGGAGATCACCCGCGTGGAGATTGACTACGTCGTCGCGCGCATCGGTGATTTCGACGCCGACAACCGTGCCGGGCTGGAGCGGACGCTGCACCGCATCAGCGGCATCCGCAACCGGCACGGGCAGGTGGTGGGCCTCACCTGCCGCGTGGGGCGCGCAGTCTACGGGACGATTGACATCATCCAGGACATCATCGAGACCGACCAGAGCATCCTGCTCCTCGGCCGGCCGGGCGTGGGCAAAACCACATTGCTGCGCGAGGCGGCACGCATCCTGGCCGAGCAGAAGCGCGTGGTGATCGTGGACACGTCCAACGAGATCGGCGGCGACGGCGACGTGCCGCACCCGGCCATTGGCCGCGCCCGCCGCATGCAGGTGGCCCAGCCTTCGCTCCAGCACGAGGTGATGATCGAGGCGGTCGAGAATCACAACCCCGAGGTCATCGTCATTGACGAAATCGGGCGCGAGCTTGAAGCGCAGGCCGCCCGCACGATCGCCGAGCGCGGCGTGCAGCTCATCGGCACGGCGCATGGCAACACGCTCGAAAACATCATGCTCAACCCCACCCTGTCCGACCTCATCGGCGGGATTGAGAGCGTCACGCTCTCAGACGAGGAGGCGCGCCGCCGCGGGACGCAGAAGACGGTGCTCGAACGCCGCGCCCCGCCGACCTTCGACGTGCTGATCGAAATCCAGCAGCGCGAGAAACTGGCCGTGCATCACGACGTCGCCGTCGCGGTGGACGTGCTGCTCCGGGGACACCCCAAGATGCCGGAACTGCGCTACCGTGACGCAAACGGCGAAGTCAAAATTGAAGCCGCGCCGGATTGGGACGCCTCTCACTGGGGCGGCAACGGACGCGGGCAGCGCAAGGCTGCGGGGGCGACGCCCCTCACCCCGGCGCGCGCCCTGCCCCAGGCTGAAGCCTCCCGGAGGCCCGCGGAAGCGCTGCAGCCCGGCGAGCGGCTGACCCCCGTCCGCATCTACGCCTATGGCATCGCGCGCAACCGGCTCGAACAGTCGGCCAAACGCCTGCGCGTCCCGGCGGTCGTGGTAGACGACCTCAACGAGGCCGAGGCGCTGGTGACGCTGAAAACCTACTACCGCAAGCATCAGCGCATTGTGAGCGACGCGGAGGAGCGCGGCCTGGCCATTCACGTCCTGCGCGCCAACACGGTGAGCCAGATGGAGGCGTTCCTCTCCGACCTCTTCAACTTGTATGAGCTTCCCGGCGAAGAGGGCGAAGAGGGCGTGGACAGCGTCCGCGACGAGACCCAACGGGCGATCAACACGGTGCTCAGCGGCGCGTCGTCGGTGGACTTGTCCCCGGCCTCGGCCCACGTGCGCCGTTTGCAGCACGAGATGGCGCGCCAAGCCAACCTCATCTCGCACTCCTACGGCAAAGAACCGCGGCGGCGAGTGCGCATTTTTAGAGACTGACCCCGGCAGCCAGTCGTCAGTCACCAGCCGCCAGAGCGGGCGAAGCTAGCTGACGACTGACGGCTGGCGACTGACGGCTGATGTTCATCACCTTCGAAGGCCCCGACGGTTCGGGCAAAACGACGCAGGCCAAATTACTGGCCGAGCACCTGGTAGGACTCGGCCACAATGTTTTGCTCACCCGTGAGCCGGGCGGGACCGACATCGGCGAGCAGGTCCGGAACGTGCTGCACGACCTGAGCAACCAGGCCATGCAGCCGCGCGCAGAGATTCTGCTTTATTCGGCGGCGCGCGCGCAGTTGGTCGGTGAAAAAATCAGGCCTCACCTCGCCGTCGGCGGCGTCGTGCTCAGCGACCGCTACGCCGACAGCACGATGGCATACCAGGGCTACGGGCGCGGCCTTGACCTCGAAACCCTGCGGCTGATCACGGTCTTCGCCACCGATCACCTGAAACCTGATTTGACGCTGCTGTTTGATCTGGACCCGGAGACCGGCCTGCGGCGCCGGCAGGCGGGCGGGTCGGAGTGGAACCGTATGGACGACCTGACGCTGGCCTTTCACCAGCGCGTGCGCGCCGGCTATCTAGAGCTGGCGCGCGCCGAGCCGGAGCGGTGGGTAGTGCTAGACGCGACGCAAAGCATCGAAGCGCTGCAGCAGGCGGTGAGGCAGGCGGCGAGGCGAAAATTGGAAACGCGCCGGTCGTAGCATAAGTCTTGGGGGAACCATATCCTCCGACTGATCACTGCTTACTCCTCGTCCTCCCCGCCCCCCTCGCCCCCCAACTCCGGCATTGATTTCTCTATAGCCTCCGGGTCTTCCCCGGCCTCCAGCCGCGCGGTGATCTCGTCGAACTCGGGCGGCAGGTCCTCGCCCATTTCCCGGCCCATCTTCTTCAACGCGCGCCCGATGGACTTGGGGTCGTTCTCGTCCACGTCGCCGAAGAGCGACGGGTCGGACATGTCCTCCAGCCGCCGGTCTTCGCTCTTGGCGATGCGCACGCGGCCGATGAGGCGCTTGAGGTTTTTGCCGCCGCACATCGGGCAGACCGGCGGCTTGACCCCATATTCGGCGTAACTCATGCGGACGCCGACGCGGTTTTGGCAGGACTGGCAGCGATATTCGTAGACAGGCATAGTGTTTGCGTATGGCCTATCGCGGATTGCCTAGCGCCTGGAAATGCGGCGATAGGCGATAAGCCAGATGCAATTATAATTAAACCTGCCAGGGAGACAAGCGAACGTGACCGATACCTTCTTCAACCATCAACGCCAACCTTTGCTGGTCGTCATCTCCGGCCCCTCGGGCGCGGGCAAGGATACGATCCTCCAGCGGATGAAAGAGCGGGAGCTGCCGTTCCATTTCGTCGTCACGGCGACCACGCGCCCGCCGCGCCCCGGCGAGGTGCACGGGCGCGACTATTTCTTCATCTCCAACGACGAGTTCGCGGAGATGATCGAAAAGAACGAGCTGCTGGAATACGCGATCGTCTACAACGACTACAAGGGCATTCCCAAACAGCAGGTGCGCGACGCGCTGGCTTCGGGCAAAGACGTCATCATGCGCCTCGACGTGCAGGGCGCGGCCAAGGTCCGCTCGCTCGCCGACGGGGCCGTGACGATCTTCATCACCACCGGCACAGAAGAAGAACTCGTCGAGCGCCTGAGAGCGCGCAAAACGGAGACGCCGGAGGGGATGAAACTCCGCATCGCCACCGCGCGCAAAGAGCTCCAGCGCATGAGGGAGTTCGACTACTGCGTGGTCAACCAGGACATGGCGCTGGACGATACGGTGGATAGAGTCATGGCGATCATCGAGGCCGAGCACAGCCGCGTCGCCCCGCGCCAGGTGACGCTGTGACGTTCCCCGCCGCGCCGCCGCCCGAAACTCCCCCGCCACAGCTCGTCCGTGTGCGTCTGCCCGGCCATCGGGTGTGGTTGACATATGTTTTGCTGGGCCTGATCGGGATCGTCTTCCTCGCGCAGCTCGGCTCCGAGGCGCTGCTCGGCGGCGATCTCATCCTCGCGTTGGGCGCAAAAGAAAACTCACTCATCGCCCACGGCGAGTTGTGGCGGTTGTTCACGCCCATCTTCATCCATGCCGGCGTGATGCACTTCCTCTTCAACGCCTATGCCCTCTACAGCCTGGGGCGGGAGGTCGAGGCGTTTTACGGCACAGTGCGCTTCGGCCTGATTTTCCTGCTGGCGGGGTTGTCCGGCTCGGTGGCGAGCATGCTGCTCAACCCTTCGCCGGCCGTCGGCGCGTCGGGGGCGATCTTCGGCCTCATCGGCGCGGAGGGCGTGCTCCTCTACAAAAACCGCCGGGTGCTCGGCGCGCGCAGCCGTCAGGCTTTGCGCAACGTCGTCGCCATCGTCCTGCTGAATTTGTTCATCGGCCTGCAGGGCCGCATTGACAACTGGGCGCATCTCGGCGGGTTGGTCGGGGGGGCGAGCCTGAGCTGGTTCATCGCTCCGCTGTGGGCGCCGGGCGGCGCGCCCGTCTTCGGGGGGGAAATCACGCTCGAAGATCAGCACGCCCTGGCGGGCGCGCGCTGGCTTGCGGTCGTCGGGTTTGGCGTGCTGCTCGCCGCCCTCGCCGGCTTCGCCGTCGCCGTGTGGCGTTGACCCTCGCCCCCGGTTGTCCTACAATCAAATCGGTGTAGTCGTAGGGCAAATTGGCAATTTGCCCTGCAGGAGGTAACGATGGACATCAGACCTTCTCCCATCGCGGGCCGATGGTATCCCGGGAAGGCCGAGGCCCTGGCGGCCTCGATAGACGAATATTTGGAGGCGGCGCAGGCGGACGCGCCGCCCGGCGAGATCGTGGGGTTAGTCGCGCCCCACGCGGGGCACGTATACTCGGGCGGCGTCGCGGCCCACGCCTTTCGGACTGTGCGCCGGCGGACGCTGGAAACCGTGGCGATCCTCTGCCCGAGCCACTTCCACGCCGACGGCAATCTGATCACCAGCGGCCACGCGGCCTACGCCACCCCGCTCGGCGTGGTCGAGGTGGACCGGGAGGCAGTGGCCGGTTTGCGCGCCGAGCTGGCCGCGGCGCTGCACGAACGCGAGGCGCAGACGCTCGTCGAAATCCGCCGCGATCAGGAGCACGCGATTGAGATTGAGCTGCCGTTTTTGCAGCGCGCGCTGGCCGCGAGCTTCAAGCTGATCCCGGTGATGGTCCGCGACCAATCTAAGCGCATCGTCCAGGCGCTGGGGCTGGGGCTGGCGAAAGTCCTGCGCGAAGCGGGCCGCCCCGCGCTCGTCGTCGCCAGTTCGGACTTATCGCACTACCAGCCGCAGGACGTCGCGCTCAAGCTCGACGATTTGATGCTCCAGCAGATTGACGCGTTTGACCCGGCAGGCGTGCTCACGACGGAAATGGAAGCCGAGGGCCGGCTGGGCGTGGGACTGGCCTGCGGCTACGGCGCCATCGCCGCCGCGCTCTGGGCCGCGCAAGAACTGGGCGCGACGCACGCCCGCGTCGTCAAGCACGCCACCTCCGGAGACGTGAGCGGCGACTACAGCGGTGTCGTTGGATATGGAGCAGCGGTGATTTGGAAGGAGTGAAACGTGAGGCGTGAGGCGTGTTCCGTTCTGCACTTCCCTAACGGAACACGCACTACGCCATACGCCCTATATGGATTCATCTCTCACGCTCGATTTGCTGCGTTTGGTAGGCGTTGCGCTCTTGGTTCTCGCCAACGGCTTTTTCGTCGCCGCCGAGTTCGCGCTCGTCAGCGTCCGGCGCACGCGCGTCGAGGAATTAGTTCAGCAGGGCCGTGCCAGCGCGCGCGCGGTGAAAAAAGCGCTCGAAGACCCCGACCGCTTCATCGCCGCCACCCAACTCGGCATCACCATCGCCAGCCTCGGGCTGGGCTGGCTGGGCGAACCCGCGCTCGCGCACTTCATTGACCCGCTGGTCGCATGGCTGCCCGAGGCGTGGGTGGGCGTCGCCAGCCATTCGATCTCGGCGGGCCTGGCCTTTGCGGTCCTCACTTTCCTGCACGTCGTCATTGGCGAACTGATGCCGAAATCCATCGCCCTGCAAAGACCCGAAACTACCGCGCTCTTCGTCGCGCGCCCGACGCTGGTCACCGAGATCCTCTTCAAACCGGCCATCTGGGCGCTGAACGGGACCGGCAACCTCCTGCTCCGCCTGATCGGGATGCGCGCGGCCAGCGGGCACGAAATGGTGCACTCGGTCGAAGAGTTGAAGATGCTCGTCGAGGCCTCCGAGGAAAGCGGCGTGTTGGAGGACACCGAGCGCGATATGCTCACTGCCGTGTTCGACTTCGGCGGGCTGACCGCGCGCGAAGTGATGGCCCCGCGCACCGAGATGATCGCCCTGGACGCCGACGCGCCGCTCCACGACCTGATTCACCTCGCCATCCAGCACCCGCTGACCAAGTTTCCGGTGTACGAGGGAAGCCCCGACCACATCATCGGCATCGCGCACGTCAAAGACCTGGTGCGCGTGCAGCACGACGAGCGGCGCATGACGACCGTGCGCGGCCTCATCCGCGAGGCGCTCTTCGTCCCGGAGACCATCCGGCTCGACGCGCTGCTCCAGCAGTTCCGCGTCAAGCGCCAGCACCTGGCGATTGTGCTCGACGAATACGGCGGCACGGCGGGGCTGGTCGCGCTGGACGACTTGATGGCGCAGATCGTGGGCGAGGTGCGCGACTCATTCGACAAGTCCGCGCCCGCGATCCAGCGCCTGCCCGACGGCTCGGCCCTGGTGGACGGCCTGACCCTCATCGAGGAAGTGAACGAGCACTTCGGGCTGAGCCTGCGAGATGAGCACTACGATACCATCGCCGGGTTTGTCATGGGCCGCCTGGGCCGCATGCCGAAAGTGGGCGACACACTGGAGGCGGATGGCGTCCGGCTGAAAGTCGAGGCGCTCGACGGTCTGCGGATTGCCAGACTGTCGCTCTTCCATATCAAACCCGGCAGCGGGTCTGCCTCAGCGCCCTGAAACCACGGATGAGCACGGATGGACACAGATAAAAAATCCGTGCTCCTCTGCGCACCGGTTGCCGTCGCAGTTGCGCGAAGCGGCGACGCGCCGGCCCTGCAACTGCCACCCGAGCTTCCGTGAGGCGCTGAAAATCTGTGCGCCTCTGCGACTGCCATGTTCGCCGAAATCGTCGTCAACGTCCCCCATCTCACTGGCGCTTTCCATTACGCGGTGCCCCCCGAGCTGCAAGACAAACTGAGGGCGGGGCATCTCGTCACCGCGCCGTTCGGCGTGCGCAAAGCGCAGGGCCTGGTCGTCGGCCTGGGCGACTCCGCGCCCGTGCAGGACGTCAAAGCGCTTGAGGGGCTGGTTGACCCCGAGCCGGTGCTGACCCAGGCGCAGCTCGACCTCGCCTACTGGCTCTCGCACACTTACCTCGCCCCGCTGATTGACTGCCTGACCCTCATGCTCCCCCCTGGTCTCTCCAAAAGCGCGGACGTGCTTTACACCCTCGTTAATCCAGACGTCGAGGTCACGCACCCGACGCAACAAGCGCTCGTCCGCCTCCTGACATCGCGCGGCCCGCTGCGGGGGCGGCAGATTGACCGCGCCCTGCCCAGAATGAACTGGCGCTCTGCCGTCGAGGCCCTCGCCCGCCGGGGCATGCTGACTAAACAGAGCGTCCTAGATCCGCCTACAGTCCGTCCCAAGTACATCAGAACAGCGCGACTTAGCGTTTCTTTGCAGGCTGTCGAAGAGGCTAAATCCTATTTAGGTCACGAGTCCAGACATGCTGACGCATTGGAGGCTATAAGCAGATCATCGGAAGCAATGCCGTCTTTAGAGCGGGTGTGCCAGGAAGCCCAGTGCTCAGAAACCTTTCTAAACACTCTGGCTGAATGGGGTTGGATCGAAATTATCCCCGAAGAAATTCTTGTCACACTTGCTCAATCTCTGGACGAGATTCAGAAAAATCTAGCCGACTTGCAAAACAGTCGTGCTCAGTTAGCTGTAATTCACCAACTCATGCAGAGTACTACATCTATCTCAAAGAAAGTATTGCGGACCAGTTCAGTCACACTGCGAGAACTTGAGAAAAAAGGCTTCATCCATCAGATTGCTGTTCCCAAGCGTGTTCGCTTGATTATCGAAAAGAAGGATGTGCTCCAACGAGTCATTGACCTCCGAGGTGCTACAAGGCAGGTTAGGGTATTGGAGTTTCTAACTGACTCTTTTGACCCTGTAAATGTGAGTTGGATTTATGCAGAAACGGGCGCTGATTCAGAAGATTTGAAGCTGCTGGCCGATCATGGGCTAATTGAATTAAGTGAGGAAGAAACTATACGCGACTCGCTCGCCGGGCAGGAATTCGTCCCGGCCGAGCCTCCCACCCTCACGCCCGACCAGGGCAAAGTCTGGGAGGCCATCGCCGCCGCGCTCCGTCGCGAAGCATCCCCTTGGGACGCCCCACGCCCCACCCCCATCCTGCTCCACGGCGTCACCGGCTCCGGCAAGACCGAGATTTACCTGCGCGCCCTCGGCGAGATCATCGCGCGGGGCAAGCAGGCCATCGTCCTCGTCCCCGAGATCGCGTTGACCCCGCAGACGGTGCGGCGCTTCGCCGCACGCTTTCCTGGGCGCGTGGCCGTGTGGCATTCCCAACTCGGGGCGGGAGAACGCTACGACACCTGGCGGCGCGCCCGCCGCGGCCTGGTGGACGTGGTCATCGGCGCGCGCAGCGCCTTGTTCGCCCCCCTGCCCGACCTCGGCCTCATCGTGCTCGACGAGGAGCACGACGAAGCCTACAAGCAGGACCCGCCGTTCATCGTCCCCTACCACGCCCGCGACACGGCCATAGAATATGCGAAGAAGCTGGGCGCGGTGTGCCTCCTCGGCTCGGCCACGCCCGACGTCGTTTCTTACCATCGCGCCAGACAGGGCGAGTATCGCCTGCTCGAGCTGCCGCAGCGCATCATGGGGCACACGCGCCGCATTCAGGAGCTGGCGCAGAAGTATCACGTCGCGCCGCATTACCACCCGGTCGGCGGCGAGTCGAGCGAAACACAGGCGATTGAGCTGCCGCCCGTGGACGTCGTGGACATGCGGCAGGAACTGCGGGCGGGCAACACCTCCATCTTCAGCCGCCGCCTGCAGGCCGCGCTCAGTGAAGTGTTGGCGCGCCAAGAGCAGGTCATCCTCTTCCTCAACCGGCGCGGGACCTCGACGTTCGTCTTCTGCCGCGATTGCGGCGAGGCGCTCAAGTGCTCGCGGTGCGATATGCCCATGACGTATCACGCGACGGGCGTGGACCGTTCAGAGGGGCAACTGATTTGCCATCACTGCAACCACCGGCGCGGCGTGCCGAAGAAATGCCCCAACTGCGGGGGGCAGCGCATCCGCTACTTTGGCGCGGGCACGCAGAAGATCGAGGAGGCGGTGCACGCGCAGTTCCCCCAGGCCCGCACCCTGCGCTGGGATCACGACGTGACGCGCTTCAAGGGCGCGCACGACCTGATCCTGCAGCAGTTCAGCACGCAGCAGGCCGACGTGTTGATCGGCACGCAGATGATCGCGAAGGGCCTCGACCTGCCGCTGGTGACGCTCGTCGGCGTGATCTCGGCGGACGTAGGCCTGGGCCTGCCCGATTATCGCGCGGCGGAGCGGACGTTTCAGGTGCTCACGCAGGTAGCGGGCCGCGCCGGGCGCAGCCTGCTCGGCGGGCGGGTGATCCTGCAGACGTACCAGCCGGAGCATTACGCCATTCAGGCCGCCTCGAAGCACGATTACGCCGGGTTCTTCGCCAGGGAGCTCCGTTACCGCAAGGAGTTAGCCTATCCGCCTTTCCGCCGGGTGATGCGCCTGGTTTACCGGCACACGCGCCCCGAAAGCGCAGAGGCCGAGGCGAACATCGTCGTCAAACAATTGCAGGCTCGCCTCCGAGAAGAGAAACCCGTCGGGACGGACGTCGTCGGCCCGGCCCCGTGCTTCTTCGGCAAGATCGCGGGTGAGCACCGCTGGCAGATCGTCGTCCGCAGCCCCGACCCGGCGGCCTTCGTGCGGGGGAAGACCCTCAAGGGGTGGTACATTGACGTTGACCCGATGAACACTCTGTGAGGCCAACCCGCCAAATGTCACCGAAAATCTATGCAAATGTCAATTGACAAAATCTACACCCGACGATAATTTTGTGTAAGTTTCAGGAGGTTTGCTTGGCAGCGCTGAACGGCGACGAATGGCTGAATCTCGGTGAGGCCGCCGAAATACTCGGAGTCCACCCCTCCACCCTGCGGGCGTGGGCCGATCACGGGGAAATCCCGGCGCATCGCACCCCGGGCAAGCATCGCCGCTTCCGCCGCACCGACGTCGAGGCGTGGGCTGTCGCGCGGCGCGAGTCGCCGCCGACCGCCGGGCAGATGATTATCCAGAACGCGCTCGGGCGGGCGCGGATGCAGGTGGCCGAGGGACAACTCAGGAACACTGCGTGGTATCAGCGCCTCGACGAAGCCAACAAAATGCGGTTCCGCGAGGCCAGCCGGAACCTGCTCGCCTCGCTCGTGCGGTACCTGGGGGACGAGGTCGAGGCGGCGCTGATCGAGGGCCGGCAGATCGGGCAGGAGTACGAGCGCCTGGGCCGGGAGGCCGGGCTGACGCTGGGCGAGAAGGTCAACGTGTTCCTGTACTTCCGCGATTTCCTGTACGACAGCGTGATTGACGTGTATCAGGCCTCCGGCCGGCACGCCGCGCGCGAGTGGGCGCAGATGCACCGGAAGGTCACGGCCTTCACCAACATGGTGCTGCTGGCGCTGGTCGAGGCGCACGAACAGAAAGGATAAGTCAATGAGCACGGCCCGCAAAATTCGGCCTGACAAATCACATATGCCGGCCCATTCCACTTTTTACGACAAGGTTGTGCCGCTGCTGCTGCTCGGAATGGCCATCCTGACAGTCGTGTTCATCGCCATTGCCGCTGGAGTCCTGCTTGGCTTTGTGCCGTATCAATGAACCTGAACCCAAAGGAGAACCTGTTATGTCGCTCAATTCGATCTTGCCGTTCGTCTCGACGGCTATCATGTTGGCCTTCATGGTGTTTGTCCTTCAGCGCTACGCCGCGCGCCGCGCGCCCCACTTCCTCTTTTGGGGGCTAGGCCTGGCCATGTTCGGCGCGGGCAGTTTTGCCGAGGCCTATCTTGCTCTCGCGTGGAACAAATGGGTGTTCTTTGTATGGTATTTCTTCGGGGCTGTGCTAAACGCAGGCTGGATCGGCCACGGCACGGTGTACCTGTTGTTCCGTAAGAAATGGGTCCATGTGCTCACCGTCATCCTGGTGTTGGGGAGCCTCGCAGCCGGCTCTCTCATGTTGCAGGTTATGCCTCAGCTGGATACAGCCATCTTCACCACCGAGCGCCCTATCAGCGAACAGTATGGCACCAAGCGCCTGGAACCTGGCGAGATTGCGCCGCCTGACGCTCAAACCGCCACGGTCGTCTACCGGGGTGAAGAAGTTACCGTGATCCGCGGTTTGCTCCCCCTGGGCACGCCGGTGCGCTTAACGACGCCCTTCTTCAACATTTACGGCCTGATCACTCTCGTCGGCGGCGCGCTGTGGTCGGCCTTCTTGTTCTGGCGCAAGCGCGTCTTGCCTAACCGGGTCATTGGCAATGTGCTGATTGCCGCAGGCGCGCTCTCGATTGGCTTCGCCAGCACGCTCACCCGCCTGGGCTATGGGTCGTGGCTGTACGTGGGCGAACTGGTCGCCGCGGTTCTCATGTTCAGCGGGTTCCTGACCGCGGCCGCGCCTCAACCCGACGAAGGACCAGTCTCATCGGCCGCGACTGCGCCCGCAAGCAATTAGCAGGGCTGGCGCAGCGGTCACGCTCATCAAACTCGGCCTCGGCGGCTGTCTGGACGTGAGCGAACTGATCGGCGCGGCGCTGATGTTCCTCGGCTTCTGGCTGGCGACGCAGCCCCAGCCCGCCGAGCAGGCCGCCGCCGCTCCGGCCACTGCGTAGCGAGACCAACGCGGATACAATCCAAGCCAATGGCCTTCATCCACATGTTGGGCTGCCCTCGCCACACCGCTACCGTCATATTTGGTCAGGCGGCTTGAAAAATCTGCCGTAAAGAACTACAGTTCTGCGTTGACAGTTGACAACGGTATATTGATTTTGATATACTACGAGTGGTATTCGCCCCAGCGTTGTTCCCACCGACGCTGGGTTTGGTATCCGCAGGCCACTCTATAAGAGTGGCCTTTGTTTTTAGAAAGTCAACTATGAACACGACTCGTATAGCCATTTTCATTGACGGCGGATATTTTGATGCTACCGTGCGTGGTGAGTGTGGCGGTGTGAGAATTGACTACGCTAGCACAAAAATTGGCGGGTGGAGTGGAAATTTTACGAACGTACTATTACAACTGTTTGCCATATCAACGTACTCTACCAACATCCGATGAGTCAATGCGGTTTGCCCAAGCACAAAAATTCCACACTGCGTTACGTGCCTTGCCTCGTTTTGAAGTCCGAGAAGGAATGTTGGTCTATCGTGGAAATGATGAAAAGGGACGTCCAATCTATGTGCAAAAAGGTGTAGATATTCAATTCGGAGTTGATTTAGTTTTACTCAGCGCCAAGCAACAAATAAGCCATGCCGCCCTGATTGCGGGCGATAGCGACTTAATACCCGCGATAGAAGTTGCAAAGAATGAAGGTGTTTTAATCCATCTATATCATGGCGCAACCCCACATAGAAAATTGGTGCAGGTTGCCGATGAGCGCACACAAATCACTACTGCTTTTCTTTCAGATGTCCA
>DATDRS010000249.1:0-8608 GCA_035291605.1 Anaerolineales bacterium | reverse complement strand
ATGTGCTTGCTGACGACGGGGTCTGCACCCTGCGCGAGGCGATCATCGCCGCCAACACCAATACACCATCGGGCGGGACGAGCGGCGAATGTCGCGCCGGCCAGGAGATCAAAAAAGACATCATCACCCTGACCAACGGCGCTACTTACTCGCTCAAGATTGACAGCACTCCTGACGAAGATGCCGCACAGGATGGCGACCTTGACATCTGGGACAACACCGCCGCCACCGACGTGATCATCGGCGTTGAGGGTGGCGGCACGGCGGCCATCTTGCAGGACGCCGCCGTGGATGACCGGGTGCTGCACATTCTGGGGGCGACGGTCAAGATCGAGGGCCTGATCCTCACGGGCGGCGCCACCCAGAATGACGGTGGCGGCGTCGCCGTACACGGCGGTGCTCTGATCATGGATGGCAGCGAGGTCAGCGGTAACTCGACCACCGCTGGCGGCGGGGGTGTCTCCAACCAGGGTGGCGCGGTGAGGCTGGATCACAGCACTGTGTCCGCTAACGTCAGCGACACGGGCGGAGGCATCCTGAACGCGGGCACGCTGAAGATGGACGCCAGCACCATCTCCGGCAACTCAGCCACCGCTGGCGGCGGGGGCCTGTGGAACGGGGGCACGCTGAAGGTAGAAGCCAGCATCATCTCTGGCAACGCGGCCTCCGGAGGCGGTGGTCTCTTCAACGAGAGTATGGCAACAATCGAGAGCGGGAGTGAGGTCAGCGGCAACTCAGCCAGCAACATTGGCGGCGGGATCGTCAATACCGACAGCGGCACGCTGACTGTCGAGGGCAGCACGATCTCCGGCAACTTCGTGGGCGAGGGCGGCGAGGAGAGCTGCGGCGGCCTTCAAAACGATGGCATAGCGACAGTGGCGGCCAGCACCATCTCCAACAACACGGTGAACTGGAATGGGGGCGGCATCTGCAATGCTGGCTCGCTGATACTGACGGGCAGCACGATCTCCGGCAACTCGGGAACGGGCGACGGCGGCGGCGTGCTTAACACTGGCGCTCTGCAAATGTACACCAGCGAGGTCAGCGGCAACTCCGCGGGCTGGGGCGGCGGCCTTAACAACATGTGGGGCACGATGACGGTGAAGGACAGCACTGTGTCCAATAACACGGTCAGCGAGACGGGCGGCGGCCTCGCCAATTGGGGCGGCATGCTGACGGTGGATGCCAGCCTGATCTCCGGCAACTGGGCGCCTTCCGCAGGCGGCATCCAAAACTACGGCGGAGGCACGGCAAGCGTCGCCAACACCACCATCTCCGGCAACACGGCGACCTGGATTGGCGGTGGCATCGTGAATGACAGCACGCTCACGGTGGATGCCAGCACCGTCTCCGGCAACTCGGCCAACGATGGCGGCGGCTTCTTCAACTTCGGCACGGCGACGGTCCAGAACGGCAGCGAGTTCAGCGGCAACGTGGCCAATGCTTCGGGCGGCGGCCTGTTCAACGATGCTGCGGGCACGCTGAACCTGACTGACAGCACTATCTCAGGCAATACGGCCGCCGGCGGCGGCGGCCTGATGAATCTTGGAATGGCGACACTGCACGGCAGCCAGGTCACCGGAAACACAGTGACCTGGGCCGGCGGCGGGGTCAGCAACCTCGCTGGCGGCACGCTGATCGTGGAAGGGGCCAGCGCCATCTCCGGGAACACATCAGATGTTCACGGCGGCGGCGTATGGAACGAGGGCACACTGGCTGTGACGAACAGCACGCTTGCGACTAACGCAGCCGCCGATGCCGGGGGCGGCATCCACAACCTTGGCACGCTGACCATCGAGGCCAGTACTCTCTCGGCGAACTCGGCGAGCCAGGGCGGCGGCCTCTACAACACTGAATCTGGCACGGCCACGATCCAGCAGGGCAGCAGCGTGATTGACGGGAATGCCAGCGACGGCGGCGGCGGTCTCTTCAATCTCGGTACTCTGACGGTGGATAGCAGCACCGTCTCCGGCAACTGGGCGCCATTTGGCGGCGGCCTGTTTAACTGGATAGGTGGGATTCTGACGATCAGCAACAGCACTGTATCTGGCAACTCGGCGAATGAAGGCGGGGGCCTCCATAACAAGGAGGACAGCACAACCGTGATCGAGAATGGCAGCGTCATCTCCGGCAACTCGGCAGCCTGGACTGGCGGCGGGTTGGACAACTGGGGCACGCTGATCGTGACGGGGAGCGCGGTGCTGGGCAACACGTCGCCGGGCGAAGGCGATGCTATCAGCAGCGGCGTGAACAGCGAGAACGCGACGAGCATCACCGGGAGTTGCATCGTGGGGAACGGGGACACGGCAGTCTTCAATAGCCAGCCTGCTTCCCAGGATGCCACCGGCAACTGGTGGGGCGATCCGATCGGCCCCAGCGGAGCAGGCCCGGGCTCCGGCGATTCGGTCGGCGCAAACATAGACTTCTCAGACTGGTTGACCGAGCCGCCCGCCATCTGCGGCCCCGATTGAGCGCGTAGAGTTTCCCGCGCTCTCATCGCCGCGGATTGGCCTGCTTACGTCTGCACGTACTCGAAGTGAGACCATTCTGGCCTTTGCTCTCGGTGAGGTTTTCAGGTGGGGAGGATAAACCTCCCCACCTGGTCACTTGGTTCTTCAAGCCCCCTCCTCTCCAGGCGTGATAGTTAAACAGAAGAGAGACTGTATGAAAACGCCAAACACTTCCACCCATCCCTTGCTTCTTGCACTCCGCTGGGCTGCGCGCCTCTCGAGCATCGTTTTCATCGGCGTATTCATCTTGATGTTTATAGGTGAAGGTTTTGAACCAGCCAAAATTACGCCGCGCGAATGGGCCAGTCTGTTTTTCTTCCCGTTCGGACTGGTGGTTGGAATGATCCTTGCCTGGTGGAAAGAAGGTCTGGGCGGCGCGATGACAGTGGTCAGTGTGTTCGCCAGCCTTTTCGTTAGCGATCCTTCCTCCTCCGGAGGGGGGTATATGCTGATCTGCGCTTCACCGGGTTTTCTATTCCTTCTTTACTGGATTCTTTCCAAGTCAGCAAGGATGCCGGCGGAAACACTTGCGCATGAAGAGGGCATGGCACAGCCATTCGCGTCGTCGCCGCTTAGCAAAGAAGTCCTTGAGGCAAGAAAGGCGCGCGTAGCGGCGGGCCGATGTCCAAAGTGTGACAGTCAGATAGCGTCCACGGCTAAGAACTGTCCAGCCTGTCGAATCAATTTGGTCTTCGCCCGCGGGCACCTCGACCAATGGTAGCCTGCCACGAAGAAAAGGAGGTTAACATGAACCGCAAAATTCTTTTCTCAGTAGGTTTTTCTCTGACCCTGATGGTCTTTCTGAGCGCTGGCCTTTCCCTGGCTCAAAATCCTTCCCCCCAGGAAAATCCGGCCATCCGCTCAGTCGGCCAGCCGGGGAAGGTTTTCTGGTACGAGCGGACCTTTGGCGTGACAGAGGTAGCATATTTTGCCGATACTGCCCACATCTACAACCCCGAAGGGGTAGGCGTGGACGGCGCGGGCAACCTGTGGGTGGCCGAGACCCTGGGCGCACGGGTGCTCAAGTACAGCGGGGATGGTGCATTTCTGATGTCCATCGGCACTGCGGGCAGGGTCTGGTTGGCGGATAACAAACACATCAGCGTTCCCATGGATGTAGCCGTAGATAGCGCAGGCAATATCTGGGCCGTGGATCAAAATTCAAACCGCGTGGTTAAGTACGACGCGGATGGCGACTACCTAATGCAGTTGGGCGTCACCTGGGAAGCGGGGTCAGACAATGCTCATTTCGACTGCCCGTTCGGCATTGCCTTTGATAACGCCGGAGATATTTACGTCAGCGATACCTGCAACCGGCGCATTCAGGTGTTCGACAGCAACGGCGTCTACAGCACGACGATCGGCGTGACGGACGTACCCGGCTCGGACAACGTCCACTTCAACTCTCCCTGGCGGATTGCCATTGATGACGACGATAACCTGTATGTGGCCGATCTGGGCAGCGAACGAGTACAAATCTTTGATGGCAACCACAGCTACGTAGCCACCCTGGGAGTGACCGGAGTGCTTGGTGATGACAATAACCACTTTAATAATCCAAGGGGTGTGGCTGTGGATGCAAATCGCATCTACGTCGCTGACGGTGGCAACCACCGGGTGCAGATTTTCAATCGGACTACACGCAACTATGAGACCACCCTGAGCGCCGGCGGGGGTTCCGGGACCAACCAGTTTGATTGGCCTGGGGACGTGGCGGTGGACTCAGTGGGCAACATTTACGTGGCAGATGAGCTCAACAGTCGCGTGCAGAAATTCGACAGCAGCCTGGTATACGTGCGCACCTTCGGCGCCACCGGTGTGCCCTATCTGACCGACAATTATCACTATAACATGCCCTATGGTGTGGCTGTGGATGCAGCCGGGAATATCGGCATCGTGGAAGACGAACGTCGAGGTCACCGCTTCGTCAAACTGAACGCCAGCGGTGTACCGCAGTTCACGATTGGCGTGGCCGGGGTGGAGGGTGACGACGAAGCTCACTTCGCCAATCCCCGCGGCGTGGCTTTCGATGCCAGCGGGAACATCTACGTGGCTGAAGAATGGAACCACCGCATCCAGATTTTCAGCAGCGACGGCACGTACCAGACCACCTTGGGAACTGGCTGGGGCGCGGGCAGCTACCAGTTCAAATACCCCGACGGCGTGGCGGTAGATGACAGTGGCAACATCTACGTCGCCGATTCAGACAACCATCGCGTTCAAATCTACAACAGCAGCCGTATCTATGTAGCCACACTAGGGGTGACCGGGGTGGCTGGCGCAGACAACAGCCACTTCAACGAGCCGAATGATGTTGAGGTGGATGCCAGCGGCAACATCTATGTCGCCGATACGTCGAACGGTCGGGTGCAGAAATTCAACAGCAGCCGTGCCTGGCAGATGACACTGGACCAGTTCTGGGGGCCATCCGGAGTGGCCGTCGATCTCCTGGGCAACATCTACGTGGCAGACACGAGTAACAACCGGGTGCAGGTCTTCGACGGTAGCGGGGCTTATCTGACCACCATCGGAGGATCCTCGGGCAGCCAGGTTGACCAATTCCGCTACCCGACAGGTGTTGACGTGGACGCCGCAGGCAATGTCTACATCGCCGATAAAGACAATCACCGCGTCCAGAAATACGCCCCTGGCGAACTGCTTTACCTGCCTCTGATTTTACGCTAAAGAATCAGCCGTCGCCCATGGTGGGTGAAGGTGTTGCGACTTTCACCCACTATGGGTTTCAGGAACTGGCGCTGGACGGCGCTCCCTATGGTGCATTGAGTGAAGAAACCTGGTTGATTGCGCTGAGCATGTGCGCTCCCATCACCCTCTTGTGTTTGATGAGCCCGTACGACGCATTCGGTTTCTATACCGCCAGGGGTCGGGCCGCCATTACCAGCATCGCAGTGGCTCCCGACGGTGCGCTGTGGGTTGGTACCGAGAGGAGTGGTGTCTGGCGCTATTCGCCGCCGAAGTGAGCGGAGAACAACCAATTGTCGGTGAGCAGATGGTTAACAACGAGGGTTCTCGCTCGGCGCTGGCGCTGCTGGTCATGCAGCTCACCTTCTAAATCAGCCGGGAGGGTGTGCGCCGCGCACCCGGAAGTAATACCCGGCCGCCTCGGTGCGGTTGTTCACGCCTAGCTTTTGGAAAATATTTTGGAGGTGGAACTTCACCGTATTCTCAGAGACGGACAACGTCTCGGTGATTTGCCGGTTGGTGAGGCCTTTGGCGACGAGCTCAAGCACCTCCCATTCGCGCTCGGAAAGCTCGGGGCCTGGCGCCGGCTTGTGGCCGCTCATCCACTTGCGCGCAGCGGGCGGGAAGACGAGGTTCCCCTGCCCGACCTGCCGGATGGCTTCAATCGTCTGGCGCGGCGGCGCGGTCTTAAGCGCGAAGCCATCGGCCCCGCCCTCCAGCGCCGACTGGATAGACTCGCCGTCGCTGAACGCCGTGAGCACGAGCACCTTCACCGGCCAGCCCCGCCGCCGGATTTCGGTCAAGCAGCTGAGGCCGCCTACCGTCGGCATTTGCAGATCAACGACGACGACATCGGGGAGCTGGCGCTCCAGCGCCGACAACAGGGCCGCGCCGTCGGTGACCGTGGCCATCACTTCCATATCCGCCTCGCTCGCCAGCAGGCCGCGCAGGCCTTCGAGCACCAGCTCGTGATCGTCCGCGAGGACGATGCGCAGGCGCTCACTCATCGCTGGGGACTTCCACCACGATGCGCGTGCCCGCGCCAGGGCTGGATTCCACCATGAACAGGCCGCCCACCAGGCTCACCCGCTCGCGCATCCCGCGCAAGCCAATATGCTCTTCCCGTTCGGTCGCTTCCGGCCCGATGAGCGGCGGCGGGTTGAAGCCTCGACCCTCGTCCACAACTTCCAAGCGGACGCGCCGGTCTTCGGCAGAGAGCCGCACCTGAGCGCCTTCCACACCGGCATGGCGGTAAACATTCGAGAGGGCCTCCTGCAAGATGCGGTAGAGCGCGATCTTGGCCGGGAGTGTCACGCGGGGGATCTCGCCGGCCACCTGAAAATTCACGCGGCAGCCGGTAAACTCCTCGTGCTGGATGATCAGCCCTTCCAGCACCGTCAGCAGGCTGCGCCGGGCGAATTCCGGCGGGCGGAAAGTGCCGATGGAGGTTTTGATTTCGGCCAGCGAGGCCTCGACCAGCGCCGAGATGCGGTTGAGGCGCGCCGCCCAATCTTCGTCCGGCGTTCCACCCTGTCCGGCCTGCGCCTGGAGGACGTTCAACTGCGAGAGCGCGGCGAAGAGTTTCTGCACCGGCCCGTCGTGAATGTTGAGGATGATCCGCTGCAGCTCTTCTTCGGTGACGGCGAGGATGCGCTGCGCGGCGAGGTGTTCGTCGGGAGGGAGAGTGACGTTACTCATGGCATCATCCCAGCGTGATCAGCCCCAGCTTCACCGCCGTCACCACCGCCTGCGTCCGGTTAGGCTGGCCCAGTTTGGCGAGGATATTCTTGGCGTGAGAACGGACGGTTTCCTCAGAGATGAACAGCTGCTGGCCGATTTCGCGATAAGTCGCGGTCGTCGCCATCAGGCGCAGCACGTCCATCTCGCGCGGGGAGAGCGCGGTGCGCAGCGCCTCGCGGGCCGCCGGGGCGCGGGCGTTCAGCCGTTCCAGCAGCGCGCGGGTCACGGCGGCGTGAATATACTGCCCCCCCTCGGCGACCGAGCGGATCGCGCGCGCCAGTTCATCCGGGCTGACATCTTTAAGCACGTAGCCGTCCACCTGCTCGATCAGGTCGAGCACGGTTTCGTCAATTTCGGCGCCGCTGAGCATGATGATCCGGGTCTGTGGGCACTGCGCGCGCACGCGCTGGGCCGCCGCGTCGCCGCCTAGGTTGGGCATCTTCAGGTCCAGCAAGAGCACATCCGGACAGAGGGCGCGCGTCTGCTGAACGGCCTCCTGTCCGTCGCGCGCCTCGCCCACGACCTCAAAGCCGGGTTCGAGGCGCAGGATCATGACCAGCCCCTTCCGCACAACTTCGTGGTCGTCGGCGACGAGAATCCGTATCATTTACTATCTGCTACCGGTACACTCACCCAAATCGTCGTCCCCGCTCCGGGCAGGGAGAGAATCTCGTTCAAGCCGCCCAGCGAGCCGACCCGGTCCTGAATGCCGCGCAGGCCGAAGTGCTCCCGGTTGAACGCGCGGGCTAACGCCAGTCGAAGATCAAAACCCCGCCCGTCGTCGCGCACGACGAGCATCGCCTGGCCGTCCAGCGTGTCCAGGCAGATGCGCGCCTCCCGCGCGGCGGCGTGCCGCACGATATTATTGACTGCCTCCTGGGCGATCCGGTACAAGCCGCGCTTGACCCGGCCCGACATGCGGGCGAAATCGCCCCGGATGGCGATCGCGACTTTAAGCTCACTCCCCCGGCATATCTCCGTGGCATAGCGCCGCAAGTCGCTTTCAAAACGCTCGGCGGTGAGTTCCGAGGGCCAGATGTCGAGGATGGATTGGCGGACCTCGGCGCGTGTGTCTTCCGCGAGCCGGCGCAGGTTGCCCAGCTCGGACTTCACCATTTCCGGCTGCTCCGGCAGGAGCCTGGCGCAGGCATCCAGAGAATACACCAGACCGAAGAGCGACTGTGAAACCGTGTCGTGAATATCCCGCGCAATGCGCACGCGCTCGTCCTGGATCGCCAGTCGCTGCGCCCGGTCAATGCACAGCATGGTCGTGCCCACCGCGATGGCCGCCTGGCTGGCGATGGATTCCAGCGAGCGCAGGCGGGCCGGATCGCCGCCATCTGAGGCATCCACCAGCAAGACGCCCACCGGATGCTCGCGCAGCAGCATGGGGAAGAGGTGATACGGCCCACCCCCCAGATAGCGGTTGACGTGCTCGTTGGACGTGCGCAGGTCGCGGGTGGCGAGGCGGGTCTGGCCGTCCAACAAACACTCGGCGATTACCCCGCCTTCCGGGGCGAGGGGGACCCGCGCGGGGTGCGGCAATCCCCCGGCGAACAGGGCGTGACCGTCTCGCGCCCGGCCGAGCCACGCGGTGATGACTCGCTCATTCTGATCCACCAGCGCAACCACCGCCTGCGGAAAACCCAGGTCAG
>DATDRS010000248.1:0-5226 GCA_035291605.1 Anaerolineales bacterium | reverse complement strand
CTCTCCTGAACGGTGACAGAATGGGTTGGGGAACCTAGATTCTGCCACTGTCGGGAGGGCTCTCGCCGGTTCCGTTGTCAAAGTTCGAGTTTTCAGCCCGCCGAGACGAACTCGGCGCTAATTGCGCAAAAGTTAGGCTAGTGCCACCCTCAGGGCGGGAACTCGTCACGCCGACGGCGAGTTCACCTGACTTATCTTTACGATTTCTCCAACCGCAACATCGCAGGCCAGACAGATGGAGGTCACTCCTTATGCATATGCCTCCCACACCCCAGCTGCAGGAATCCGCTCAACCCGAAGACTTCCGGACCATGCTCGCCAGCGTGGCCGAGAACCTCTCCGCTGAGGCCGGGCGTCAGCCGGAGGTCTACCTCCGCGAGGCCGAAGTGACCCAGGTGTTGCAGGCGTTGGCCTCGCCGCTCAAAGGCCGCGTCATCGTCGTCGGGCCAAGCCGCGTGGGCAAGACCGCCGTGGCGCAGGCCATCGTCAACCGCATTGCCCAGGGGCAGTGTCCGCCCGAACTGCTCAACAGAGAAGTATGGCGCTTCCCCCTATCCAACCTGACCGGCCTCTCCGGGCGCGTCAACTGGTTCATGCTCCTCGACCAACTGGCGATGGAGTGGGCGCAGCACCCGGAGATCATTTTGTTCTTCGACGAGCTGACGCGCTCAGCCCGCCCCGTCGGCCATCACCAGGGCCGGTGGCACCCGGAAGACGAGGAGGGCGGCCTGGAGGCCGGGCTGCTCCAACTGAGGGGCGGCGCGCTGGACGCAGCGACCTGGCTGGCCGGGACGCTCAAACGCTACCCCGCCCTCGTGTGCCTGGCCGAGGCCGAAGAAAACGCCTGGCGCCGCTTCTCCGACGCCTATTCCGACTACCGGCAGATTTTCCTGCCCGTGCGCGTCGCCGAACCCGACCTGCCAACCACGCAGCAAATGGTGCAGCGCGCCGTCGAGGACCTGAGCATCCTGCACGGCGTGGCCGTCACGCCTCAAGCCGTCGAGCAGGCGCTCGACCTCACCCAGCATTACGCCCTCGACAAAGCCCAGCCCGGCAAGACCATTGACCTGCTGCGCGACGCGCTGGCCGTCACGCAAACCGGGGGCGCGGCCCAGCTCACCGCCGAAGACGTCATCCGCCGTTTCGGGGAGCAGAGCGGCCTGCCGCGCATGTTGCTGGACGAGGCGATCACCTTCAACGAAGCGGAAGTGCTGCGCTATTTCAAACAGCGCGTGCTGGCGCAGGACCAGGCGGTCGAGGCGATCGTGCAGGCCCTGAGCCTCCTGCGGGCGCGCGTCAACAACCCGCAGCGGCCGATGGGGGTTTTTCTGTTCCTCGGGCCCACCGGGGTGGGCAAGACCGAACTGGCGCGCGCGCTCGCGGAATACCTCTACGGCGACCGTGAGCGGCTGGTGCGCTTCAACATGGCCGACTACGCCTACCCCCACCAGCATACCGAGTTGTTCGGCGACCCCTACTCGCGCCACAGCGCGCACCGGCGCGGCCAGCTCACCAACCGCCTCGCGGGGCGCGCCTTCTCGGTCATTGTGCTGGACGAGTTCGAGAAAGCCTGGCCGCTGATCTACCAGCGCTTCCTGCAGCTCTTCGACGAGGGCCTGCTCATCAACGGCAACGAAGAGACGGTGAACCTGCGCAACTGCATCTTCATCATCACCTCCAACTTCGGCGCGCGGCTCATCGAGCAGGGCCAGATCGGCTTCGCCGTGCGGGAGCCGCTCGAAGTGCGCGAGAAGCAGGTGCTGTCCGAGACCGAGCAATACTTCACGCCCGAATTCATGAACCGCATTGACGCGGTGTGCGTCTTCCACCCGTTGAGCCGCGCGGTGATGGCCGACATCGCCCGGCGCGAAATCGGCGACCTGCTCCAGCGCGAGGGCCTCACCCGCCGCCGATTCGATATTGACATCGCCGACGAAGTCATCGAGCACGCCGTGGCCCTCGGCTACAGCCCGCAGTACGGCGCGCGCTACCTCAAGCGGCAGATTGAAAAGATCATCACCTATCCGCTCGCGCGCGAGATCAACGCCTTGCCCTTGGGGGCCTCCGGCGGGACGATCCGGCTCTACATGAAGCATGGGCGCGTTGCCTCGGCCTATCTCGCCCCGACCCCCGTTCAGCCACCGCCCGCCGTCGCCGCCCTGCCCGCGCCAATCACCCTCGACGAGATGCGTGAGGCGCTGCCCGTGCTCGCCGCGCGGGTGGAAGCGCTGGAAGGCGTCTACCGTGTGACCGAGGCGCGCACCGAGCGCGAGGCCATCCTGGCCGAGATGGCCGACATGAGCTTTTGGAACAATCAGGCCGCCGCGCGCCGCAAGCTCGACGCCTATCAGCGCGCGAGCAGCACGGTGGACCTGTTGGGCACGCTGCGCGCCGCGCTGGACACGCTGACCGAGCACTGCGCGGCCGAGGCGCTCGACTTCGAGGGCGGCCTGCGGGCCTACAAGTTCCTCACGAGCGAACTGCCGCGCGTCGAATTCGCCGCGTGGCTCAGCGGCCCGCACGACACGTGCGGGGCGTACCTGCAAATCAGCGTCAAGTCAAAACAGAACGCCGCGCGGCACTGGGCGGCCACGCTCGCCAAGATGTATCTGGGGTGGGCCAAACAGCGCGGCCTCGCCGCCAGCGTGCTCGGCGAAGACCAGTCGCCCGAGGGCCGCACGTTCACCGCCACGCTCGTCATCAGCGGCTTTGGCGTCTACGGCCTGCTGGAGGGCGAAACCGGCGCGCACCGCCTGGTGCAGGCGGCGAGGGTCGCCGGGCAGGAGACGCTGCAGCGTCTCCCGGCGAGCGTGCTCGTCCTGCCCGAGCTTGACGACGACGAACTGCCGGCTGCCCCGCCTGATGTGGAGATCAGCGCGAAATCTGCGAACCGGAGCGGCTTGCTCATCCCCCGTCTGACCTCGCTCGTCGCGGTTCACCACCCGCGCGCCAACCGCCGCCTGACGCTGTGGGGCAACCTCCCGGCGGACGACCTGGCCGCCGAGGCCTCGCGCCTCCTGCGCACCCGCCTCCACCTCGAGGCCGAGAAGATCGAGCCGCGCCTGGCCCTGCCGCCGGGCGGCGTCGTCCGCTCGTACATCCGCAGCACGAAGGACAAGGGTGTACACGACCACCGCACCGACCAGCGCACGCTTAAGATCAAGCAGGTGCTGGAGGGCGAGATTCAACACTTCCTTGACAGCGCGCTCAGACAACGCCCACGGCAAGTTTGAACTAGCCGGACGCACGAATAGTACAAACGAAGAAAAGCTGAACCGCGAAGACGCCGAGAGCGTGAAGAAAGACTTTCCTTTGCGCCTTGCGCGTCTTTACGGTTAAGCACTCAAGGAGTTGAGCACGATGATGATCCGTTTTGGCTCACGCTTTGAGGACGACCATCCGAAGTCGTGGCGCGAGCGCCTGCGCGGGGCGTTCACCGGCCTCGCCGGGATGCCGCAGGCCTTCCGCCTGGTGTGGGAAGCCCATCCCTCCCTCACCCTCGCCCTCGCGCTCGCGACGCTCCTGCAAGCCTTCATCGCCCCGGCGAGCGCGTGGGTCGGGAAGCTCACGATTGACGCCGTCGTCGCCGCCATTGCCCGGTCGGACGCCAGCCTGAGCAGCGTGGCGTTCCCCATCGCGCTGGGCCTCGGCCTCGCCGCCTGCGGCCAGGGTCTGCGCATCCTCAGCCAGTTCAGCAGCGAGCTCCTGCGCGACCGGCTCACCCAGCGCATCAACCGCCTGATCCTCGACAAGACCCTGACTCTCGACCTCGAATTTTTCGAGACGCCCTCCAAGCAGGACATGCTCCAGCGCGCCTGGGCCGAGACGAGTTTCCGCCCGCTGATGATCCTCCAGCAGAGTTTCAGCCTCGCCCAGGGCGCCATCACGCTCGTCGCGCTCACCGCGCTCATGCTCAGGTTCAGCGCCTGGGTCGTGCTCGTGCTGCTCGTCACCGGCCTGCCCGCGCTCGCCGTGCAGGCGTACTTGGCCCGCGCCGGGTACGAGATGCACCGCTGGCGCACGCCCGCCTGGCGGCGCATGATGAACTACGGCATGATGCTCACCGATGGACATTTCGTGAAAGAGATCAAGCTCTTCGGCCTCGGGCGGCTGCTGGCCGACCGCTATCACGCGCTCTACGAGCAGTTCGCTCGCGAGAACCGGACGCTCGCGCTGCGCCGCAATATTGCGGAGGTCGCCCTGCAACTGTTGTCTTCGCTCGGCTATTACGGCTCGTACCTGGCGGTGATCCTGCAAACCCTCGCGGGCCGCCTCACCCTCGGCGACCTCACGCTGTATTCTTCCGTCCTCATGCAGGCGCCCATGACGGCCAACGCCATCATGTTCGGGTTGGCGAACATCTACGAGCACAACCTCTACCTCAACAACTTGCTGGCGTTCCTCGGCCTGAGGCCGCGCATCCCGCCGGGAGGCGATGGCCGCGCGGCGCCGGAAGCGATGCGCCAGGGCATCGAGTTTCACCACGTCAGCTTCCGCTATCCCACGCGGGCGCAGGAGGCGCTGCACGACATCTCGCTGACGATCCGGCCGGGCGAGAAGATCGCGCTCGTCGGCGAGAATGGCGCGGGCAAGACGACGCTCGTCAAGCTGCTCGCCCGGCTGTACGACCCGGACGCGGGGCGCATCACGTACGACGGCGTTGACCTGCGCGACCTCGACCCGGCCAGCCTGCACAAGCGCATCGGCGTCATCTTCCAGGACTTCGTGCATTACTTCCTGAGCGCGCGGGAGAACATCGGCTTTGGGCAGGTCGAGGCGCTGGACGACCTGGCCCGCATCCAGACGGCGGCCGAGAAGGGCGGCGCGCATTCTTTCATCGCGGGACTGCCGAAGGGTTACGAGACAATGCTTGGGCGCATGTTCTTCGACGAGGGGCACGAGTTGTCCATCGGCCAGTGGCAGAAGATCGCGCTCGCGCGCGCCTACATGCGCGATGCGCCCGTGCTCATCCTCGACGAGCCGACCGCCGCGCTCGACGCGAAGGCTGAGTACGAGGTGTTCCGGCAGTTCCGCCAGATCGCCGCCGACCGCACGGCGATCCTCATCTCGCACCGTTTCTCCACTGTGCGCATCGCCGACCGGATCATTGTGTTGGAAGGCGGGCGCATCGTCGAGCAGGGCACGCACGCCGAGCTGCTGGCGATGAACGGGAAATATGCGGCGCTGTTCAATTTGCAGGCGGAGGGGTATCGGTAGTCAACGGAT